>DAOWET010000215.1 GCA_030638335.1 Nitrospirota bacterium
TCAGACCTCGATCACGACCAGTTTCCAGTTGAGCAGGACAACGCCTGTTATCTCAAGCCTCTGCCCATCGTCCAGCCGCCGGGTGAACGTGTCAAGGACGTCCGGGTCCTCAGACTCCGGCAGGTCCAGGTCCAGCTTCATGTCATGGAATTCTACATTCCTTGCCCCGAGGCCAATGCAATATTCAGTGAACCGCGGCATGCTGTACGTGTTGAGGTAGGTGTAGACATCCCTGCCCATCTGGTTTTCATGGACCCTCACGGAGAAATCCACATCCCCTTCGAAAAACAGCGACGTGATATATATCCTTTCCCTTGTAACATTTATCATCTGCCTTACAGGCTCTTCATAGGAAGGCAGCCAGGAAAGTGTTTTATAGTTGATGCATATATCGAAGTCCTTGCCATATGTATCGCTCAGATCGAAGATATTGCCTCGCTCGAAACGGACGTTTTTGACACCTCTGAACCTCTCCCTGCCCTCGTCAATGAAATCCTCAACAATATCCACTCCGAGGAAGTTCTGCTCAGGCGCGAACTTGCTGAGAAAGTGGATCAGGCGGCCCTGCCCGCAGCATGCGTCCAGGATGTGAAGGCCCTTTCTGTCGCCAATATGCCTGCCCAGATGGTCTTCAAGATGGTCCATCTGGCGTTCGCGTTTGAGCACGCAGAAACGCCCCTCGCTTGCCAGTTTCCTCATGGCCTGCTTGCAGACCTCGTTGTCTTCCCTTGTACCCAAACTAGAGCTCGCTCCTGTTGTCCCAGACCTTTTTAAAGGCCGACACGATGTCTCCTATGTCAGAGTCGTCAATGGGAGGGTTGATAAGTTCATGAATGATCATCTCCTTGTCCTGCATGCGCTCGGCAACGGGACAAAGGCCTTTGTGATACTCGGCCTTGCCCTCATAGTGAGGGCACTTGAACGGACAGCCCTTGTCTCCATAAGCCGTAAGCTCCTGGTACATGGGTTCCATGTAGAGGGCGCCGTATCCGGCCTCCACCAGGACCCCCTCGTCCTCGCGGGTCTCGGTCACGTCAAGCTCTGCCCTTACGGCCTCCAGGAACCTGTCGCGTGAGATTCCGGCGGCATCCTCGTCATAGAGCATCGGGTGCACGTAGTAGGCATGCCCGCATCCGGGCCTGACCGGGGCCTTTCTGATGGCAGGAATGTCCGAGAGGCCTTTCTCTATCTTCCTTACTATCTCCACGCGCTCCTGTACAAGATGATCGAGCTTCTTCAACTGCTCCCGGGCTATTGCCGCCTCTATCTCGGTCATCCTGAAATTGAACCCGATAATATTGATGAGTTCCGCCGGCGAGCTGTATCCCCTGCCATGGAGCACAGCCTCTCCATGGTTTCGTATTAAACGCATCCTGTCGGCAAGACCGTCGTCATCGGTTACCACCATGCCGCCCTCGCCGGTGTGTATGTGCTTGTGGTAATTGAGGGAAAAAACGCCAATGTCGCCAAGGGTGCCCGCCCACCTGTCTCCGTACCTTGCTCCCGGGGCCTGCGCAACGTCCTCGATCACTATAAGGCCGTGTTTTTTGGCGATGGCGTTTATTCTTTCGGCATCATATGGCAATCCATAGATATCCACTACAAGGATAGCCTTTGTACGCGGGGTTATCCTGCTCTCCACCGAATCAGGGTCAAGGCAGAAATAGTCTTCCTCAATATCGGCGAACACCGGCACAGCGTTAAAGACCAGTATGCTGGTGGCCGTTGCGCTCATGGTGTAGGGAGTGACGATGACCTCGTCCCCCGGGCCAACCCCCGAGGCGCCAACAGCACAGAAAAGTCCTGAAGTGCATGAGTTGACGCTTATTGCGTGCTTAGCGCCAAAGTGGTCGGCCCATTCCCTCTCAAGGGCCCGGATCTCCTCGCCGCCATAGAAGTTATCGTGCCAGCAACCGAGGAAGCGTGAGAGGATGCCTGAGTCGAGCACCCTCATGACAGCGTCCTTCTCCTCCTGTCCGGTGACGCGGTAGGCAGGGAAAGGCCTGTTCCTTACTTTCGGTCCGCCGTTTATTGCCAGCATGGCTCTGAACTCCTCCTATTTTCCCGCAACGATCATCTCGCGGATCAAGGCTGTCACCTTGTCCGTGGCCCCTCCTGCAAAGGAAAGGTCAGCATTACCCCGGACCTTACCCGAAAGGAACTCCTCCAAAGGCCCGTCAAGCCCATCGGGGCTGGTAAAGGCCCTCACCCTTCCCGTTCTGCTGAGTATGAACGGGTCCGGCTGCCTTATGCCGGGCTGGATACTGAACACCGCCTTACCAAACACTGCCGCCTCAAGAAGCATAATCGAACTGATGCCAGCCACGGCGTCAGAGGCCAGGATAAGGTCTCTGGCAGGGGTTTCTGAATCCCTGCTCACATCTATTCTATCCCATTTGTTTGAGGAAATTAAATCGTCATACGTATCAGCCGGCTCTCTTGGATGAGGCCTTATCACGAGATGCGCACGCCAGTCACCTGTGCGGCCAGAGCACAAACGGCCAAGGCTGCCAAACAGCGCCTGAAGAACCGTCATGTCGTCAAGCCCCCAGTGTGACAGGGTGTCCGGGCCAAAGGCCTGGGCCAGGGCGTCTGAAACATATGTTATTATCCTGGCTCCCTCTGCTATATCATGGCCGCTCCTGTACCGGGACGCGGCCTCGTGCGATCCTGAGGCCAGCGTGGAAAGGGCGTCAAAGTGCGGCTGTCCCGTGACAGCCAGCCTGTCAGGGTCAAAACCCTCCTTGACCATCTCCTGCTTTGCGTACCCGTCAGGCACGCAGATATGGTCCGGGAGGATGTCTATGGATGGCTTCAGGCCGGAGCCAACGTCCGAAGAGGTAATGGATGAGAACCTCAATGTATAGCTGACCCAGTAGTCAAGGATCGCCGCGGATGGCACACCCAACCCGGAGGCCGCGCGCCAGAGGTCCCGCTCTCTAAAATCGTCAATGCTGGTTCCGGTAACCAGCGCGCGTGGCAAGGCTGACCCAAGAAAGCCCTCTGCCCAGCCAGGCCTCCCGTATCCAGGCTCGAATTCGATATCTCTGAAAGGGAGCCCTTCGCTCTGGAAGATGCGGCAGGCCAGGCCCTTGCCATACAGGACCGGGTCAAACTCATTGCCTGAGGACAATGCCCTGAAAACAGGCACGATACAGTTTGCGCCACCCGGGTCCACGGCAAACAGTATTACCCGGCTCACTCCGTCTGGTCTCCGGCAATAAAGTCCTCTGCAAGGGCGGCGCAGACCCTCTGTGCCTGATAAGCGTCCTCCACCGTGCAGACGACCTCGCTGGTCCCCCTGATAACACCAAGGGCGGAATCAACCACGTCATACATGGCCCGGCCTAGAGAGGTCATGGTGGTGACGGGGCTGCCCAGCATCATGTATCCAGGCCAGACCGGGTCCTCGACAACGTCCTGCTCTTCTATGGTAAAACCGAAATCGTGCATCCGGATCCTTTTCTTCTCGAACATGAAGTCCATCTCAAAAACACTGAAGCATCTCTGGTCAGTCTCTATCAGGTGGAAACTGCCTCCGCCGCTAATGCCCAGGACACAGCTCACGGAAGGGTCCTGAGGCAAATAATCCACACGCCCTGAAACATACGATACGTCCTCGACCTCTCCAATGAGATACCTCAGAAGGTCAACAGCATGAGAGCCGTTGTTCAGGATGCCCTTGCCGTAGTAGCACGAACCGGAGACGAAGCTGCCGAACTCGCCCTTTGCAATGCGTGCCCTGATCCCGATCATCTCCTTCATGTATCGCCGGGTGTAGTTCACCATCACCGGCACGGGCGAGGACCCGCATGCCTCCATGAGTTCAGCTGCCTCGTCCATGTCAGCGGCCAGCGGCTTCTCATGTATGACACATTTTATATCCCTTCCAAGCACGTCCAGCAGGACGTCTCTGTGGGTAGTGGTTGGGGTGCAGACCGACACAACGTCGAAAGCCTGCCCTGAGAAAGCCTCATCAAGGCTCCCGTATGCCCTGCCGCCCCAGACGGACACGGCCTTCCGGGCCTTTTCCCGGTCAGGCTCGACAAAACATGCCGGTTCAAAATCAGGATGCCTGTGAAAGGCATGCGCATGGGTGAGAACGTTCTCATCATCTGGAGTGTCATAGCCGGAACCGATCATGCCAGCGCCGACTATCAGTGCACAATACGCGCTCATCGTTTTGACTTCGCCTTTATCTGACTGTTTATTTCCAGGAGCGAGGGATCTTCATCGAGCAGGGCTATTATGTCTCCAAGCCCGAAGGAGGGGTTGTCAGGGTAGAGCTTGAGGAATATCTCCTCTACCAGTTTGAAGTCCTCTATGGTATCCACCGTTAGCCGCAGGTCCCAGTACTTCCTGGCAAGACCGCTCTCGATGTTCAGGGTCCTGTATCGTCCGGGCATTTCGTAGATATAAAGGCTTACGTGTTCCCTGTCAGCAGGGTCGCTGGTCTTTTGCTCAACCTCGCGGAGGATTTCAGTTGAAAACACCTGGGTGTCCATCCCGTCAGGATATGTCAGCTTAAGCACGTTGGAGACGTAGTCGTAGCCGCCTCTGAGATAAACCCCTATCACCTGCTCGACAATATCCGGGTCAATGAGCGGGCAGTCACCGGTAAGCTCGACTATCAGGTCCGCCCCGTAGTGCTCGGCAGCCTCCACCACCCTCAGAAGCACGTCCTCCTCGCTTCCCCTGTAGCAGCCAATGCCCAGGGAGGAGGCGAGTTCCTCTACCGGGTCGTCCGTCCGGCCGGTGGTCGTGGCTATTACTATCTCGTCAATGGAGGGGCAGTGCCTGAGCCTCTCCACCATCAGCTCAAGCATCGGGCGGCCCATCATCGGCTTCAGCACCTTGCCCGGCAGGCGCGTGGAGGTCATCCTCGCCTCAATGGTCGCCACTATCCTTCTTTTATCTTCGGTATCTCCGGTATCTCCGGCTTTTCCTGGTGCGGGCATGTCCATCCTCCGGGCTTCGGTCATAAAGTATTATAGCGCAGGAAAATAATTAATAATCACGGAGAGGGACAGTAAGATCCCTCTACGTCTTTGGAGGGCCCGCCTCTTGCGCAAGCCCGAGCTTCATGATCTCGCTTCCAAAGTCCCTGACCAGCCTGAAATCGATCCCAAGCTCGTCAGCTATATCGAGGTATGACCTCGTGCCGTCCATCAGTATCTGGATGGCCTGGATGCTCTTGTACATGTCCAGAGACTTGTCAGGGTCAAAGTAGAGCCTGTCGGCAAACCTGTTCAGGTAAAGGGGCCCGCTGTATTTCAGGCTCAGGGTAATGTCCGTCTCCATGATGTCAATGACCCGTTCAAGCACCACAAGGGACTCGTCCAGGCGGGCGGGGTTGAAATGGTCAGGGTCGTCGCTCTCCAGGTGGTATTGCTCATAGGGCTCACGGTTCAGGCACACAGTTGGTATCTCGAACCCAGGCCCGTCATAGAACATCTCGTCATTTCCCCATGGTTCGCGGTAGGGGTATTCCCTGCAATCGGGATGGTCTGCCCTGAACACGTTCCTGAAGGCCATGTCAATGCGGGTCTCTGAATCAAAGGATGCGGCATAACAGAGCGGCTCGCTGTTTCCGAGCATGTCAAGGTATATCCCGTACTTGAGGTCCCCGCGCCCAAAGCGCGAGAGGAAGGCGGCGCCCGCGAAATACTCCGGCCCGAATATGAAACGGTAGGTGTACCTGAGGCCATCGCGTTCCCTGAGCCTCATGGCAAGTTCCGCCGCCACCGCAACGCACGCTATACCGTCGTTTACCATGGCGGGGTGGCAGGTATGGGCGCTAATGAATACCGTGTCCTTCAGGGCGCCGGGCACGATAATGTCGTTTACCGCCATGGCACCGTCAGAGAACCTGGTCACAAGCTCGACCCTGTACTTGCCGGGCTCAAGCGCGAGCATCCTGTTGTGGGGGATGCTGAAACCCCATTTTGTCTTTTCCCCGAACTCGTACTGCCAGCGGAAATGGTAACGTATGTGGTCAGGGTGTTCGGGGTCCGTGAAGAGGTGTTCTTTCAGTTCTTCAAGCTCGAGCTCCCCTTCGAAGGAGATGGAATAGGCGTTCACATGAAGCGGGTTGTCCACGAAATCCGCCACCCTGGAGCCGTCCGGGGCAAGGATAACGCCCCTGAGGACCTCCCAATCCTTCGGGATGACCCATGTGAGGCACTCTGTGCCGGAGGGGAAGTCCAGAACATCCCCGCCCGCAAGCTGTTGCACCAAACGCGAAGTGGCTGTGGTGTCCTTGCCCACGGTGACGCGGTTGAGCCTCCAGGAGTCATTTATGATCTTGTCTATTATTGACATTTGAGCTTATCGAACACTTTCTCTGAAATGAAGAAAAGGTCAAGCAATTCAGAACTCCAGGGCATCCCGGGATTGTCAAGGATATAACCGCGCGTCAACTCCTCGCGTATGGACTCGTCGTCCAGGCGGAACTCGTACTTCCTTATCCATTCTGAAAAGCTCTCCTCGTCCTCTCTTATGGAAAAAAGCCTGCCGCACGTGGCGTCAGCGACTGTGGGCTCGTACCCCAAGTATTTCATCTCCGGGGCGCATAGGGCCTCGATGGCATAAATCTCGTCCTCGTCCAGGACCTCCTTCCACTTGTCCATATACTCAGGGTTGATGGTGCGCGAAGTCCCATAAGAGGAATTCTGCGACCAGTCTCCGCCAGCACCGTCGCGGAAGCCAGAAGGGTCAAGCAGGCTCGGGGAAAACGGAATCTCGATGAAATCGCAGATTTTTCTGAACCATGTCTCAGGTTCTGTGACGAGGTCCTCGTAACGGACACGCAGGTAACGTCCGCTGTCAGCGAATTTCTGGTTGATAACCGCGTAGGCCGCGCTCTTTCGCCACTGCCGGACCATGAACAGCAGGGGGTAATTTCCGTCCGTCGGTGTGGTCTTCTTCTTCGACGAGATCACGGCCCTGGGGTCGCGAACGATACATACACACCTTACATCCCTGTCCGGAAGAGTAAGCAGCGGTTCTATGAACTCTTCGGTCCAGACTTCCTTGAACCCGGTGACCGATGCCCCTTCCTTGGGGTAGGCGTCCTGGAGGATTTCCATGCAGATATCGAATACCTCGGCAACCGTGCCGGGATGGAGCTTTTCAAGGTACTTGATTATCATCGGTGAGAAATCTTCTGTATACTCGGCGATCCGCTGACGAATGGTCTTGATGTCCGTGTCCCCGAGCGTGATCGAGGCGAAGGTGTCCCGCAGGTTGCGCTTGACTTCCGGTGCGGCCAGAAAATTGTCTGAAAAAGGTGCGCGCGGGTCGGAGACCTCATGGCCTACGACTTCTAGATTCCGGTTGCGAATGCACTTCAGGAGTTCCAGGTACGGGTCAGAAGCGAACACGACCTTCTCGTGGGCATCCATCGCGCGGGCCAACATAGTGGTGCCCGACCTGAACATGCCGACAACATAAAGGTATCTCATCCGAGTTCCGTTTCTGTTTCTTGGTCAGGATGGCATTTTGCCATAATTTGTATTTTACCATGCTGGTACGGGGTAAATCACCCGTGGGCTGTATTTGCGCCTGGAAACCACTAGCGTTAAGCTTTCCTGAATGCCGCTGACATAAGGTTGCCCGTAAAGGCCGGGGACTCCTCATCGGCGGTAGCGTCCTTTGAGCGGGCGCCCGAAGCAGCGAGCCATCTGGCGGAATCCGCCTCAAAGTCGGCATAGGGGGTTTCTATATAGGGGTAACGGGCATCGATCGGGACCAACCCGAAACCGGAGAGCATCAGGCTCAATGAACGGAGTGTGTGGAAATTCAGATGGTATGGCGGTTCGAACTGGTTCCATCTCTCCCGGTACACCTCTGCGCAGGGGCCGTCGGCACTTGGTGTTGAAGTGAATACGAAATGCCCGCCGTGTTTGAGCGCTCTTGTCAGAAAGGCCACAACCTCGCGCGGGTTGGGAATATGCTCTAACACGCCGCGCATCGTAACCAGGTCCAGTGAATTACTGACAAGGGGCATCGACAGGGCGTCTCCCGTATAAAAAGTCCCAATGTTCGTTGAATTCAGATACTCATGAGCCGCCGGGTTGAAATCAAAACCGATTTTTGTGAAGGATGAGGGCATGCACTCCAGGTATTTTCCGTTGCCACAGCCGAAATCAAGCACAGTACCCTCCAAACAGAACTGCCCGATATACTGTACGTCAAGCCGGTACTGCACAAGGCGCTTCCGGAAGCCCTCATCCCGCTGCTCAGCGCGCGGATCGTAGTGCGTGGAGAAATACTCCCGGTCGTAGGCTCCCTTCAATTCCGCTTCAGTGGGAACGGGCCAGGTGTAAACGTAGCCGCAGCGCGGGCACTGATAGGCTCTGTAGCCGTTCTTTTTCGCCCAGAGCAGGGCTGATCCGTGCCCGCATGCCTCACAGGTGTTTTCAATGGTCTCCATGGCAGTTTTCATTGTAACACGGTGAGACGTAAGTGATGGTAAGTGGGGGGCACTGCGCTCACTGGTCCTCGTCCTTCTCCCTGATCACAGGCTGGATGATCGTGCCCTCGATCCAGTCGCGCACCTTGTTCTCTCTTACAGCCTCCGCCACGACAGAAAGCGCGCCTTTCACCGCAACAAGGACCTCCCGGATATCGGGTTGCTTATGGGCAAAGCAGATGAAAGGCGCCGGGCGGGTCAGCACCCCGCGTTTGACCAGCTCCTGCTGCATGAGCGTCAGGAGCTCGGCAGGGCTGTACCCTGCCTTTTCAGTGAACTTGTACATGGGCCACCAGCCGTAGCCTGAGGACCACGCATACTCCATCTTGAGCGAGGAGGCTATGGTGTTGAAGCCTCCTATGAATATGCCGCCCATTTTCTCCACGTGTTCCAGCACATTGTCGCGCTCAAGTATCTCAAGGGTCTTCAGGGCCGCGGCTATTGACGGCAATTCCCCGCCAAAGGTGAAGGAATAGAAAACGTCTTCAAAGCCATGCATGTATTCCTCTTTGCCGCATACCATTGACAGAGGGTATCCGTTGGCCACGGCCTTTCCAAAGGAGGCCAGGTCCGGCATCACCCCGAACTTCGCCTGCGCCCCTCCCATGTCCATCCTGAATCCGGTTATGATCTCGTCAAATATCAGCAGAGTGCCGTTGCTGTCGCATATGTCCCGGAGCTTGTGCAGGAAATCGTCCTCAGGCGGGAAGAAGTTCACGGGCTCAAGTATGAGCGCGGCCATATTGCCCTTGTGCTTTTTGAAAAGGGCCTCCACGCTGCCCAGGTCGTTGTATGAAAAGGTGTCCACGAGCTTCCGGACAGCCTCCGGCACGCCTCTGGAGAAGTTCGTGGAGCCGATGAACCAGTCCTGCCACCCGTGGTAACCACAGCACCCTATGATGTCGCGTCCCGTGATGCCCCTGGCAAGTCTCACAGCCCCCGCAGTAGCGTCAGAGCCGTTCTTGCCGAAACGCACCATGTCTGCGCAGGGGACGTGCCTTATTATCGTCCGGGCAAGCTCGAGCTCAAGAGGATGCGGCAGCGACGGCGAGCAGAACATGTCCGAGGCGCACTCGTATGCGGCCCTGTTCACCTCTTCGTTTGCGTGCCCGAGGATTATGGGGCCAAGCCCCAGGGCATGGTCAATGTATTCGTTGCCGTCGAGGTCCCATACCCTGCATCCGCTCCCCCTGGCAAGCACCTTCGGGGCAACGCCCTCGACATACTGCAGAGGGCCCTTTGAGAAGGTCTGCGAGCCCCCGGGGATGCACTTCAGCATTGAGGGCCAAATGGCCTCGCCCTTTTCCTTTGCAAGGGGCGGGGCCGGAAGCGCCGCCGGAAACTCCGCCGGAAACTCCAACGATCCTGAGCCAATCTCTTCGTCTTTTGCCATTGAGGGGCTCCAGCCCTCCCCGAACTCATGAGAGCTGTTTATCTCCTTGAGCCCCGGGTTGTCATCCATCAGCCCTACAAGCTCCTGTACCGTACCTTTGAGGCCCCTCTCCTCCAGAAGAGAGATAATGGCGCCCACAAGCTCAAGGTCCTCGGGGTAATCTACGGTGAACCTGTATGGAGACCAGTCCTGGGGGGCCTCGAAGCGCCCCACCTTGAACAACTCGGGGTTCTTCCAGATGTGAAAGGTCACGTGTTCCCGCTCCGAGGGCTTCGAGGCGGTCAGCCAGGAGCGTGCAAGGGCATTAAAGCTCATGA
>DAOWET010000052.1 GCA_030638335.1 Nitrospirota bacterium
AAAAATATCATACTCACTGCACTCCAGCGTTCTTGCCAGTTCATATAGTTCTTCCACTGCGTGTTTTTTCCGTCTTCGCACCTTCCGTTCGAGGATGCCAACAGCAATTACGAACACGACCAGAAACATTATCAGATAGAAGTACACCATCTTGAAGCCGCCTGGGATGCTGTGCCTCTTAGCCTTTCCCTTTAGAATGTTGTTTTCTGTAGCTCTGTATTGGGAAGAGGGAAAGTTCGCGCGCCTGACGGCGGGATACGGGTCTGGGATGCGGTAGATACAAGGAAGGGCCTTATGAAGGTCACGGCGCACATGCGTACGTCGAGCGGTTCATTCCGCAGTAGATGCTGCATATCCAGGCCCGTAGTCCGTCTAAAACTTAATGGTCCTTGCGAGCAAAGCGCGCTATCTTCGGGTTGGTCAGCCTCTCGAAATCATTGAAGGACATCCGGATAAGCTCTATGTGAGAGCCAGCGTTGAAGGCGATCATCTCGTCCTCCCTCAAAGCGGAGTCCACATACTCCTCTATCCCGTAGAGGTTCCCAAATGGCGGCATCGCGCCCTCTTCGCAGTCCGAGAATAATTTCTCGAACTCCTCCTCCCTTGCAAGCCTCACCTCATTGGCGCCGATGGACTTCCTGAGCATATCCAGGTCAGCGTGGTACGAAGCGGGGATCACTGCCATTGCGAGCCTTCCGTCAACCTTCACCATCACGGTCTTTGCAAACTCCTTTCCCGGCACATGGGTCAGGGCTGCGATCTCCTGGGCGGTATATGCCTCCGAGTGCGGTATGCTGGTGAAATCAACGTGTTGGCTTTCGAGTAATTCCTTGAGTTTCCCTGTAGGCATGGTGGCCTCCTTTCGTGTTCAGGGGTAAGCAAACTCCTCCTGATTCCACTTTATCACAGTATATAGGGCCTGTAAATACAGCAATAAAAGTGCCAGACGCCGATTACTGGATCATCCTGCACAATCCCCCAACCCCGCTTATACATATGCTGTTATTAATTTAAGAAAACTCATTATAGACAAAAAAGTCCAGGGGGTATGGGGCGAGCAGCCCCACCCAAAGTTTTCAAATAATATTTATACAGACAAGTCCGCCTGTCGTAGGGGCGGCCTTGTTTAACTTACAAAGAGTGAACTCTTAATCATCTAAAGGTTCTTCACCATCATCAGGTTCATCATCTTCATCAGAGGAAGCCATTTCCTCATCATCACTTACCTCATCCCCCTCAATAAACCTCGATGACTCGTCAATAAGCCCCGAGACCTCATCGTCCTGGAACACCCTGTCCTCGTGCTCCTCAAGCTCGTGCACCTCGTCCTCCACGGGCTCCATGTCCTCGTCGCGCCTTACAAGCTCGCGGTATATAAAGGGCTTGGTCAATGGCGGCACCTTGGTGTCTGAGTACAGGTCCTTCAGGTCGCGGCTCTTCATGCCGCAGATGAACGCCGCCACAACCTCCATCTGAGTGTGCTTGTTCCTGATGAGCCCGTAGCGGAGCCTGTACCTGAGGGACCATTTCTTATGCTCTGAGATCGCCTGTATCACCTGCGGCTTTGTCACTTCCCTGTGCACGATCTGAAACAACTTCTCCTCGGTGAGTATGGGGCTTTCAAGGCATGCATCCACCACCTTGCGGTCGCTCTTTTCCATGAGCCTTATGGCAACCTCCGTGGACACCCTCCTGGACATTGCTATCTTCACGCCAGAGGGCATGCCCGGTATGCGCTCGTATATCATGAACTGCACCCTCTGCCGAGTCACGGACGGGATGAAGTGGTTTCTTGTGAGGTCTGCCAGGTCAAAGAGCTTCACGTACTTCAGGAGCGCAAGCACCACGCGCTGCGGTGTCTTGGGGTTCTTGCAAAGCGAATGGATGATCTTATAGTTCCTCTTGAACCGCACGTCCCCTGCCAGGAACCCCAGCGCCTCTGCCGGGGTCTTCTTTGAGCGCGCGATGAACATCGCCATGTCGTCGTTTAGGTTGCGGTTATATGTGGCGTTTGCCAGTGCTTGCGGGAACTGGGTCTTTATGGCGCGCCAGAGGGCCTCGCCCTCCGCGCTCCCGGCCTCCCTTGCGGCATCTTCCGGCGTGTACATGAGGATATTCTAACGCATGCCGCACAGGTTGCGCTGTCCAGGGGCGCGTTGGCCGATGCCTCGTTCCCCCGCCAGCAGTTATACTATCCGTAACGAGGCCAACATGAAAAGGTTCGCACTAATACAAGCGGCTGATAACAAATACATCGATTGCAAGTGGCCTGATGCCTGCGCTTCCTGTCATTCATCAAGAATTGAAAAATATCATACTCCAAATGACATTTATGATAGATTTGTATTTGCTAATGACATGCCTTATGTCGATGCCGCAATAGAGCTCGAAGAGGGGCCTCGCATGCTGGGTATGATAACCGGGTGTGAGCTAGAGGACGTGAAAGTCGATATGCCGGTTGAAGTGTACTTTGAAGACGTTACGGATGAGTTCGCGCTGCCTAAGTTCAAGCCAGCCACCTAGGCGCATTTGGTAGAAATTTGGAGATCAAGCCGCTCGCTAGCGGTAGGCAAAGACATCCTTTTGAATCTAGAATATAATCCTACTTACCCCAGTTCTCAAGAGCCCTCACCTGCATATTTCCAAGTGAGACTTTACTCTCCGCTCTTCATCTTTTCCCAGGACTTCTTTCAGCTCAGCTTCCCCAGTAAAGCTCTAGCAATTGTATTTTTCTGAATGTCTCTCGTTCCCTCAACGGTCTCCAGCGCCTTTGCATCACGGTAGAACCGCTCTACCTC
>DAOWET010000197.1 GCA_030638335.1 Nitrospirota bacterium
CTTGCGGTGACCGCAGTGGGCAAAAACCTCGGCAAGGGTGCCAAATACCTCTCGCTTGCAAGCCGCATCTGCGCTGAGATGGGCGCGCAGTTCGTAAAGACCTACTACTGCGAAGGGTTCGAGACCGTGGTCAGGAACTGCCCGGTCCCTATCGTGATGGCCGGAGGCAAGAGGGTGCCGGAGCCTGACGCATTAAAGCTCACCGCAAACGCCATCAAGCGCGGGGCGGCCGGCGTGGACATGGGCAGGAACATATTCCAGGCCCAAGACCCCGTGGCCATGATACAGGCCGTGAAGGCGATCGTGCACCAGGACTTCACGCCCAGGAAGGCGCTCACCATGTATGAAGACCTGAAGGCGGATAACAAACGCAAAGGCCAGAGGTCAAAGAAGCCAAAGAGGCCAAAGGGGAAGGTCAAATGAGTATTTCAAAAGCAAAGGTTCGGTTCATAGACGGGCTTAAGTTCATAGGCACAGCCGACTCAGGACACGATGTGGTCATGGACGGCCCTGTCGCGCACGGAGGCACAGACTCTGCCGCCACCCCTATGGAGCTTGTGCTCATCGGCCTTGGCGGTTGCACCGGAATGGACGCCATCTCCATACTCCGCAAGAAAAAACAGCCGGTCGAAGGCTTTGAGATGAACATCAGCGGCACCCGCGCCGAGGCCCACCCCACGCGCTACACGGACGTTGAGATCGAGTTCGTGGTCAAGGGCAAGGGCGTGGACGAGAGTGCTGTAAAGCGTGCCGTTGACCTCTCCATGGAGAAATACTGCTCTGTAAAGGCCACGCTTGAGCAGCACGCAGAGGTGAGCTTCTCTTACAGGCTGGAGGAGTAACATATGGACAAGGACAGGCTACTGGCCCTGCTTGCCACCCTGGGCCCTGTGGGGCACATCCCCATGGCCCCTGGCACCCTTGGCACGCTTGCGTGCGTCCCTCTTGTCTGGCTGCTGGGAGTGCTGGCAGTCCCGTGGCCCGTCTATCTTGCCATCATGACAGCTACCATCATCATTGGCACCATAGCCTCGTCAAAGGCCGAAGAGATCATTGGAGGCAAGGACCCGTCAAGCGTTGTGATCGACGAGTTCGCGGGCTACATGGTGGCCATGGCCCTGCTGCCTCCCACTTGGGGATACATGGTTGCAGCGTTCATACTCTTTAGGTTCTTCGATATTGTTAAACCCCCTCCGATCAGGAGTCTCGAAAAGCTCGGAGGCGGCCCCGGCATCATGGCCGACGACATCTTGGCTGGCGTTATTACCAGTGCTATACTACAGGCATGGAAGCTGATGATCTAGCCATAGCCGACAGGGTTCGCGACCTCTTCACAGACAGAAGCTTGACCCTTTGCGTGGCCGAGTCCATAACAGGCGGCATGATAGCGTCCTTCCTCACCTCCGCCTCCGGAGCATCCGAGTATTTCCATTCATCAGTTGTCAGCTACTCGCCTGAGGCAAAACAGAGATTCCTGGGTGTGGACCCCAACCTTCCGGAGGGACTTGTGAGCGGAGAGTGCGCACGCGCAATGGCAGAGGGGGCACTTCGCGCCACAGGTGCTGACGTGGCACTTGCCTCAACCGGAAACGCGGGTCCGGATGCCCTTGAGGGCAAGCCCGTGGGCCTTGTGTTTGCAGCAGTAGCGACAAAAGACAAAACCTTCGCCATTAAGCTTGAACTCAAAGGGGACCGCAACGAGATAAGAGGCGCTGCCACACGGGCGGCGCTGGAGTTCCTTGCCAGGGAAGTGGACAAATAAAGAAGTGGACAAATAAAGAAGTGGACAGATGAGGTGTTTCATAGCCATAGGGATGCCCAATGAGGTGGAGAACAGGCTAAGGTCGCTTGTCGAGCAGTTAAAACCCCTGAGCCATGCGGTAAAGTGGGTCGCGCCGGAGAACCTGCATCTTACTTTAAAATTCCTTGGAGAGGCGGATGAGGACAAGGTGCCTGAGATAATCGGCGCGCTTAAAGATACCACCTCGGCACATAAAAGGTTCTTGCTCGATGTCCATGGAACGGGCGTGTTCCCCAACACAAGCTGGCCCAAGGTGATCTGGGTGGGCCTTGACAGCGAGGGCGGGCTCTTGGCCCTGCATAGTGACATTGAAAAGGCCATGGAGCCCCTTGGCTTTAAGCCTGAGAAAAGGGCATTCACCCCTCACCTGACCATAGGGCGCATAAGGGCCGGCCGCGACAAGCCCCTGCAGCTTGAGCCCCTGATGCATGAGATTACGACCCGCAAGAACGAGGACTTCGGCTCCTTCGAGGTCAGCGAGGTGGCGCTCATAAAGAGCGACCTCCAGCCCGCAGGTGCTGTGCACACCACTGTGTTTGGCTCCCCGCTTGTCTGACGCACAATATATATGCAATATATTCCTATAATTCCCTTTAAGTTTATCAAGTACTTAATGTAAAATAGATATTCAAAGAAAGCTGCCAAAGAAAGCTGGAGGAATACATGGACAAAGACAAGCAGAAGGCTCTGGATTCGGCCATATCGCAGATAGAAAAGAACTTTGGCAAGGGCTCGGTCATGCGCCTTGGTGCCGGGGATATCATGGAGAAGGTGCAGGTCATCCCCACGGGCTCCATCACCCTGGACATGGCCACAGGCATCGGGGGATACCCGCGCGGGCGTGTGGTGGAGATATACGGCCCCGAGTCCTCGGGCAAGACGACTCTTGCGCTAAACGCCATAGCACAGGCCCAGAAGGGCGGAGGGGTTGCGGCTTTCATCGATGCTGAGCACGCCCTTGACGTCTCATACTCCGCAAAGATCGGGGTGAACGTTGAGGACCTGATAATCTCCCAGCCCGATACGGGCGAGCAGGCCCTTGAGATAGCAGAGACCCTTATCAGGAGCGGTGCCGTGGACCTGGTGGTCGTGGACTCTGTGGCAGCCCTTGTGCCTCGCGCGGAGATAGAGGGAGACATGGGCGATTCCCTGCCCGGCCTGCAGGCCCGCCTCATGAGCCAGGCAATGCGCAAGCTCACAGCGGCAATATCAAAGAGCCTTACAACCATTATCTTTATAAACCAGATCAGGATGAAGATCGGGGTGATGTTCGGAAGCCCCGAGACCACCACCGGCGGCAACGCCCTGAAGTTCTACGCCTCCATGCGCCTGGACATCCGGCGCATAGACAGGCTCAAGGACGGGCAGGAGATGATAGGCGGCAGGGCGCGTGTGAAGGTGGTCAAGAACAAGATGGCCCCTCCATTCAGGCAGGCCGAGTTCGACATCTACTTCAACGAGGGCATCTCCCGCACCGGAGAGCTTGTTGACCTTGGCGTAGAGGCAAAGCTCGTGGAGAAGTCCGGCGCATGGTACAGCTATGGCAGTGAGCGCATCGGCCAGGGCCGCGAGAACGCCAAGAAATGGTTCACCGACCACCCAAAGGAAATGGACGAGCTTGAAGCGAAGATAAAGGAATCGGACAAGAAGGATTGATGCCATGAAACATATCAACGACCTGCTTAAGCTGGCCGCCCAGAAGGGCGCATCCGACCTGCACATCAAGGTGGGCACACATCCCATCATGCGCTTGAACGGAAGGCTCGTGCCCATCGAGGATGCAGAGCGCGTGAGTGTCGAGGACGTGATCAATATATGCAAGACCATCATGACCCCGGGCCAGCTCAATGCGTTCAAGAAAAAGAACGACCTGGACTTCGCCTACAGCGTGCCGGGCCTCGGGAGGTTCCGCTCCAACGCCTTTGTGCAGCGCGGGGCCATAGGGTTCGTATTCAGGCTCATCCCCATGAAGATACCCTCTTTCGAGGAGCTGCACCTGCCCTCGGCAGTGAACAAGCTGTCCCTTGAAGAGCGCGGGCTGGTGCTTGTCACAGGCACCACGGGGTCGGGCAAGTCCACGACCCTTGCCGCCATGATCGACTACATCAACCAGAACAAGACCTCCAACATCATGACCATCGAAGACCCGATAGAGTACCTCCATCGCGACAAAAGGAGCATCATCAACCAGCGCGAAGTGGGCACCGACACCCGGGGCTTCGACGTCTCACTGAGGGCCGCCCTCAGACAGGACCCGGACGTCATACTCGTTGGCGAGATGCGTGATATCGAGACCATCGAGACCGCCATGAGCGCGGCCGAGACCGGCCACCTGGTGATGAGCAC
Source organism: Nitrospirota bacterium (assembly GCA_030638335.1). Classification (GTDB taxonomy): domain Bacteria; phylum Nitrospirota; class Thermodesulfovibrionia; order Thermodesulfovibrionales; family JdFR-86; genus DAOWET01. The sequence goes on from DAOWET010000197.1 coordinate 4,148, forward strand.
GCTGCACACGACAGACACCCAGGAGACGATCAACAGGATAATCTCGGCCTTCCCCCCCCACCAGCACAAGCAGATACGCATGATGCTCTCCTCAATAATCAAGGGGATCATCTCCATGAGGCTGCTTCCGCGCGCGGACGGAAAGGGACGGATAGCAGCGGTTGAGATCCTGATGGCCTCCTCCCTTATCAGGGAGTGCATACTGGACGAGACCAAGACCAAGCAGATAAGGGACTTCGTGGCCAAGGGCAAGCTCCACTACGGGATGCAGACCTTTGACCAGTGCCTCCTTGACCTGTACAAGGGCGGCCTCGTCACCTATGACGAGTGCATAAAGGCCGCCAGCAACGTTGAGGACTTCAAGCTCAAGGTCAAGGGCGTCACCTCGGGGACTGATGGAGAAGAGGAAGAAAAGCTCGACATGTCCGAGAAGGACGACGAGATGGGTATAGACCGGTTCTGATTTGGCTGGAGGCGCTGGAGACAACAAGGCTCTCGCATACGCGCTGAAGCTCCTTGGCTATCGCCCGAGGAGCGAGAGGGAACTCAGGCAAAGGCTATCTCGCAAGGGGTTCACCCGCACGGAAGAAGACGGGGCCATTCTAAAGCTCGTGGGGCTTGGCTACATAGACGACGCGGCCACGGCCAGAGCCCTCAGGGACCAGGCAGAGCGCGTGAAGCTCCTTGGGCATTCAGGCGCAAGGATGTTCCTCTGGACAAGGGGCATCGGCAAAGAGGACGCGGAGCAGGCCCTTGAGGGCTATGACGAGGAGGCTGCCGCTCTAAAACTCCTTGAGCGCAAGCAGCGGGCGCTGGCGGGGCTCCCAAGGCATGTGGCCAGAAGAAGACTTGCCGGATACCTGGGCAGGCGCGGATACTCCGGGGAGTCCCTGGGCAGGATGCTGAGGCTGGCCCTTGATGATAAGAATGAAAAGGATACGGGCGGGGATTAGACACCGCTGAAAATTAACCGGGGGGTTCGGGACTGCCTTACCACCCCCATGCAAACACAAAAAGGAGGCATCCATGATACGTAAGCTCCTGCTGGCCGCAGCCGCGGTGCTTGTCATATCCTGCGTGGGCGGTGGCGTGCGTTACTCGCCCTATGAACTACAGGAATTCCCCCAGAAAACACAGGAACAGATAAAAAACGGCGAGGTGGCCCTGGGCATGAGACAGCAGGCCGTCCGATTCTCATGGGGCGCTCCAAAGGAAGTGAGGATCAAGGATGAAGTCGAAGGCGCATACACCGAAGAATGGCTATACACCCGCATGAGGGTGTTCGTCACAAAGCTCGTGTTCACTGACGGCAAACTCTCCGGGATAATCAGCGGCCGGAGAAAGCCAAGCAAGCCCCTGACATCGCTTGGCCTGAGGGAATCCTCCGACCAGAAACAGCCGGCTGACGCCGGACAGCAGCAACAGAACGCTCAGTAAGAAGGCAGGTTGATGAAAAGCAAAGAGGTCAGACAACAGTTCATAAATTACTTTGAGAGCAAGGGCCACAAGGCCGTAAGGAGCTCGGCCCTCATCCCGCGGAACGACCCTACCCTGCTGTTTACCAACGCCGGCATGAACCAGTTCAAATCAGTGTTCCTCGGGGAAGAGGAACGCGACTATACCCGCGCTGCCTCATGCCAGAAATGCATGCGCGCAGGGGGCAAGCACTCTGACCTCGAGAACGTGGGCCACACGGCACGCCACCACACATTCTTCGAGATGCTGGGGAATTTTTCCTTTGGGGATTACTTCAAGCGCGACGCCATAGCCTTTGGCTGGGAGCTGCTGACCGACGTATACAAGCTCCCCAAGGACAAGCTCTGGATAACTGTTTTCGAAGATGACGACGAGGCCGAGGAGCTCTGGCAGGAAGTGGCGGGCGTTGCCAGGGACCGCATTGTCCGCATGGGCGCAAAGGACAACTTCTGGCAGATGGCTGACACAGGCCCCTGCGGCCCGTGCTCCGAGATCTTCATTGACCAGGGCGAAGATCTCTCATGCGGCCCCGGCTGCAAGATTGGATGTGACTGCGACCGCTTTCTTGAACTCTGGAACCTGGTGTTCATGCAGTACAACCGTGCGGAGGACGGCACGCTGAACCCGCTGCCAAAGCCCAGCATAGACACGGGCATGGGCCTTGAGCGAATAACAGCCGTAATGCAGGGCAAACTGAACAACTTCGACACAGACCTCTTTAGAGGGATAATAAGCTCCATATCCAAGCATACCGGCGTCCCCTACGGCAGATCTCCCGACACGGATGCCTCGCTGCGCGTGATAGCGGACCACTCCAGAGCAGCAACATTCCTCTTAAGCGACGGCCTTATGCCGGCAAACGAGGGCCGGGGCTACGTACTGAGGCGCATCATAAGGCGTGCGGCGCGCCATGCCAGGCTTCTTGGAGCAAAGGAACCGCTGCTTACGAAGATCGTCTCAGCCGTTGTCTCGGAGATGGGAGATATATACCCCGAACTCATGGACCAGAAGGAACTGTCCGAGAAGGTCCTGCGCCTTGAGGAGGAGCGTTTTGAGCGCACCCTGGAGCAGGGCATGAAGATCCTTGACGACCTGCTTCTTGGCCTCAAGAGCTCGGATGAGAAACTCATTCCCGGCGGCGAGGTCTTCAAGCTCTATGACACCTTCGGCTTCCCGGTGGACCTGGTGCGAGACATAGCCCTGGACTCAGGCTACAGAGTTGACGAACAGGGTTTTCACGACGCAATGGAGGCCCAGCGCGAGAAGGCACGCGCCTCATGGGTGGGTGCTGACGAGGCCATTGCCTCCATATACCGCGAGGTGCTCACCGAGGCCGGCAGCACCGAGTTCGTGGGGTACGACCGCGAGGAGGCCGACAGTGTTGTCAAGGCCATCATACGTGACGGGGTCACTGTGAACGAGGCATCCGAGGGCGAGAAGGTCGAGGTGGTGCTGGACAGGACACCCTTCTACGGAGAGTCCGGCGGACAGGTGGGAGATACTGGAAAACTCACGGGAGATGAAACATCTCTTGAGGTACTTGACACAAAAAAACCCCTTGAGGGCCTCTTTATACACCAGGCGCTCGTAAAGAGGGGCCCTCTTAAGGTATGGGCAAAGCTCAACGCCCGGGTGAACACCACTTACAGAAATTCCATCAGGCGCAACCACACTGCCACACACCTTCTGCACAAGGCCCTGAGGGAAGTGCTTGGCGACCACGTCAAGCAGGCAGGCTCGCTCGTTGAGGCCGGCCGCCTGCGATTTGACTTCACCCATTTCTCATCCATGGGCCCGGAGGAGATACGTGAGGTTGAGGCATCCGTGAACAGCAGGATACTAGCAAACATCCAGCTCCACACGGACGTGCAGGACGCGGAATCCGCTGTGGCGTCCGGCGCCATGGCCCTGTTCGGGGAAAAGTACGGAGACAAGGTCAGGGTAGTGGGCATAGGGGACTACTCAAAGGAACTCTGCGGTGGCATACACTGCGGGGCAACCGGCGAGATCGGTCCCTTTGTCATAGATAGCGAGGGGAGCGTGGCCTCAGGCATCAGGCGCATCGAGGCCCTTACAGGCACGGGCGCGCTTGAGCAGTTCGACAGGGGTAGAAACACGCTCTCTGAGATCGGCACCATGTTAAAAGCCCCTGACAAGCCCTCTGAGAAGGTCAAGCAGCTGATGGATGAGTTAAAAGCCCTTCAGAAGGAAAAGGAGCGCATGCAGGGCGCTGCCATGAAGGATGCCTCCTCCGGGCTTGTGGGTGAGGCAAGGGACATTGACGGCACCAAAGTGATATCAACCCGCGTTGACGGCCTGGGGGCCAGGGACCTCCGCTCTCTGGCTGACAAGGTCCGCGACCGCCTTGGCTCCGGCGTTATAGTCATGGCCTCTGTGGAGGACGGACAGGCCTCGCTCCTTGCGATGGTGACTAGTGACCTTACCGGGAAACACAAGGCCGGTGACATATTAAAGCAGGTTGCTTCGGCATGCGGCGGGCGTGGTGGCGGAAAGCCTGACATGGCCCAGGGGGGCACAAAGGACATCTCGAATCTTGACGCGGCACTTGAGTCGGTCTTCGATCTGGTCAAGGCCCCTTAGAGTTTGACCCTTCATGAGGCCATCCTGCGGCATTTCAGCAGCAAATATAAATACGAAGAAAAAACTAAAACGGCAGCCCAACATGGGCTGCCGTTTTGGATAAATGGTCGGGACGACCTGATTTGAACAGGCGACCTCTCGCACCCCAAGCGAGTGCGCTACCAGACTGCGCCACGTCCCGTTACCGCATCCAGGCACATCGTAGGCGGAAGTATTATACCATTGCGTATGCGGCCATTGAAAGCAACGGGGAAAGCTCGCAGGCTTACGCTCTAGCCCATCCTGTCAAGGATGTCCTGGAGCCGTTTCTTGACGTGTTCCAGCGGGTTTTCAGCCTTTGGCATAGAGAGCTGCGGCACATCGGCGGGCTTTGAATCAACCTTTGCGGCCGCAGCCTTGGAAGACGCGCCGCCGGATGAGAACTTCTTCCTCACCCCTTCGATCGTGAACCTCTCCTTGTATAGCAGGTCCTTTATCTGGAAGATGAGGTCCAGGTCCTTCTTGACATAGATGCGCTGGCCCGATTTGCTCTTCCTGGGCTTCAGGAACGGGAACTCCGTCTCCCAGTACCGGAGCACATATGGCTCCACGCCGGCGATCTTGCTTACCTCGCCGATCTTGTAGAAAAGCTTGTCAGGTATCAGAGACGCGTCACGCATGTCCTTTGCTATTGATTTCTGCATTATTCCTTATCCTGATCCTGCTTCTCGATCATCGCCTTGAACTGGTTGCTTGCCTTGAAGGTCAGAACCCTGCGTGGAGCGATCGTAAGCTCTTCACCAGTCTGAGGGTTACGGCCCCTCCGGGCAGCCTTCTGGCGTACGTTGAAGGTCCCAAAGCCGGGGACCTTCACAGATTCGCCCTCAACAAAGGACTGCTTGATCGTATCAAAGATTATCTCAATAATGTCCTGGGCTTCTTTTTTTGAAAGCCCGACCTTCTCAAACACTATCTCAACAAGGTCCGCTTTTGTCATATTATCACTAGCCTCCGGACAAAAAACCTTTCTTCTACAAGTGGTTCCGTGGCCCTTCCACGGTAATCCCGCAAGGCCCCAAAAGCAATACGAGATTTTCTTAATTATATTAGGTAGATACAAAGATTGTCAAGAAAAAAATGTGTTTTTTTAAATCCCTGCGCTTAAATCCGAATAAATTGCCTTAAGATTCCTGGGATTCAGCCTCCTCATCGTCCTCCAGAACATTAAGACTAATGGATAGCTCATCCAGCTGGTCCACGTCCACCTGCGAGGGCGCTCCACTCATCATGCATGCCGCCTTCTGGGTCTTGGGAAAGGCTATTACCTCCCTGATGGACGCCGCATCCGCCATAAGCATAACAAGCCTGTCCAGGCCCAGGGCTATACCCCCATGCGGGGGTGCGCCAAACCTGAGGGCCTCAAGCAGGAAGCCGAACTTGGACTCTGCTTCAGCCTCGGAAATGCCTAATAAATCGAACATTTTTCCCTGCAAGTCCTGTCTGTGGATACGGATGCTCCCGCCCCCGATCTCAAACCCGTTGAGCACGATATCATAGGCCTTGGACATGATCCTGCCGGGGTCAGCCTCTCCCTTGAGCATGCTCTCGGCGTCCTCGTCCTTGGGAGATGTAAAGGGGTGGTGCATTGCGGAAAAACGCTTCTCATCCTCGTCCCATTCAAACAGTGGGAAGTCCTTGACCCAGAGGAAATTCCAGGCATTTTCAGTGGCAAGGCCCAGCTTGCGGCCGAAATCCAGCCTCAATCTCCCAAGCACGTCGAAAACCACGGATTCCCTGTCAGCCACGAAGAACATCATGTCTCCGGCCCCGGCCCCAAGGCGCGCTGCCATCTCCTCTAAGACTTCTTCGGGGAAGAATTTTGCTATGGGGGAGTCGAATTTATCCTCCCGGACCTTTATCCACGCAAGTCCCTTGGCCCCGTAGCCCTGGGCCATTGTCGTAAGGTCGTCTATGTCCTTTCTTGAGAGGTCTGCCATGCCCGTGCCCAACAGCCCCTTCACCCTTCCCCCTGCCTTTAGAGCGCCAAGGAAGACCTTGAACTCGCCCTTCTGGGCAAGGTCCGCCATGTCCTGCAGTTCCAGGTCGAACCTTGTATCAGGCTTGTCAGAGCCATAGCGCTCCATGGCCTCGCTGTAGGTCAGTTGCGGGAAAGGCACAGGCACATCCATGCCCTTGGCCTCCTTGAACACATGTACCAACAGGCCCTCTATCACGCCTTTCACATCGTCCTCGTCCACAAAGGACATCTCCATGTCCACCTGTGTGAACTCCGGCTGCCGGTCGGCGCGCAAGTCCTCGTCGCGGAAGCACCTGACTATCTGGAAGTAGCGCTCCATCCCGGCCACCATGAGTATCTGCTTGAATATCTGCGGGGACTGAGGCAGGGCGTAAAAATGTCCGGGGTTCATGCGGCTTGGCACCAGGTAGTCCCTTGCGCCCTCGGGCGTGCTCTTGGTAAGCATGGGGGTCTCCATCTCGAGGAAACC
>DAOWET010000164.1 GCA_030638335.1 Nitrospirota bacterium
AAGGAGGCCGGGGACGCGCATGCTCTGGAGCAGGGTAAGGTGGAGGAGCTAAAGCGCAAGCTCGATGACGAGGTGGAGGAAGCAAAGGCGGGCCTTGAGGAGATGAAGGGCAGGCGTTCTGGCATTGTAAGCGGTATTGACGAGGACCACTACAGCACGTACATGGACCTCCTTGGCTCCGGCAGGGGCCTGGCCGTAACAAAGGTCGCAAACGAGATCTGCACCGGCTGCAACATGAACATCATGCCGCAGCTCTACGTTGAGATAAAAAAGAACACGAATGTTGTGCACTGCCCCCAGTGCCGCCGCATCCTGTACCACGAAACCGATTCAACTGCGAGCGATGAGGCTCAAGAGGCGACACAGCAGGGCTGATGCGGGCGGTGATCCATACGGACGGGGCTTCAAGCGGCAACCCTGGCCCCTCAGGGGTGGGCGTTGTCATCCTTTACAATAACGCTACCCACGAATTGGCCGAGCCCATTGGCAACGCAACCAATAACATTGCCGAGTATTCTTCCCTTGTGCGAGCCCTTGAACGCGCACATGAACTTGGCGCACGCGAGGCTGAGGTCTATATGGATTCCGAACTTGTGGTGCGACAGATGCTTGGGTCATACAAGGTCAAGAACGAGGGGCTTAAGCCTCTCTATGAAAAGGCCATGGCCCTGTCAGAGAAATTCAAGTATTTCAGCATTGCCCATGTGCCTCGGGAGCAGAACAAGGAAGCTGACCGCCTCTCGAAAAAGGCCCTTGAGAACTCTTCAAAAGAAGCAGCCGGACAGGGCGGGACATCTTCTCAGGGCTCCCTGCCATTTAAATAATCCTCTATTTTCATAAGCTATCTGAAATATATCACCCTTATTATGTAAATAAAGCTAGATATCACTTGACAATCCTGCCTCCCACCCATAACATATAATTAATAGGTTATCTGATAATTGTATATTGAGCCTATCCGTGCGCAAATACATATCAAAAAGGAGGAAGCATATGAAGCGTGCATTTGGAGTTTTGGCCACAGCTGTTTTGGCCGTGGCAATGCTTATGCCTGCGGTGGCTGACGCTGGCAAGCCGAGGATAATGAAGGGGTGCAAGGCATGCCACAAGGCCGCGCCAGACGTTGTGCGAGGCAAGATGGTGGGGCACTCGGAAAAATTCGGCACACTGCAGATCAATGTGGGCCCGCTTGTATGGATCGTCAATTATGACGACTCCACAAAGCTCAAGGGTGTAAAGGGTGTTGGCGCTATACCAAAGAACAAGGAGATAGCGATAACATTCAAAGGCGGCGAGCAGGAACCTGTAGCCACACAGATCTCCATGAAGCAGCCCTATGTGCTTCCCAAGGGGCAGGAGATCAGCATGGATGATCTCAAGAAGGCAATGAGCTCGGACAAGGCCGTGACCATAGTTGATGCGCGTCCGCCCAAGGCATTCTTCGCAGGCCACATTCCCGGGGCAGCTGTTATGCCCTATACGAAGTTCGAGGCCATGTACAAGAAGGTCCTCCCCAAAGACAAGAACGAGCTTGTAGTCTTCTACTGCGGAGGTTTCTCGTGAACCTTGAGCCCCTTTGCCGCCCGTGAGGCGGAAAGCAAAGGCTACACAAACGTTCGCGTATTCCACGCAGGAATGCCCGTCTGGAAGAAAGGCGGCAACCTGCTTGTCTCCGAGCCCATGTATATCAAGGGCATGATGAAAAGCGGCGCCTCATACGTCCTTGTTGACCTGCGCGATGGAAAGAGCGCTCAAAAGGGCCATATCGCCGGTGCATACAACATGCCCGGCAAGCTCAAGGCCGACCTGTTTCCGGATGACAAGGGCGCGCCGATCATACTCTACTCTCTAAAGACCGCGAACGTAGACGCGTACAAAGCGGTAAAGAAGATGGGCTATAAGAACGTTACCGTCTTAAACGGCGGCGCGGAGAAATGGGCCGCATCTGACGGCAAGCTCGCTTCCGGGAAGATGCCCACGGGCAAGATCGCCTACGTCAAGACGCTCCCAAAGAGCGAGATCAGCATAGAGGAGTTCAGCAAGGTGGTCAAGGACCAGCCTGCCGACAAGATCATCCTCGACGCGAGGGATGTCTGCACAGGCGGCACGCTGCCAGGCGCTGTGCTTATCCCGCATTCCAAGATCAAGGAGAACCTCTCAATGCTCTCAAAGGACAAGGAGATACTCATTCACTGCAACACAGGCGTGATGGCATCCATGGCCTATGAGTCCCTTACAGAGCTTGGCTACAAGGCTCGGTACCTGAACGCCATCGTGCAGATCGACAAGCAGGGCAACTACGAGTTCACTGCAAAGTAGCAGGGCAGTAAAAAATATATTTATTTCGGGGCCGGCGGGTGCGAGAGTACTGTCGGCCCCGGTCATTTTAACCCATGCCACTGTGATATAATCCTGCCATGCCAGTTATAAAACCAGTGCGATATATTGTATTCGACCTTGACGGCACGCTTGTGGATACGGCAGAGGACCTGGCCGATGCGCTGTCCTATGCGGTAAGTCCATCGGGGCTGGAGCCCCTTGGGCCGGAGGATGTAAAGCCCCTGGTGGGGGAGGGGCTCGAAAGGCTTATAGCAAAATCCCTTGGCCCCGATGCAATGGAGGAGGATGTGCAGCTTGGTATAGAGAGGTTCGTAACATATTACAATGACCATCTTGTTGACAGCACGATCCCCTATGAAGGGGTAGAGGATACCCTCGGGGAGCTTGAGTCCAGGGGATATGTTATGGCAGTGCTCTCAAACAAACGTACCGCTATGTGTGAGGCAATCCTTGGCGAGCTTGGGCTGTCAGGATATTTCAGGGTTGTTGTGGGAGGGGACGCTCCGCCCGAGAAAAAACCAAGCCCGCTGGCCGCGCTGTATGTGCTCGAAGCCCTTGGCGCAGTTGCGGCAGAATCCGTGATGGTCGGTGACAGCGATATAGACATACAGACGGCAGAGGCCGCTGGCATGCAGAGCATCGCGGTCACATACGGGTTCAGGCCTGAGCACGTTCTTTCCGGGGCTGGCACGGTCCTGCACAGATTCACTGACCTTCTGAACGCACTCACGTAGCAGCCATAAGTGGGGATTATCGTTCAAGTCTGTCCCGCGCTAAAAGGGCAATCTATGACCCACTACCAATAGTTGTGTCATATGTTTTGGACATCTGATAAAATATCAGTTATACAGTTTTGAACAAACTGTTTAACTGTATATAGAGGAGAACATTATTATGAACATCTCACCACAGCGCCGGGGGGCTCTGGCCCTCTGCGCTGTGTTTTTTATTGCCTGGGCCTTGCTTGTCCTGATCCTTAAGGACACAACAAGGGACTATGCCCTAAAGCTCTCAATAGAGGAGACCGAGCACCAGCTGATGAACATAAGCGCCATGCGGCACTATGTGGAGAACAGTATCAAGCCTGAAATAAACAAGCTTATGGACAAGGGCATATTGCCTGAAGATTACTTTTCCCCTGAATTGATGTATGCAAGCTATATTTCGCGCGGCATGTTCGAGGCGCACAACGAGATCCACAGTGCTGCAGAATTAACGGAACGAACCTTCAGGTACGTCTCGAACAATCCCAGAAACCCGAAGAACCTTGCGACGCCTTTTGAAAATGACCTTATTCGGAAGTTCGATGCCAGGGAGATCGAGAAGTTCACGGAGGTCGTGGAAAAGGATGGAGAGGAGTTCATCTATTACGCAATTCCCGCCAGTCCGGTGGAGGGGTCCTGCCTGAGATGCCATGGCGACCCGGCGGATGCGCCACCGGAGCTTTTGGCCAGGTACGGCAGCACCGCGGGCTTTGATGAAAGCCTTGGACAGATAAGGGGGCTGACCTCGCTTTCAATGCCGATTGATGAGCATCTGGTCATCGCGAGGCAGGTCTGGTTCATCCTGAGCATCATTACAGGCGCTGTCCTGTTTCTCGTCTATGGAACGATGGTTTATTACCTGAGGCAGATAGGCGCGCGCGAGCGGATAATATCCGAGAAGAACCGGGCGCTTGAACAGGAGCTCAATGAGAAGGAGATGCTCATGGCCGAGATCCACCACAGGGTGAAGAACAACCTTATGGTGGTCCAGAGTTTCCTGGGGCTCCAGTCCAGGGGCGCCCTTGACGAAGGGAGCCGCGATGCGCTCCAGGACAGCCAGAACAGGGTGCATGTCATGGGGATGCTCCACGAACGCCTGTATGCGGGGAGCATGGAATCACATATAAACATCGGCGAATTCCTTGGCGAGCTTGTGGATATGCTGATGCAAAGCAGCGCTGGCGCGAACGTAAAAACCGTTGTGGATCTTCCCGATATTGAGATGGACGTTGAATACGCGATGCCCTGCGGGCTGATAGTGAACGAGCTTGTGACAAACGCCCTCAAGCACGCCTTCCCTGACGGCAGAGAAGGCCGAATAAGTGCTTCACTCTCCTATAGGAAGGAAATCGGCTGGAGTCTTAAGGTAGGCGATGACGGGGTGGGACTCCCTGAGGGCCTGGAGGATGGCAGGCAGGGCTCTTTAGGGATGAAGATAGTACATGCACTGGCAAGTCAGATCCAGGGTGAGCTTTCCGTGCAGAGGGACGGGGGCACGGAGTTCGTTCTGCGCTTCAGGGAGACGATCGAGGATTAATAAATAAGCAATTGACGGACTGCGGGGCTGGATAAAGCACATCTACTTTGGAATGAACCACTCGACGTACTAAAGTACGCCCTGACCTTCATAAGGCCCTTCCTTGTATCTGCACTCTCCCAAACCCGCATTCCTTATATGATTAGGGTAGAGTAAAATCAAGATGTGACGGGCTAATGCCTCCGGATTCCTTCTCAGGCTGCTGCTCAGGCTGCTGCTCAGGCTGCTGCTCAGGCGCCTGCTCCGGGTCCTTCCGTTCCTCATTCATGTAAAGCTACCCCTTTGGGCGTATTATCAGGAATCAAATCTCTAAAGTGCCCATATCCCCATGGCACGAAGGCTATATATAAACCGAGTTTGGCAGGCCAAGGCAAACGATAGAATTATAAGGTTATCCAATGAAAGTTATTAAAGGATCAGGAGCACTTAATATCAATACAAATAGCCCGCATATTGCATGAACATTTCATTAGAAAGAGATAAAAGCCTTGGTGGGTTTGGGTTTGCAGACAATCAAAAGGCATGTTATATTGTTACGGTTTGTACCCCTGCCTCAGGTCAGGGATTTCAAAGGATGTTCACCCCATGGGCGAGTCTGATCATCCACAATCACTGTGTTTCTCGGCATTCGCGGTATTGGCATACAGCTTCATACCTCGTGCCTTGTGCTTGTGGCGTTCAGACTCGTGCAATAAGCGGGTAAGCGTGTTTACAGGCTTAAATTAGTATTGACAGTTCTGGGAGAAGAATCAGGCGGTGGCGGATTCAGCGGCCTCTTTTGCGGCCTTGGCAGCCTCGCGATCTGCCTTCTTTTTGGCAGCGGCCTCCTGCACTTCCTTGGTGTTGAACGTTCCCTCTATCGCCTGTTTGGGGCAGTTGGCCGTACAGATGCCGCATCCTATGCACTTGCTGCGGTCAACCACATGGCGCTCTTTCTTCTCCCCGCTTGCAGCGTCCACGGGGCAGACCTTTGCGCACTTGTGGCATCCGATGCAGCGCTCCGTGATTATGGCCTTGCGCCTGAGCGTGAGCAGGTCCACTATCGCGTTTGTTGGGCAGGAGGCAACGCAGAGCCCGCAGACCTGGCATTTTTCCAGGTCAATGCGGCTTAGGTTGTTCTCTATGGACTGGGCGTCATATGGGCAGACCTTCACGCACTTGCCGCAGGCGATGCATCCGACCTCGCAGTTTTTGCGGACAGCAGCGCCCTTGTCCTTTGAGTGGCAGGCCACAAGCACGGCCTTGCCGCCGTTTAAGATCTCTATGACCTGCTTCGGACATGCTTCCTCGCACTTGCGGCACCCGGTGCATTTGGCAACGTTCACCACTGGCATGTTGTCATCGTTCATGTGTATTGCGTCAAAGGGGCAGACAGTTTCGCATGTGCCGTAACCCAGACAGCCGTACACGCAGGACTTGTCCCCGCCTCCGGCGATCACTGCCGCGCGGCAGTCCGTGATGCCTTCATATATATAGCGGCGCTTGGACTTTGATAAGCCGCCCTGGCACATGATGCGCGAGAACAATGGGTCAGAGGCCTCTGCCGCCTTTCCGGTGATCATGGCCACGGCCGCGGTGCATCTGGGGCCGCCAGGGGTGCAGAGGTTCGGGGCTACGTCAGGGTTTTTTACCACAGCCTCTGCGTACTGTTCGCATCCGGGGAAACCGCATGCGCCGCAGTGGGCGCCTGCGAGCACGCCCTTGACCTCGTCAATGCGGGGGTCTATCTTTACGGCAAAGCGCTGGGCTGCCATTGCAAGGCCCACGCCGAACACGCTTGCAAGGGCCACAAGGAATATGGCCACATCGCGAAGCACCACCAGGGCGTCCACCTTCTCCTTGACCTCGATGCCGCCGCCAACGCCGGCCTGCGGCACGATCTGCCAGAAGGCCTGGATCAGCCTGCCCAGTGTGTCCAGAATGTCAATTATGTTCAGTATCTCAAGCATTTTCACTTTTCCGTTATAAAGTTATCAGTCCAGAGAAACCGGTGAATGCAAGCGCTATAAGCGCTGCTGTAACAAATGCTATTGGCATGCCCCTAAAGGGCTTGGGCACGTCCGCCACCTCGAGTTTCTCGCGGATGCTGGCCATGATGACCATCGCAAGCGAGAACCCCACGCCCGAGCCAAGCCCGAAGGACAGGCTCTCGGTAAAAGTGCGCGCCTCGCCGGCGTTCAAAAGCGGCACGGCTATGATGATGCAGTTCGTGGCTATAAGGGCAAGGTACACGCCGAGTTTGTAGTACAGGTCAGGGGATATCTTGCGCATTATCGTGTCAGCGCCCTGCACAAAGGCGGCCACGATGCCGATAAAGACGATGATCTTAAGGAACGTTATCTCAAGCGGGATCATCACATATACGTACACCACCCAGGAGAGCGCCGCGCTGATGACCATGACCGCGGTAAAGGTGATGCTCATGCCGATGGCGGTTTCCATCTTCTTTGTAACGCCGAAGAAGATGCAGAGCCCAAGGAACATGGTAAAGACGAAGTTGTTTATGAGCGAGGCGGCTATAAAGAGCTCAAAGAGTTTTGTGAGTTCCTGTCCCATGTCCTGCTAGCCCTCCTCTGCCGCGTGCTCGGCAAGCGATGCCGTGCGCTCTGCGGCCTCGCGCCGCTTTTTGGTCCAGCTCTCGGCCCAGTTAAAAAATCCCATCAAAAGCCCCACAACCAGGAACCCGCCGGTTGGGAGTATCATTATGAGCATGGGCTTGAAGGAGAGTATCTGAATGCTCCACAGGGTGCCCTTGCCAAGGAACTCGCGCACAAAGCTTATGATGACAAGCGCCACCATGAAGCCCGCGCCCATGCCCAGGCCGTCAACAACAGAGGGGGAGAACTTGTTCTTGCTCGCAAAGGTCTCTGCGTGGGCAAGGATCGAGGCGAAGGCGACAATAAGCTGCACGTAGAGGCCCACCTCGTGGTATACGTCACGCACATAGGCCTGCAGTATCATGTCCACAACCGTTACCCAGC
>DAOWET010000182.1 GCA_030638335.1 Nitrospirota bacterium
CCTTTCTTGATGCCTCGGCAGCATCGCCCGCGTTCTGTGCCACACCCACGATGGTCTGGCTCATCTCGCTCATGGACGTGGCAACTGTCTCGGTCTGCGTGGCCTGCTGGTTTATGCCCTTGTTCATGTCATCGGCCGTTGTCGCAAGCTGGTGGCTGGAGGAAGATACACTATCAACGCTCCTTTGCATGGTCTCGATGATCTTGTGTATGTTGTTTATGAACTCATTGAACCACCTGGCCATCTCCCCAAGCTCGTCCTCGCTGTCCACCTCAAGGCGGTGCGTAAGGTCCCCCTCGCCCTCTGCGATGTCCTTGAGCATCTCCACAGACTTGTTCACTCTCCTGATAATAAGAACCCGGGTAAGGACGATAAGGATGGCCGCCAGGACTGCAATAGCAAGGAACGTGCTAATTGCAACAGTATAAAGGCTTTCCCTTATGCTCTTTTTCACCAGTTCATGAGAATAGCCCAGTTGCAGATAGCCGATCACAGTCCCGTCGGACTCCTTTATCGCCCTTTCCACGACAAGCATCATGGAAGTATCATCAGGGGGCTTGAGCGTATCAGAAAGTGGTTCTCGCTGCGCGTTCAGGAACGCAAGGTACTCCACCTCCGGGTCCGTGGATATGGCCTTCTTGAAGTTCTCGAAATCCGAGAAATCGAAAATGGCGAAATACTCTGAACTGAAACCGCTTATGAAATTAGCGACTGCGTCCGCTTTGGCATCGAGGCTTGCGTTTACGGCCTGCTGGTTCTTGTAGGCCATGAACCCGCCAAGCGCTGCAAGCAGGATGGCCGAAAGCGCCAGCACCGGCACAAGGTAT
This sequence comes from Nitrospirota bacterium, assembly GCA_030638335.1. Lineage (GTDB taxonomy): Bacteria > Nitrospirota > Thermodesulfovibrionia > Thermodesulfovibrionales > JdFR-86 > DAOWET01. The sequence continues at coordinate 828 of DAOWET010000182.1, forward strand.
TTCCAGCTTATGGTATCTACTTTTATCTTTTTCAAATCTTCCCCAGCCTTCTCATTGATTATACAGGAAAATTATAAATGTGGTAGGAATTATTATACAAGCTTCTTTATGGCCTCACGCCACTATTAAGATAATCATATGCCGTGGCATTGTTAATGTATGCTTCTGCTATCACTCCATCCGGAGGGCTTGCGCCGTCCTCAAAGAAATCTATGGAATCAAATATGAGCATCCTGGCATACTTGCTGTTATGCACATAGGCCCCCGGCTCATGGTCCAGAAGCGCCAGGTTGTATGCCGCGCCAAGGGTTGCCAGGTCGGGCCATGCCGTAAAGGCGTTAGGGAATATGTGAGGGCCCACCGGATTAAAGTAGTAGGGATAAGCATGGTTGTCGTAAACAATGCCAGCCGCGACAAGTTTGGCATCAAGAACGGCCAAGGCTTCCTCAAACCCGTCATAAAGCGAGTTCATGTCCGATATCAAAGGCGCCTCGTCCGCATGGCAGACAGAACATGCCTGTTCAAAGGTCGGAATATTGGTGATGCTCGTGGCGTTCCTGATCGTGGCCTCAAAGGTATGGTCCTCGTCAGAGCGCATATGGCACCCCACGCACGGCCCGTTCTCTCCCGTGCCGGACATGTCGATACCAACCCTGTCGTGGGTGAACCAGTTATGATTATCATAATCGCTATCAGCATGATACTCATATCCGGTCAACCTGAAGAGCGTGCCCCCTGCCGACAGGTAATGCGCGTTAAAGCCGCCGAAGTTGTTTCCGCCAACAGTAGCGTCCGTATAGTTGGCCTGTATGTCTGCCCCGGAATTCCTGCCTGAGTGACAGGACATGCAGACATTCGAGCCGGCAGCGTCAGACACGTTCGCAATGCGTCCGGAAGGTTCAGTGAAATCGCCTTCGATCACATTTGCATAACTCACTCCCGCCACGTCAAGCGGATCACGCAAAGCTCCAGAGCTTGAGGTATGGCATGCCCAGCAATAGAGCAGTTCCTTCTGGTTATCCCCGGTATAGAACTTACCGGGCACCGAGCTGTTTTGGTAGTATGTGGCGGCGGCGTCAAATCCCACCGGGTCGCTGGCAAACTCCCTGTAACCCGTGGAAGTGTGGCATCTTATGCACCCGCCGCTGGACCTGTTCTTGAAATCATAATGCACCCATGCTGGCGTGTAATATTCGTCAGTGTCGTCGTCCTGCTGTGCCCCGTACCGGTCAGTGCCGTTTAGAATATTGTAGGCATTGGCCTTTGCCGTGTCAGGGTCTGCGTCGGTTGTGTTCAGGAACGCACGCTCCTTGATGTCCAGCATGTGCCCGCCGTGAGCGGAGCGCGCCCACTGGTCGTTTATCTCGTTGTCCACGCTGTGCACATTATGGCAGTCAATGCATACATCAGGATTCGCGGTATTCATGATGTAGCCTTCGATGACAGTAGTCGAATTCAGGTCATAGTGCGTGTCGTAGAAGATGGTTGAGCCGTCGAAATTTCCCACGCCAGCGGTGGGCGGGATCCATTGCGGGCCCCAGGCAAAATCGCTCTCCACGCCGTGGAGCGCGCGCTGTGTCTGGTGGCAAGTGCTGCAGTCGTTGTAGCTTGCGTAGGTCAGGTCTTCCGTTGCCACGTCTTGAGGATGGCAGGCCACGCAAGTCTCGAACTGGGCGGAGCTTTTGATATTTCCAGAACCGTCTTTAATGTCACCCTTAAGAAGGTTGGACGGGTTGTGCGCGTCATGGCATGTCCTGCATTTTACCGGCCCGTAGTCCATATCGCTGTACCGGCCGTAAAGGTCCTCTACGGAGGTGTCCCTGTACTTCCTGGCGCCCTCGTCAGTATGGCACTTGGCGCACATGAGGTCGAGTCCGTCTTCAAAGAACACGTGCGAGTTATCCGAGTCGTTGTGCGCTGAAGAGACGAAGTCCTCGTATATCCTGTCGCCGGCGGGTTTACTATGCCTGTCCACATGCGGGTAGTCATCGTTGTGGCACACGCTTGCGCACTGCTTGGGGCCTGGATAGGAATACTCCATGGGTCCGATACCGAAATGGTCATCTCCAGAGCCGTGGCAGTCAGAGCAGCCCACCACAGGACGCTCGTTTATCCCCACGTCCGTCTTACCGGTGGAGTCAGCGTAATCGTCTATCGTGCGGCCGTCTCCCAGGGGGTCGTGGCACACATAGCAGGAAGATGTGAAGTAATATGCGGCATATTCAGGATGACCCAGGTATGTGGGAGAAGTCTCGTAGTTTGCATGCGGGCTTGAAAGCCATCCCTCGCCTGCCTTCTTTGCCGCTTTGGAGTCTCCGGTAACAAGATTCAGCCCGGAGGGGTTTGCATCGTCAGTATGGCAGCTCAGGCACTCTGCCAGCGTGTTGTTCAGAGAATAGCCGGCATAACTGCCAGTCGCAACAGTTCCTGAGGTATCATCGGATGAGGAAGGAGCGTCACCGCATCCTGTAAGCATTAATAAGGAAGCCAGAACAACGCCTGGTAACAAATGCCAGCGCGTGGGCCTCCTGATCCCGGTCATAAGTCCTGTGAGCGTCATTTGATCACCCTGGTGGCCGCTTCCTTGATAGCGGCGGGCAGAGAAAGCCCCATGGAAGCTGTCTCGCCTTCGTTTACAATGAACGTGAACTTGGAAGGATCCTGCATCTGGATGTCCGATAGCTTATGGCCGTGTAATATCCTTATCACCATCTCGCCCGCTTTCCTGCCCTGTTCTTCCGGATCAGCCACGTATGTCATAAGTATGCCCCTGTCCTCGCCGCCCGTAATGGTGGATGCGGTGGGTATCTTATTGCTCCTGGCAAAGGAGATGATTTCCGAGATCTCGCACATGGCCGCGCAACTAGTGGTCATAAGCAGGGCGTCGATGCCAGCTATACTGGACGAGAAACCCTTCTTCCGTGCGTCGAACAGGGAGGTCTTGAACCCCATGCTCCCCTCCATCTTCTTTATCTCCATGACCTGAAGTATAGTGTCCTTCTCAGTCTTATTGAAAACGACCCCGAGCTTCGTAAACGGCTTCACGCTCCCAAGCTTCTGCAGCAAGTCCTGCAAAGACACCTTGGAGCTTATTCCCGTGGCGTTCTTGCCCCCCATGTTCATGCTCTTCGGGTCGTACACGCCCGCAAAGACGATGGGGATGCGTGAGGTTTCCTTCATAACAGTAAGGGTGGCGGGAGCGCCATAGGTAACGATCACTTCCGATCCGATGACCACAAGCTTGCGGGCCGCGTTGGACCATGCCATAGGCTCCGGCGAGGGGACCTGGACCACAAACTCCACACCTTCCGTGCCGCCCACCACATCCACGAAGGCCGTGTGTATCTGCTGGTAATAGTCCATTTCCCCGGTCATGATAATCCCCACCTTGCGCTCTGCAAGTGCAGGCGCGGGCATGACCGTCAGCGCCGCGGCTATAACCGCCAGCGACATACCGAGCCTCATTATCATTCCCCGCATATGACACATGATTACCATTTCTTCCTGTACATGACCGATGCAATCTGCACCTCTCCGTCCTCGATACCGTCATTGGGGTTCTCAAGGGTCTCGTCCAGGCTCCTGTACTTGTACTCTAGCGATACAGAGGAGTCGTTGCCAAACTGATAGTCACCGGAGGCGGTGAAAGCGGTCTCGGTATATTCGAAGTCGCTCAGCGATGCAAGGGAGACAGGCTCCAGAAGGTCATTGTTGTTCGTGTCAAATGAAGCGTCGCTTATGGTATAGGACGCCCCCGTATAAAGGGTCAGTTTCTCACTTGCGATAAAGGAAAGGTCCACGCTGTAGCCGAAGTTGCTGTCCTGCTGGACCACACCGGGAGATATCATCGGGGTGCCGGAGAGGTCCTGGTACACTATGTCCTGCTTTATATATCCCCTGAGCATGAAATACCCGAAGGTGACCGTGGTGTCCTCGTTCACAAGCAGTGATACCATGGCAGTAAGACGCTCGTCCGAGGTCTCGCGGTCACGGGCATTGGATATCCCGTCGAAGTCCAGTTCACTCCTCTCCCCCTGGCGCAGCGTATAGGCCAGGTTGGCGCTCATCCATGCAAGTGGCGTCCACGTTGTGGACAGTCTCCCGGTGCTCTCGCTGTCAGGCTCCGAGTTGTACACGGGGTCCTCGATGTCCTTGAGCTCAAGGTCGGCCTTGACCTTGAGGGTCTTTCCGATCCTCACGCTTGCATCCGCGCCGACCACTTTCACTGTCGTCGTATCGCTGTCCAGGCCCCACTCAGAGGCATTGTCCCTCTCGGTCCTGTCCACTGAATAATTGCCGGTCAGCGTGATCTTTGATGTAGGCCTGTAACGCCCGATCACACGCAAGCTGTCCTGCGCGTAGTCTATGGAAGGCTTTACGGTGTAGTTGTAAGTGTTGGACGAGTTCGTAGTGTCCGTAATGGTCACGCTGGAGGGGTTTTCCACCTGCATCTCGTTGTGGCGGTAGCGGACCACAAAGGTCAGCCTGGTTATGGGCATCCATGTCAAAGAGGCCTGGCCTATAACATAGTCCGACTTGACCTCTCCTGTCTCGTTCTCGAATTCCTTAATGGTCAGCGTGGCAGCAACGACTATCTTGCCGGTGTAAGCAGAATGGGCCTTGAACGTATGAGAAAGCCCCTCCACCTCAGGTGTCTTGTGGTGGGGATAGGTGCCTGCGGCCCACGCATTGTTGGCGGTTATACTGTCATAGCTCACGTCCACGTCCGGCTCAAAGTACTGTTTGGCGAATGAGTATTGCGCCTCCATCGGCCCGAGATGGGCATTGACGCCGGTCTCATAACTGTAGAAATAAGACCCAATGTCGTCCTGCTCAGTGGTACGGACTATGTTGTTGTAATAGCCTGAGCCCCCAAGCATCATGTGCTGCCAGTCGCCGTCCCTGCCTGTGGCATGGTATTCGAGGAACACGTGGGCGGGATGATCCGGGGTCTTGTACCTCATGGAGAGCTTGTTGATCATCGTGCCCGCGCCGCAGAAATCAGTGCACTCATCCGCGTCAACCCCCGGAGAGTCAGTGGACTCGTCCAGGTCTATGAGCGGGCGGAGCTCGTAATTGTGATACAGCCGGGTGTTCGTCCAGCGGAAAAGCAATGTGTCACCATAGGCATAGCGAATATCCGTGAAGCTGTCCCACAGGTTCTTTACGTCCAACTCAAGATAGAACCGGTTGGGGTAATCAAATATCCTTGCCTTGGTCCCGAACATGGGAGAGAACCCCAGGCATTCGTACCTACCCA
>DAOWET010000157.1 GCA_030638335.1 Nitrospirota bacterium
ACTTCCATCTCCCTGATGATGGCGTCAACCATCATGGCTTTCAGCTTATCGCTTGCCATGTCTATATCCTCCTCTTTCATAAGGCATAAGGCATAAGGCATAAGGCATAAGGCATAAGTGATGTCTTTTTACATCCATATCTTAGCGGAGTTTATCTGGCAGGTCTAGTCTATATCAATACTCTCAAGGGCCACGCGCAGGGAGCCGCCGGATTCCTCAAGCAGCAGCGCTGCCTTATCCCTGTCCATGCCGCCTTTGAGCATGAGGGCCGCAAGCTTGGGGCTCATGCCCGCGCCTTCAAGCGCCTTGGCTGCTTCTTCTTCCGGGCAGCCTGCGACCTCCATGATTATGCCGAGCGCCCGTTTTTTCAGCTTGGCGTTAGTGGGGGTGACGTTCACCATCAGGCCGTCGTATGTGCCGCCAAGCCTGACCATGGTGGCGGTGGAGAGCATGTTCAGCGCCATCTTCTGCGCAGTGCCCGCCTTCAAGCGGGTGGAGCCGGCAATGAGTTCCGGTCCCGTATCAAGCACTATCGTGCCATCGAGGAATTTCTCGTCTGTCCCTACGGAGGACACCATCCAGCATCTGGCCCCTTGGGCCTTTGCCGCCTCCAGAAACCCCAGCACAAATGGAGTGCTTCCGCTTGCGGAGATGCCAACGGCCATGTCTTTTGATCTGAGCCCGTCTGCCGCCTTGCCTCCGGCCTCGCGGTCGTCTTCCGCCCCCTCAACAGAGCATCGGATGGCCTCGTCCCCACCAGCTATAACCGCCTCGAATGCATTGGAGCCGAATGTGGGTGGGACCTCCGAGGCGTCAAGTACAGAGAGCCTGCCGCTTGTGCCAGCGCCTGCATAGACGATGCGCCCGCCTGAGCGCACGGCCTCTACAGCGTCATCCACTGCCTGCTCGATCTGACCAAGCGCCATGCCCACCGCGTGGTACGCGGTGAGGTCTTCCTCGTGCATCAGGTGCAGGAGGTCAGCAGTCTCCAAGGTGTCAAGGCCTTCTGAAAGCGGGTTTCTGTCTTCGGGCATCGTGCCTCCCGGAATAGTTTTCAAGACGGGTTTCACGAAATGTTACCATGTATCCCTGTTTTTTGCTATTATATGTCGGTATGTTCAGGCGAGACAGAATATATGCGAGGTTTATCAGCAGGTTGCTGGTGGTTGGGGCATTGCTTGTGCTGGCCCTTGCCCTTACTTCGTGCAGGACCCCGGGCTCCAAGCGCTCCGAAATTGCGGAGTCCACCTACAAGCTCGGGATGAGCCATCTTCTCTCAGGCAATACCCAGACGGCATTTGTGAAGTTCCACGAGGCGCTGAAGCTCAAGCCCAAACACAAGGAAGCCTTGAACGGGCTTGGGCAGACCTATATGAACCTCAGGGACTTCCCCAAGGCTGAGGAGAACTTCCGCAAGGCCGTCAAGGTGGACGCTTCATACTCCGAGGCGCACAAGAACCTCTGTTTCGCCCTTTATAACCTGGGCAGGCTGGAAGATGCGGTGGAGGCCTGCAAGAGGGCCCTTGACAACCCTGTGTACAACTCGCCGGAGAAGGCCTATTACAACATGGGCATAAGCTATTACAAAATGGGCAAGTACCCGGATGCCATAGACGCTTTCGACAATGCCGTAAAGCGCCGGCCCGGGTTCATCCCGGGATATTACAGGCTGGCCCTGTCGTATAACTCCAACCGGCAATATGGCAAGGCCTCTGATACCATGAACCAGGCCGTGGGGCTCGACAACAGGTTCCAGGGAGACAAGCGGCTTGCGGAGGACTGGTTCCGGCAGCAGAAGAAGAACGAGATGATCTCCCCCGTGGAAGCGGACCAGTTCCTGGATATCCTCCACTATTAGCGAGAACGATCCCATTAACAGGCATGTCCTGCGGAAACCGGCTTCGCAATCCCAGGAGAAGTGCCTGATGATATGCCAGCTAGTATGCCAGCTGATATGAAAATTCGCAAGGACAATATTATAAGATTCCTCCGTGAGAAGGCCAGGAAACCCCTTGCATTCAGGGAGCTTGCCTCGCGCATGGGGGTGGCAAGCGCGCAGCGCAGGCATTTCAAGCGCATGCTCAGGGAACTCACGGACGAGGGCGAGGTGGTGCGCACAAAGCGCGGGCTCTATGGGCCGTGCGTGGAGATGGCCCTTGTACCCGGGCATTTCGAGGCCCACCGCGAGGGGTACGGTTTCGTTATACAGGAGAAGCCCGGCATCCCGGACGTGTTCATACCCGCGCGCGCAACGCTTTCGGCAATGAACGGGGACCGTGTGATCGCGCAGATGGAGGACACACGCCGCCGTTCGGGGCGCATTGTGCGCATACTCAAGCGCGCCCATGCAAGGATCGCCGGGACCATAGACAGGGCAGGGGATGCCTTTTTCCTTAAACCAAAGAGCCAGGCCGTGGCCTTTGATATCTACATACCGCCTAGTGACGCCATGGGGCTTGCCCACGGCACACCCGCCCTTGTGGAGATAACCCAGTACCCTTCCGCAAATCGTCCGGCCATGGGCAAGGTGGTAAAGGAGCTTGCGCGCCCCGTGGGCGCGGCAGACGAGGTTGGGGCCATTATCGAGGAGTTCTCGCTGCCCAAGAGATTCTCCAGCAAGCTCACAAAGGAGGCTGAAGCCCTTAGAGAAAAACCCTTTGGCAAGCGCAGGGATCTGACCGCTCTGGCCACTGTCACCATCGACGGCGAGAGCGCAAAGGACTTTGACGACGCCGTGTCCATAGAGAAGACCGGGGAGGGCTACCGGCTCTGGGTGCATATAGCGGACGTGGGGCATTACGTCCCATGGGACAGCCCTCTGGACATTGAGGCAAGAGGCAGGGGCACCAGCGTGTATTTCCCGGGGCGCGTGGTCCCCATGCTCCCGAAGGCCCTGTCCGAGGACCTTTGCAGCCTTGTGCCCGGCGAGCCGCGCCCGGCCTTTACGGTTGAGATGGAATTTGACTCAAAGGGAAAGCGCACGGGCAGGAGGTTCTTTAAGAGCCTGATCCGAAGCGACGAGCGTATGACCTATACCTCCATGAGCCTGATAAGAGGGGAGCGCCAGGATAAAGAGCGGCAAAAGTATATTGGGCTTGTTGAATATTTCGACCTGATGGAGGAGCTTGCGAGGCATATAAGAAAGATCCGGATGGCGCGCGGGAGCCTGGATTTCGACCTGCCCGAGCCCGAGATATTGCTCGATATGCAGGGCAGGCCGGAGGCGATCATAAAGGCGGAGAGGAACTTCGCGCATATGCTCATAGAGGAGTTCATGATAGCGGCCAACGAGGCGGTGGCGGAAGAGCTTGCGGCACGTAACCTCCCCTGCCTTTACCGCATACATGAAAAACCCGACCCTGGCAAGGTGGAGAAGCTTCTGGGCGCCATAAAGGTGCCCGGCCTCAGACGCAGGAAGTCCCCGGGGCCTGACGACCTTCGCCGCCTTCTGGAGACGGTAAAGGGCCTGGACGAGGAGGAGGCTGTGACGTATCTCGTGCTGCGCTCCCTGAAGCAGGCGAGGTACTCGGAGGAGAACGCGGGCCATTTCGGCCTGGCCTCGAAGTGCTACCTGCACTTTACCTCGCCCATAAGGCGTTACCCTGACCTCGTCTGCCACCGGGTGCTGGCCGAGGCACTTTCACAGTCAGGCAGAGGCCTCAGCGGAGACAGGAAAAAATGGTTAGGCCAGCTCATGCCCGGTTTTGCCTTCAGTTCCTCCCAGCTTGAGCGCCATGCTGTGGAGGCCGAGCGGGAGGCCATAAACGCCCTCAGGGCCTGGTTCATGCGTGACAAGGTGGGGGCTGAGTTCGAGGCCACGGTGACAGGGGTCAGCCCAAACGGGATAAGGGTCCGCCTAAGGCAATACTATGTGGAGGGGTTCATTCCCGTAAGCGACCTCACCGATGACTACTACATCTATGACGAACGCTCCGTGGCCCTTGCCGGAAGGCACTCTGGCCGCAGATTCGGCTTCGGGCATGAGGTTACAGTGAGGGTGGACAGGGTGGATCTGGACGAGCGCCGGGTAGTTTTTGGCCTCTAGGGTATAATATATGGCGTCTATGAGAACTCGTAACTTTATATGTGTGTTTGTCCTTGCGGTGCTTTTGGCCTCTGTGCCTTCATCCGCGTCCGGGGCAGAGCGTTTTAAGGACCGCGGCGACGGCACTGTGCTTGACACCACGACCGACCTCATATGGCTCAAGGACGCGGGGATGGCAGAGGTCCCTGTCCAGGTGGCAAACTCCATTGTGCATGAGATGAACACCGGTCAGAGGAAGAACCACGGCTACAGAGACTGGCGCATCCCGAGCGTCGAGGAGCTGGTTTCACTTGTTGATGACTCCGAGCTTTACCCCGCCCTGCCCAAAGGCAACCCGTTCACGGGCGTGCGCCCGAAACGGTACTGGACATCCAGCGGCGGGTTCAATATGGTGGCTTACGCATGGGTAGTGGATATGGCCACCGGGTCAACTGCTTCCGAGTTCGCATCCTACTGTAATTTCTTCGGCGTGTGGCCAGTGCGTTCTTCTGCCAAGATATCGCTTGAGAAGCCCGTGCCCGTGCCCGAGGGAGGCCCTGAAGGCCCAGGGGTAAGCCCCGGGGACGTGGCCTTTCTTTCCATGATGGGGGGTGACAAGGAGGACAGCGTCGAGCTGGTGCCGGAGACCCCGTCCGCCGTAGCCGCTACCGCAGCCTCGGCCACCGAGATAGTCGTTACCTGGAGAAAGAGCAAGGACAAGCCAGCATGGTACAACGTGTATATGAATGATGTCTTCCTGCAGTCATCCGTGGACCCCCGCGTAAAGATAGGCGGTCTTGCGCCGGACACTGGCAGGTGCTTCATTGTTACGGCCTATTCTTCCTCAGGCCTTGAATCACCAAAAGGCAATGAGGTATGCGCCACAACATGGAGCACGGGGGCCAAGGGCACTGTATGGGCCTTCGGCCTTAACAACTTCGGGCAGCTTGGTATCGGCACGCGCACGGACAGCAATAAATTAGTGCAGACCCTGGACCTGGAGGGGGCTGTTGAGGTGGCCTCAGGTGTGGAGCACTCGGCTGCTGTGGGCGGCGACGGCTCGCTATGGCTCTGGGGCAGGAACACAAAAGGCCAGCTTGGTGACGGCACTGCCAGAAACAGGACGTACCCAACCCGCGTTGAAGGATTAAAAGGTGTAAGTCAGGCCTCGCTTGGATGGTACCACTCCATGGCCCTGCTGGAGGATGGCTCCGTGCGTGCATGGGGCAGGAACTACTACGGACAGCTTGGAAACGGACAGAGAATGGACAGTGCTACTCCTGTTGAAGTGCGGAACGTCAAGGACGCTGCCAAAGTGGCGGCCGGATGGTACCATTCCATGGCCCTTGACAAGGGCGGCATTGTCTGGGCCTGGGGTTGGGACCTTAAAGGCCAGCTCGGTAATGGAGAGGATAATGACAGTCTAGTGCCTGTGGAAGTCATAGGGCTCGATGGCATAACAGACATCTCTGGCGGCATGTACCATTCCCTCGCCCTGGGCAGCGACGGCACGGTCTGGGCCTGGGGCTCGAACGAGTTTGGGCAACTGGGGCAGGCAGGTTTCCGGGATAGCCACTTCCCCATCAAGGTAGACGGGCTTAAGGAAGTGACAGCCATTGCAGGCGGCATGAACTTCTCCCTGGCGCTGGCTAGTGACGGCACGGTCTGGGCCTGGGGAAGAAACGACTACGGCCAGCTTGGCAGGGATGACGTAAACATTTCTTCCGAGCCCGTGCAGATTGCCGCGCTGGAGGGAATAAAGTTGATAGCTGCCGGCGCCCACCACGCAGTGGCAGTGGACACGGATGGCGCGCTATGGTTCTGGGGGTGGGATTTTGTTGGCAAAACGAAATTCGAGCCTCCGCACAGGGTGGCTGGGCTAATGGGCATTACGGACGTTGACGCGGCCATGCATTTCACCACAGTGCTCAAGAGTCAGTAGTGGGTATCTACGGCGGATTTCTTGATCCAGCCGTTCGTGCCGCCCAAAAAGGCGGAGAGGTCCTGAAGAGAAACCTTGGCAAGATCTCCGAGGCCGATGTGAGCAGCAAGGATCCCTTTGATTTTGTCACCCGTGTTGACCAGGAGAGCGAAGAGGCGGTCATCGGGGCTATACGGGATTCATACCCCGGCCATCACTTCCTGGCGGAGGAGACCCTCAAGGAAGAGGCCGGCGGATATCGCTGGATAATCGACCCCCTGGACGGTACGACCAACTACATTCACGGATACCCGGCTTTTGCCGTCTCCGTGGCCCTTGAGCATGAGGGCGAGGTGGTTGTGGGTGTTGTGCTGGACCCCCTCCGGGATGAGCTTTTTACTGCTGTAAAAGGAGAAGGGGCCAAACTTAACGGCTCTCCCATCAGAGTGGCCCCGTTCAGGGGGCTTGACCGGTCTTTGATAGCCACTGGTTTCCCGTTCAGGAGCAAGGAGATGCTTGATAACTACCTGAGCCTGTTCAAGAGAGTGTTCCTTAAGGTAAGCGGCATACGCCGCGCAGGGGCCGCGGCTCTGGACTTTGCCCACCTTGCAGCAGGCAGGTGCGACGGTTTCTTCGAGCTTGGGCTCTCGCCCTGGGACATTGCCGCCGGAGGTCTCCTCATAACCGAGGCGGGCGGGCGGGTCACGGATTTTGGCGGTGGCGGGGACTTCCTTGACTCTGGCAACATCGTGGCCGGTGTGCCTGAGGTGTACCTTTCGATCTACGAGGACGTGCGGGCCGTGTTTGCGGGTATTATAGATCGATAGGGCGATAGGAGGTTTTATAAAAATATGAATATCTGCGCGCTTTGTGGTAGTGCCGTTGAGGTCGGCAGGGAGGTTTCAAGAAAAGAGGAATGCCCGTCGTGCAGCGGCGACCTGCGCATATGCCTTAACTGCAAGTTCTATTCCGAGACGGCCCATAACAAGTGCACCGAGCCAAGGGCCGATTTCCAGCGCTCGCGGGACAGGGCCAATTTCTGCGATTACTTCAAGTACAAAGAGGGCGGGGGGACAGGCGGGGGCTCCGATGATGCCAAGGCCGCGGCCAAAAATGCCTTCGGCGACCTGTTCAAGTGAGCCTTGTATTCTGGATGAAACCGGCGGAATTCATTAGAAAGTCTCTGGCGAAAAGGCCTGCTGTACAGGGATTTGCGGTATTTCTGTTGTATATGTTCTTGACGGCAGTGTTCACCTGGCCGCTTCTGAGGGAGTTTGCGACCCATAATGCGGGGGGCAGTTATGATGACTACTCCTTCATGTGGAACCTCTGGTGGATCAAGCACTCGGTTGTGGTTGACCATGGCCTGCCCCTTTACTCCGATTACCTGTACTATCCTTATGAATCCAACCTCTCATTTCATACGCTGACGTTTCTCAACGGGATCATCTCCATACCTTTGCAGGCAATGTTCAGCCTGCACGTTGCATATAACATCCTGACCTATCTGTCCTTTGCCCTTTCCGGTCTTGGCGGATACATCCTGGTGAATCATTATGTAAAAGACCGGAGCGCGGCCTTTGTGGGCGGGTTGATCTTTGCCTTCGGACCCCACCATATCCACAGCACGGGAAACCTGGGTACGGTACAGTGGCTGCCGCTGTTCCTGTATTTCTTCGTGCGCGCCATGGAGGACAAGCGCCTGAAGTCGCCTGCCGTACTGTGGGCTGGAGTGTTCCTCGGCATAACCCTGATGTCCGCGCATACGTATTACATATACAGCTGCCTGCTGATCCTTCTCTTTCTTGCATACCATCTTGTACAGGGCCAGGCCAGGCCCAGTCATCTGATCCTGAAATCAGCCCTGATCGTCTGCATTTCGCTTGTTATCGCACTACCCTTCGTGGTCCCTCTCGTGCAGGCACTGGTCTCAGGTAACTTTTCTATAGAACTTCGGAACGCCGGTTTTGACACTTACGTGCTTGATGCGTCCAGGGTCTTCAGCATCCGCGACAATGCCATGGGAGTCTTCGCGCTGGCTCTGGCTGCGCTGGGTGTCTATTCCAACCGCCAACGAATGGTGTACTGGTTTGTTGCTCTTGCGGGGCTGTTCCTAATATTTTCTTTTGGCCAGACCCTTCACTTCCAGGGGCAGAGCACCGGGGTGCCGTTGCCTTATGTATTTCAGTGGCTGCCTGTGCTGAAGAACCTGCGCGCGCCTGACCGCTTTCTAGTACTGGTGATGCTCTGCCTCAGTATTCTTGCTTCATTTGGAGTGCGCCGACTTGTGCAGCGGTTCAGGTATCCACTCCTTGTGACCGCCATTGTCGTGCTTGCTGTCTCGGTTGAATACCATGACCCTCCGTTTCCCACCAACGAGATCAGAATACCCCCGATTTATGAGACGATCGCTGCGGATGACTCTGCTCAGGCTGTGCTGGATGTACCGTTCTTCCTGCGCGACGGCAATGCGTATATAGGTGTTGTGGCTATGGAAGAGCTCTTGTATCAGACCCGGCACGGAAAGCGAATATTCGGCGGGTTCTACGCACGGGCGGAAGACAGCCTGCACAGGCTCCGGTCTTTCATGAACCTTCCATTCATAAGGTCGCTACTGTTGTGGGGAAACGGTGTCCCGATCCGCGTGGAGGACCAGGCTGCCGAGATCAGGCAGGCAATGGAGGTAATACGGTTATTTAGGATCGACTATATCGTCTTCCACAAAAAATATCTTGATACGCGCCCTCTGCACGATTGGCTTGCGCAGTCCCTTCCCTTAAGCCTTGAGTACTCTGATGACGATATCACTGTATACAAAACCAGATATGAAAAGACTCCCGGTTA
>DAOWET010000140.1 GCA_030638335.1 Nitrospirota bacterium
CCCCTCTATACCCTCCAGCACCACATGGAACTCCACCAGGCGGTCAGGGATGTACTTTATCTCGGACTCGGCCCTGGCCTCAAGCAGTACGCGCCTGATCCTGGCAAGTGTATGATGCGCCTCGCGATACCGGCCCACGTTGATCTGGCTGTCGGCCTTCATTATCAACGAATCAACACCATGGGCAGCGCCGCCCTCCTCTGCCATATCAGGGTTCCTGCTCTTGAACACCGACCACTGGAGTTTCAGTTGCTTGACGGCCATGACGCTCTGCCCGGAGATGTCCTTGTCCTTGGTCAGAACGAGCGCGGGGATATAAGCCCTGTCAAAGGCGGCCATATTCTCCTGAACAGGGTTGCCGGCGCATCCGGCCACAAGCGCCATAACCAGAACAAATGCAGCGGCTGCCCCTCGGGCCTTTTTCATGCATGACCTCCTGTATACGTCATTACCGTATATTATACCCGCCCTCGCCTGCGGCGGGCAGAAAAAACGCGGCCCCTCCGGGTAGGAGAGGCCGCGCATAGCATCTATATTGCCCGTAACGCTTCTACAAAAGAGGCACTATCAGCAGGGCAACGATGTTCATGACCTTGATCATGGGGTTAATGGCCGGCCCTGCGGTGTCCTTGTAGGGGTCGCCAACTGTATCGCCCGTAACAGCGGCCTTGTGGGCGTCAGAGCCCTTGCCGCCCAGGTTGCCGTCTTCGATGTACTTCTTTGCGTTGTCCCATGCGCCGCCGCCGCTTGTCATGGCAATGGCCTGGAACAGGCCGATGACGATTGCGCCGATGAGCAGTCCGCCCAGGGCCTCGGGGCCGAGGAACACGCCCACAACAATTGGAGTTGCAACAGGGATCATGGCCGGGACCATCATCTGCTTGATGGCGCTCTGGGTCACGATATCAACGCACTTGCCGTACTCGGGCTTCTGCGTGTAGTCCATGATGCCCGGGAATTCCTTGAACTGACGGCGGACCTCGTCCACAACGCCGCCTGCTGCCTTGCCAACGGCCTCCATCAGCAGCGCGGTGAAGTAGTATGATGCCAGGCCGCCGATAAACAGGCCGATCAGGACCTTCGGGTTCGACAGATCAAAGGCAAGCTCGGTCTCAAAGCTCCTTGAGTACTCGGCAAAGAGCACCAGGGCTGCAAGTGCGGCTGAACCGATGGCATAGCCCTTGGTCACTGCCTTTGTGGTGTTTCCGACCGCATCCAGGGGATCAGTGACGTTACGAACCTCCTCCGGAAGCTCTGCCATCTCAGCAATCCCGCCGGCGTTATCTGTGATCGGGCCATATGAGTCGATGGCGACCACGATACCGGTCATGGAGAGCATGCTCACTGCACTAAGAGCGATAGCAAAGACGCCGCCACCGGGGTTGCCGCTGAAACCGCCGCCCAGGGAGTAGGCCCAGTAGATGGCGATAGCAATGGTGATGACCGGAAGCGCTGTGCTCTTCATGCTCACAGCAAGGCCCTGGATGACGTTGGTGCCGTCGCCCGTGGTTGAGGCCTGCGCAATGGACTTGACCGGACCGTACATCCCGGTGAAGTATTCAGTAATAACAACGATAAGGCCTGTCAGGAGCACGCCTATCAGAGCGCATGTCCAGATGCTGGTCACGCTCATGAAGCCGTCTGCGCCAGGAAGACCCACAAACCAGCTGGTTACTACATAAAAGCCGCCAAGGGCCAGCACGGCTGCTACTGACAGGCCCTTGTAAAGGGCGCCCATGATGTACCCACCCTTGCCAAGCTTCACAAAGAAGGTGCCGATGATGGAAGCGACGATGCTCACCGCGCCCAGAAGGAGCGGGAACTCTACCCATACGCTGTCGCCGCCGAAGACCGACTTTGCAAGAAGCATTGCCGCAACCAGCGTGACCGTGTATGTCTCGTACAGGTCGGCTGCCATTCCAGCGCAGTCGCCCACGTTGTCGCCAACGTTGTCAGCGATAACAGCGGGGTTCCTGGGGTCGTCCTCGGGAATGCCTGCCTCCACCTTGCCCACGATGTCAGCGCCAACGTCCGCGGCCTTGGTGTAGATGCCGCCCGCGATACGCGCAAACACGCTCATCAGCGAACAGCCAAAACCAAGACCGATAAGGGCGTGGAACGCCTGATCAGGGGCAAACTTCTGTGCTATGGCGTAAAATGCTGCAAGGCCGAGCAGCCCCAGGCCAACGACCATGACACCTGTAACGGAACCGCCTTTAAATGCAACGTTAAGTGCGCTCTGGATACCCTTGTGAGCAGCCTGGGCGACCCTGACGTTTGCGCTTACCGATACCATCATGCCATAGTAGCCGGCAAATGCGGAACCCACAACGCCGATAAAGAAGCCAATAGCGGTCCAGAGACCCAAGAAAATCCCAAGCAGCACCAGAAGCACTACTGCCACCAGGGTTACTGCCTTGTACTCACGTGCAAGGAAAGCCCTTGCGCCCTCGGCAACGGCATCGGAGATGGCGACCATCTTCTCGCTGCCTGCGTCCTGTTTCTTTACCCATCCGCTTGTCACCAAGGCGTATACCACTCCGAGCGCCCCGCTGATCAGCGCTAAAATAATGATACTGCTCATGCTATCCCCTCCTCAGCGCGATCAAAATCAGCGCTATTGTAAATGATTATCCCTCTAAAACCCAATATCATGGGCCTATAACATATCCGAGAGAACGTTTTGGGCATCCCCGCCAGCAACCAGGAAGTCCTTCATGTAGCGGACCTCCGCAGCCAGGCTCTTTACCTGCACCTTTACAACATCACGCATCGAGAGCACCCCCACCAACTTGCCCTCGTCCAGCACTGGCAGATGCCTGATGTTCTTCTGGATCATCACAGTCATGGCGTATTCGAGATCATCATCCGCCTGCGCGATAAAAACATCTGTAATATCAACCTCTTCCAGCGTCTTTGTGGCCAGGTCAGTGCCCGTGGACACATGCTTCAGCACATCGCGCTCCGTGAACATGCCGATCTTCTTGTCCTCGTTCACCACTATGAGGGCTCCGATGTTCTTCTCGGCCATCACATGCGCGGCCTCTGCAAGGTTCATGGAGCCCGGCACCGCAAACACCCTGTTGCCTTTCTCGTTTACCAGATCTCTGATCTTCACCATGACGATCTACCTCTTTTTTCTACCGGTTGCCCGGTTTATTTCCTGCCGGACATGTTAGCAAATACCATGGCCGTTGTCCTGTACACCATATGGGCCATCTTCGAATAAGGCGCATAGGCAAACAGGAAGAATATGCTCACCAGGTGCAGGAAGTACATGGAATACGCAAGCCCTGCCATGTCAGCCATACGCGTGAACTGGGACAGTATGCCCGTGGCGCCAACGGTTGTCACCACTGCCAGGAAGAGCCAGTCGTAGTAACCGCCGATACCGGCTTTCGCAGCCGTTGCCACGCGGTTGATGAGCAAGAGCACCACGCCCACTGCCAGCGCCAGTGCGCTTGCGTTGCCTATCCACTTGAGCGGGTCGCTCATGGGCACGGCGCTTACGCCTTCCCACTCGCCCGCCTTCATAGCCTCTGGGGTAACAATCATCACTGCCTCTCCATCCACAAACAAATGGGCAAGATGGCGGTGTAACCCCCATTCATATAAAAAGGAGAGGCTGGTGGTGACGGCCAGCCCGATAAAACCGAAGAACACGAGCATATGCGCGATCTTCCTTCCGCTTGCAACATCGCACTGGTCGAACTTCCTGTGCACAAGTATCTCAAGCACCGTGCTTATTATCGCGCCAACGAGGCTGCCCTGGGGCGTGGCGTTTCTGGAGAGGTCCTTCCAGTAACTGAGCACTCCGACGGCCAGCACTATAAGCGCGAAGTTGAAGGCCAGAATAAAGGTGCCGTCCACAAAGGGGACCAGCGGCATCATGCTCCTGAAGGATATGGCGCCGTCGATCCTCGGGATGTTCGAAAACGGCAGGTTCCCGATCATGGACAGAAACATGAGGAACAGCGCCACGGGCACGGCGATAAGCGGCACGAGCCACCTGGAATCGCCCACCATGCGCGCCAGGAATGCGGGCTTGGAGTGCTTCTCTATGCTCATCTTCCTCACCGCCCCCAGGACCTCTCCGGGATTGGCGCCGCGCGGGCAGTATGCCGAACAATCGCTGCACTGGTGGCAGAGCCATATGTCGGGGTTGCCAAAGAGCTCGTCCTTGAGCCCCCACTGCGCCTGTATCATTTCCTTCCTCGGGAAGGGGTTGTCCTCAGGCGTCACGTTACACACCACAGTGCAGGTAGCGCACTGGTAGCACTTCTTTAAGGATTCTCCGCCCGACCTGATGACGTCCTTGACGAAACCAAGATCAGGGCTTATAACTTTCTCGCTCATCTATATCCTCCTAACTCTTCTAAAAGCCCTTGAATGGGTTCGGGCCGAGTTCGTCCTCGATGTTCTTGACGATGGCGTTTACGCGCTCGGCGAGCACGTCGTACTCGTCAATGCCCACCTGCTCCATCACGCAGCGCTCGCTCTCAAGCTGCAGCCGGTCCAGGGTCTCCTGTACCTTGCTGAAGCGGTACTCGGCAAGCTCCGAGCCCTTGACGAAGTGGCACTGGTAATTCTCTCCGACCTTGCAGCCCAGAAGGATTATGCCGTCAATGCCGCGGCTGAAGGCATCGGCCACCCAGACCAGGTTCGTAGCG
>DAOWET010000040.1 GCA_030638335.1 Nitrospirota bacterium
GAGGGGGACTCGAGCTTCCGGGAGATAGAGCCCGGCCGCGAGATCATCACCATCACACACGACTACTACGACCACTCCGCAGCTGACCGGGACATAAACGTGGTCTTCCCCATCGACAGGCTCCGCGAACTCGCCAAGGAAGGTCTGGTGGGCGCTGTGGCCAGGATACACTACTCCTTCATGGGCCATATCCTGGGCAAGCAGATCAGGTATCTCATCGGCAACACCGCGCCAGAGGTGGCTGGCAACCTCAAGGCACAGGGCGTGGACATCGTGGTGCTCACACCCGGCTGAGGCATCTGCAACCAGTCCGTGGGACTGGTGAGCCGCGCCATCGAGGCAGAGGGCATCCCAACCATAGGTATTACCATCTCGCGCAAGATGACCGAGGCCATCAGGCCCCCAAGGAGCCTCTTCGTGGACTTCCCCATGGGCCGCCCCATGGGCAGGGCCTTCGACAACAGGACCCAGCGCGCGGTGCTCAAGGAAGCGCTCAAGACCCTGGAGGACATTACAGAGCCCGGAAGCATTGTGGACTCTCCCATCAAATGGAAGGGCCCGCTGCCTGAGTCCTCGGCCTGACCCGCTTATTTCACGAGGTGGTCACGGACCGGTTTTAATAGGTCGAGTCGACCCGTTGTGTTTTCTTTAAAGGACAAACAGAAACGCTTCAAAGATGAGATGCTACGTTATTTTTCTTGGAGACGCTGGAAGCTGCGCGCTCCAGTTAAATGGGGCCCGTGGCCCCTCCGGGAGCCATAGTGTTTCCTTTAAGAGATAAATAGATGCGCTTCAAAGATGAGATGTTATGCTACTTTTCTTTATGAGGATCGAAGCTGGACGCTCCAGTGTAAATGGGGCCCGTGGCCCCCTAGAGGCTGTAGCCAAGCCCAACGAACACCAGGTCGCCACTGGAATCGTAGAACGTGATGTTCGACGACCTGCTCTCCCACAGGAGCCCTGCCTTCATGGACAGGCTGTCGCTTGCGAACATCCCGCGCCCGGTGACCATCACATACGCGGTGGAGAGGTCGTCCTCCCTGGCGTGTCCAAAGAGCGGGTGCTCCTCGTCATAGGTGCGCGCGGTAAACGTAAACCTGCTCTCAACCGAAAGCTCCCTGCCCTCGTAGACAAGCTCAAGGGAAGCGCCGCTTCCGCTGAAGCTCATGGCCCCGCCGTCGTACTCACCGCTCTCATACACGAGCGCGGGCTTGGCGGAAAACCCTCCGGAGAGGTCCTGGTCCCACCCGAGCTCCACCCAGTGGCGCATGCCGTCACGGTCAAGCTCAGGATAGGCCGCACCTGCCAGGTCCTCACCCACGGAAAGGACCTCCGCGCCGTACTCCAGCGCCACCGGGGTCCCCCCCAGCCCGGACAACCCCAGCTTGGCCCCGTACTCCGTGGCCCAGGTCTGCTGCCTTGGCTGGTCCAGCAGGAAGGGGTCCTCCCAGAGCGCCTTCCCAATAGTGACGAAAACGAACACGTCCACCAGCGCTGGCCCCGCGTCCGTGCGCACGCCGAACCCGATCATGCCGTCCTCGCTCATCGGGCTGTCCGCGTAGAACTCCGGCCCTCCGTCCCCGGGCGTGTAGCTCACCTCCAGCATGATCACAGGGTAGGTGACGGAGCCGCCCTCGGCCTCGTCATCGAGGCTCGTGATAACAGGGTCGTCATGCACCCACTCGTGGTTGGCCCGCTGCACGTAGAGCGCTCCGGCGGTAAGCTCAACCTCAGTCTCGCCAGCACCTGCCAAGACCGCCGGAAGCATCACAAAAGCCAAAAAGCCCGCAATCAAAACGCGCCGGATCATACGCACCTCCAAATATCCAAAATGTTCATAATCAATAATATCACACACTCTCATATCATCCCTTGCATCCTCCGATAGTCCAGCTATAATAATCATAGGGCCGTCATCAAGATGCGCTGATGCCCGTGGGGGGAATAAAGGAACAAATGCTTGAGGACCTGATCCGCAAGAACAGGAGCTACCGCCGCTTCCACCAGGGCGATCCCGTGCCCCGCGAGGCACTGGAGGACCTCATAAACCTGGCCCGCCTGGGGGCCTCCGCCTCGAACCTCCAGCCCCTCAGATTCCTCATCGCGGGCACCCCCGGCACATGCGCGCAGGTCTTCCCGACCCTCAAGTGGGCCGGATACCTCACGGACTGGCCAGGCCCTGAAGAGGGCCAGCGCCCCCCGGCCTACATCGTCATACTGGGGGACACCACCGTCACTGAAAACTTCCACTGCGACCATGGCATAGCCGCCCAGAGCATCCTGCTGGGAGCTGTGGAGAAGGGCCTCGGCGGATGCATCATAGGCTCCATCAACAAGCCCGCACTCACCAGCGCCCTCAGTATCCCCGCGCACCTCGAAGTCCTCCTCGTCCTGGCGCTTGGACGCCCGGCGGAGACAGTGGTCATCGAGCAGGCCGAAGGCGACATCCGCTACTGGCGCGACAAGCGGGGTGTGCACCACGTGCCCAAGCGCTCCATGGAGGAGATCATCCTCAACCTGCCGGATAAACCTGATACCACTGATGCAAAGGTCTAGCTCCCCGGTCTTTTGCCCCCAATAAAAAACGCCGGGGCCACATAATATGACCCCGGCGTCGTAAACGCTGTCTCTGTTCCTATATAACCGGCAGCTTCGCAAGCGCCTCCTTGATCTTCTCTTCCGGGTACTCGTAGTCCGTGAGCCTGCCGTTGTGGTAGTCGTCGTATGCCGAGAGGTCCAGGTATCCGTGGCCCGAGAGGTTGAAGAATATGGTCTTCTCCTTGCCCTCTTCCTTTGCGCGCATGGCCTCGTCGATGGCGCTCCTGATGGCGTGCGAGCTCTCCGGCGCGGGGATGATCCCCTCGCTCTTGGCGAATGTGACCGCCGCCTCAAAGCATGCCAGCTGGTGGTATGACACCGCCTCGATGATCTCGTCCTTGTAGAGCTGGCAGACAAGCGGCGAGTCAGCGTGATACCTGAGCCCGCCCGCGTGTATGCCCGGCGGAACGAAGTCATGCCCCAGCGTGTACATCTGCATGAGCGGGGTCATGCCGATGGTGTCGCCGAAGTCGTAGCGGAACTCACCCTTGGTGAGCGTGGGACAGCTTGCCGGCTCAACAGCGATCGCGCGCAGGTCCTTGCCTGCTATCTTGTCCTGCAGGAACGGGAACGCGGCCCCGCCGAAGTTCGACCCGCCGCCGCAGCAGGCGATGACCACGTCGGGGTAGTCCCCTGCTATCTCAAACTGCTTCTTGGCCTCCTGCCCTATGACCGTCTGGTGCAGGAGCACGTGGTTCAGCACCGACCCAAGCGAGTAGTTCGTGTCAGCGTTCGTGGCAGCCCTCTCCACGGCCTCGCTGATGGCGATGCCCAGCGAACCCGGGCTGTCCGGGTCCTCCGACAGTATCTTCTTGCCCGCCTCGGTAAGCTTCGTGGGGCTTGCGTGGACGTTCGCGCCCCAGGTCTCCATGGCAATACGGCGGTATGGCTTCTGCTGAAAGCTCACATTCACCATGAACACCTCAAGGTCTATG
This sequence comes from Nitrospirota bacterium, assembly GCA_030638335.1. Classification (GTDB taxonomy): domain Bacteria; phylum Nitrospirota; class Thermodesulfovibrionia; order Thermodesulfovibrionales; family JdFR-86; genus DAOWET01. Next base: position 3,534 of record DAOWET010000040.1, read on the forward strand.
CCGAACATCGAGCACGCCATGGCCAGAGCTGTGCCCCACTGGCCCGCGCCCGTCTCCGTGGATATCTTCTTCACCCCTGCCTTGGCGTTGTAGTACGCCTGTGGCACGGCAGTGTTCGGCTTATGGGAGCCCACAGGGCTTGCGCCCTCGTACTTGTAGTAGATCTTGGCCGGGGTCCCCAGTGCTTCTTCGAGCCGATAAGCCCTGTAGAGCGGCGTGGGCCTCCAGAGCGAGTAGATGTCCAGTACTTCTTCGGGGATGTCTATCCACCTGTCCTGGCTGACTTCCTGCAGGATCAGGTCCATGGGGAACAGCGGGGCCAGGTCGTCCGGCCCGACGGGCTGCTTGGTGCCCGGGTGCAGGGGCGGTGCCATGGGATTGGGCATATCCGCCGCGATGTTGTACCACTGCTTCGGCATCTCGCTTGCCGGAAGCTGGATCATTGATTGCTTCATATTCTACCCCCTCTGATAGTGATGTAAATGGTGTTTGAATCCTTACATGGGGATATTATCATACAGTGATTAATAAGGCAATGATATAAATTAATACATTGCTCTATCTGATTATATTTTTTTAATGGGTGTTCAGTTTGGGGGCCGATTTTTCTCGCAAGTGTTGGAAGTTGCTCCAAAAATCGCCCCTTGCAGGTGTTCATTATGTTCATTCTTTCACTACCTCCTTCTAAGAAGGAATCTTCGCCCGCCTGACGCAGGAATATGGTACTGGGATGTGATAGATGCGAGGAAGGGCCTTATGAAGGTCACGGTGTACCCCAATGTACGTTGAGCGGTTCATGACGAAGTAGATGTTGCATATCCAGTTCCATAGTCCGCCTCACAAAAAGCTTCGCTCTCTTATTTTTTTTATGTGTTCGAGGTTGGGGGTCTGAATCACTGTAAGCGGTTGATTACCTGACATAAAACACACCGTGGGTGTGTTCGAGGTTGTTCGAGGTTTTTGGTTATCCATATAGCCTCTCCTTCGGGGGTTTCTTATGGCCCCTATGGAGATGCTAACACCTATAGTGTGACATTGTCCACATGACACGTGTCAGGGAAGATGTGTCACAAACTGAAGTTAATAAATGGCGTGTAACTGCTTAAAAAACAAAAAGACTTCCCTCTAAGAAAAGGCGTTTTTTCTTAACTTTGGTTAAAGTTTTGTTCGAAATTAATTTGGAAGCCCCCAAATTAAGGTCTTTCAAGAATTTCCTTTAAGTTCTCTTTTACTCTCTTTATATTTTTCTTTTCATTGTTGTTGTCTCCTTTATAGTAAAGAGCAACCATGATAATAAGATTTTGTTCCTCAAGTACCATAAATATTATGCGGAGACCATCTCTTTTACTGATTTTATAAGCTTTTAGTCCTACACGTACTTTTCTTATATGAAGCTCTCCATAACCAGGCGTACGATCACCTTTCAAATGCATGCGTTTCAAATCTTCAATACTGTCCTCAACATCATTTTTGGATTTAGGGAATTTATTGTCAATCACTTCTTCGAATTGCTTATTGAATGGATCAGAACGATAAAGATTAATTGAATGCTCCTTGTTTCGCTTTCTCAGCTAGTTTAGTAAAAAGTTCTCTAGCTTCAACATCAGTAGCAAGTTCGTAGTTTTCTATTTTATCCTCGTAGTCAACGCAAATATTTTTCATAATGTTAAAAGCAAATGACTTAATATTTTTCTGTTTACCTTTATAAATGAGCCTTTGAAGTGAAGAATTCATTTCTATTAATGCTGTTTTATTCTTTGTTATGCATGTAGCATCGCAAAGATCCTTTTCACTTGCACATTTATCCATTTTATCAATAGTTCTCAACAAGCTTCTGCTTAAAAGCCAGAGCCTTAGCGCATAATACACAATCATTATATGTGAAAACTGATATGAAGCCTTAGCAGTCAAATAGTCAAACTTCTTAAACTCAACGTCTATCTGCTCCTTAAGCTCATCATATGCTATAGAACTCATAGCTTTTGCGCCCTCCATTGCCTGTTGCTGTTGTATATCTATTTATACCATATTGTTCATATCAAGAACAATATTTTATATTCATATTAGTAAATTGTTATTTATATACCACTTTAGGTTATATTTATTACCATACCTATACTGACATTGTCCATATGACACGTGTCAGGTAAAATGTGTCACAAACTGAAGTTGGATTTTCGCTTGTAACCTGTTGTTGGGGAGGGTTTTTCTCTTGCGCGAGAGGTCGGAGCGTCCTTTCGCGGAGAGTCGATTCGACCCGTTTTTTCTTAACTTTGGTTAATAAAAAATGAACAAATAATTACCTGTGCTAATTAGAA
>DAOWET010000166.1 GCA_030638335.1 Nitrospirota bacterium
TAAAGACCGACCAGTGGGGCATAGACGTCATGGTGGCGGGCGCGCAGAAGGGCCTGATGCTCCCGCCGGGGCTTGCATTCGTGAGCGTAAGCGACCGCGCATGGGCCGTTGCGGAGAAGTCACAGTGCAACAACTTCTACTTCGATCTTCTTAAGGAGCGCCAGAAGCAGGCCAATAACCAGACGCTCTTCACCTCCGCTGTCACGCTTATTATTGGCTTAGCGGAGGCCGTGAAGCTCATGCGGGCAGAGGGGCTTGAGAACATCTTCGCGCGCCACGCAAGGCTCGCAAACGCCACCAGGGAGGCGGTGCTTGCCATGGGCCTTAACCTCTATGCCAAGGAGAACCCCAGCGACGCGCTCACGTCCATCGAGGCCCCCGATGGAGTTGACGGCCAGGAGATATACAAGCGCATGCGCGTGGACTACGGCATCACCGGTGCGGGCGGACAGGACAAGCTCAAGGGCAAGGTGTTCCGCATTGCGCACCTGGGTTATGCAGGCACATTCGATACGATAACAGCCATTGCTGCGATAGAGATGGTGCTAAAGGGTCTTGGGCACGACGTGAAACTAGGCTCGGGCGTTGCCAGGGCCCAGGAACTGCTGATGGTGCAATCAAAGTGAAGATACTGATAAGCGACAACCTGTCCGAACGGGGTGTAACAATACTCAAAGAGGCTGGCTTTGAGGTGGACGTAAAGACCGGCATGAGCCCGGATGAACTCAAAAGCGTCATAGGCCAGTACAACGGCATCGTTATCCGCAGCGCCACAAAGCTCACTGAGGATGTGATCGAGGCGGCCGCAAACCTCAAGGTCATCGGGCGGGCCGGAAGCGGCCTGGACAACGTGGACAAGGCCGCGGCCTCCAAAAAGGGCATAGTGGTGATGAACACACCCGGCGGCAACACCATAACCACGGCCGAGCACACTATTGCCATGATGTTCGCCCTGGCAAGGAAGGTGCCGCAGGCCACGGGTTCCATGAAGGCCTGCAAGTGGGAGAAGAAGAAGTTCACGGGGGTGGAGCTCTTTCGCAAGACCCTCGGCATCGTGGGCCTCGGTCAGATCGGCAAACAGGTGGCCACACGCGCCCAGGGCCTTGAGATGAACGTCATAGCCTTTGACCCCTTCCTTGACGAGGAACAGGCAAGCGACATGGGCGTGGAGAGCGTAAGCGTGGAGGAGATATTCAAACGCGCGGACTTCATAACCTTCCACACCCCGCTTACTGCCGAGACCCGAAACGTGGTAAACGCAAAGAGCATAAAGACAATGAAACCCGGCGTGCGCCTGATAAACTGCGCGCGCGGGGGCATCATAAACGAGGCCGACCTCCTTGCGGCCCTTGAAGACGGCCACGTGGCAGGGGCGGCCCTGGACGTGTTCGAGCAGGAGCCCCCCGGGGACACCCCGCTCATAATGCACGACAACGTCATCTGCACCCCGCATTTAGGAGCGGCCACTGACGAGGCACAGGTAAACGTGGCGGTTGCCGTAGCAGAGCAGATAGTGGACTACCTGAAGTTCGGCACCATAAGGAACGCCGTGAACTTCCCGTCCATACCCCAGGACCAGATACCAACGCTCAAGCCCTACATTGCGCTTGCGGAGGGGCTTGGGAGTTTCGCGGCCCAGGTGTTCGGCACCGGCATAAGGGAGGTAACGCTTGAGTACAGGGGCGACGCAGCGGAGCTAAAGGTGGAGCCAGTGACCATAGCCGCTCTAAAGGGCATGCTCACCCCCGTGCTGGAGGAGACCGTGAACTTCGTGAACGCGCCATTTATAGCAAAGGAGCGCGGCATCGAGGTCAAGGAGACAAAGAGCTCGGACTCCGGCGACTACCACAGCATGCTCACGATCACGCTCAAGGGCAAGAAGAAGACCATGAGCTTTGCCGGAACGCTCTACGGAAGGCGCGACCCGCGCATCATCCAGGTGGACGGCTTCCCTGTGGAGATAATCCCCGAGGGCACAATACTTGTCATCTCCAATAACGACAAGCCCGGCGTCATCGGCGGCCTGGGCACGCTGCTCTCAAGCTACGGGATAAACATTGCGTGGATGCACTTTGGCAGGGAGAGCGCGGGAGGTCTGGCCATAAGCGTGGTTGCCGTGGACACCCCGGTGACCGATGACCAGATGGAGGAGCTAAAGAAGCTCCCGAACATCCTCTCGGCCACACAGGTACACATATAGACTGTGGCGGCCTCCCGGCCCCGGCGCTGAGCGCGCCGGAAGTAGCGAGTGCCAGCCCCGGACAACATAATAAATACAGCAGGAAGGGAAAA
>DAOWET010000122.1 GCA_030638335.1 Nitrospirota bacterium
TATCCTCTCGTAGACCGCCATTATCATGACGTTCATTATGCTTATCAGCACAATGGCTATGAGGGCGATCTTTATAAAGAAGGTCATGAGGTCTATCATTCGCGCAATGTTATAAAAGGGAGAGAGTTTCTCCCATGTATGGACCTCAAATGCGGGTTTGCCCTGCTGGTTAACCTCTTTTGAAAGTGCAGAATTCAGTTTTTCGTAAACCTCCTGCATCTTGTTGAAGTCAGTCAACCTTATGGCTATCTCGCTTATTTCGAGGCTATCCATCCTCAGCACTTCCATGGCATCCTCAATATGCATGTACCCGTCTCTTCCTCCAGGGCCGGTGGCGCTTTCCATTATCCCGCTGACAACGAACTGTTTGCCATTGACAGAGCCGTCCTTGTTAGTAGCTACTACGACAACGATATCATCGATATCCACCTTCATGCCGTTGGCGACCAGTTCAGGGAGCACTATCTTACCCTTCTCAATCGTTTTCTCTCCCTTGATTATTCTATCCATAAGGAGCGGTCCGGTCTTCTGCTCCCTGTCCGGATATACACCATTCATCCTTATGTTGGTAGTCGTAACAAAGGTGCTGAACATGCCCCCGAACTTCAACCGGGGAGAATATGCTTCGATCTCGGGTATGCCATCCATTAGCTGTTCGACCTTCTTCAGCGCCTTGGGCTTCAGGCCCATGGTAAGCGGCAGGTTGTCGATGGAGGCCACGTAGCCTTTCTTGTGTATCTGGATATGGCCAAGGAAAGAGTCGGTTATCTGTCCCACCATCATGTTCTTGAACGACCCGGCTACGGAAACGAACACAAGTACGAACACAACACCGATGGTAACAAGCGACGCTGTCAGCAGAGTCCTTCTTCTATATCTCAGGAGGTTTCTTATGGCTATCTTGAACAGGTTAAGCATCTTTGGCCTCCTTGTTCATCTCAGTACTGATTAATCTGCCATCTTCCAGTGTGTGCAGTATCTCCACTTCTCCAACGATCTTCTGGTCATGCGTGGAGAATATGAACGTTGTGCCGAACTCGTCCTTCATCCTCTTCATGAGGTCGATAACCATGTATGCGGTAGCATGGTCGAGGTTAGCGGTAGGTTCATCGGCAAGAACGAGTTTGGGGTTTGAGACCAATGCCCTGGCAACCGCAACCCTCTGTTTCTGCCCACCGGAGAGCTGGTCTGGGTATTTATCGCTCTGCTCTGTAATCCCCACGGCCTCCATGAGCTCGCCCACCTTCTTCTTGCGCTGATCCGAAGGGACCTCCTGGACCATCAATAAAGGATACTCAATATTCTCATAGGTAGTGAGCACGGGAATGAGGTTGAAGTCCTGAAAGATGAACCCTATATTGTCTCCCCTGAACCGTGCGCTCTGCTTCCGGTCTAATGTTGATATATTGGCCCCTGCCACTTGCAGGAACCCGCTGGTTGGCTTGTCCAGGGAACCGATTAGATTCAGAAGCGTTGTTTTGCCGCTGCCTGATGGGCCTACAAAGGAAATAAATGAAGCTGGCTCTATCTCGAAACTTATGTCTTTTAAGGCATTGATCTCGACCTCGCCAGTCTTGTAAACCTTGCTCAGGTTCTCAGCGCTTATGAGACTCATAGTAGCATCTCCTTCAAATAATATTGAAAACCACTTATAGATAAGCATGGCTTCAATACAAATAATATCATGCCTTGAAGTCAGTCGCTATCTGTTTCTGGACATATAAGAATGAAAACCATAAAACATCTGATTTACGCGTACTTTCTTGCTGGATATGATATCCAGCGGACTTGCCATGTCTGTATAGCTTCCCTTAAAATATATTTCATGAACCCTGCTGACAACAACATGAAAACAAATGACATCCCTGATTGCTGGGATGCCGAGAACTGTTCTGATGACGTTCGCAATTCATGTCCTGCTTATCCAGACAAGGGAAAGGAGTGCTGGAAGATAACCATGACACAATGTGGTAATGGGAAAATCGAAAAAATGTCTTTATTAGAGAAGATCATCTACTGCAGGAATGAGTGTAAATTTTACAGGAAATACTTAATAGGATTTTACCCATAGTAAATATATATAGGAAATAATTATAGCGCAGATCGAAATGCTCACGTCGTAATAATTATCAGCAGATACCAGGAAGAAATTTGCAGACTTCAACCGCAAACCCTTATAGTCGTATTTTTCATAACCTGTGACCGTGCAGGTGTAGTTATGGATCATTACCATTCTGACAAACATCGGTTCACAAATCCAAACTATAGTATTGGAAAAGTGGGCTTAATTGAAAAAAGATTGAGATAATATGCTGACTGAATTTATGTTTTTCTTATATTACTGAAGCGTGAAAAACCCACCACTGCGCGGGTGAATCCTTGAAATATGCCCGCATATATGTGATAATCCCAGTGCACTGTAACATGCCCCAGGGGAAGGGCATGCTTAACAAAATTCTGGAATATATATCTTCGGAGGAAACATGGCTAAAATAGACGACCAATCCATCAAGACGATAATGATGCTCTCGGCGGACGCTGTGCAGAAGGCGAACTCCGGCCACCCGGGCATGCCCATGGGGGACGCGGCAATGGCATACGTGCTCTGGCAGAAGTTCCTTCGCCATAACCCAAAGAACCCAGCGTGGCCCAATCGCGACAGGTTCGTGCTCTCGGCAGGCCATGGCTCCGCGCTCCTCTACAGCCTCTTGCATCTTACCGGACACAATATCTCAATGGACGATATAAAGGACTTTCGCCAGCTTGGGAGCAAAACCCCTGGACATACGGAATACGAACCGGAATGCGGCATTGAGACAACCACCGGACCGCTTGGGCAGGGTTTTGCCACGGGCGTGGGCATGGCAATGGCTGAGAAATACCTTGCCGGGCAGTTCAACAAGCCGGGCTTTAAACTCGTGGACCATATGATCTACGGCATCGTGAGCGACGGGGACCTGATGGAGGGTATCTCCTCAGAGGCGGCCTCGCTTGCCGGACACCTTGGGCTTGGAGGTATCGTGTACCTGTACTCGGACAACAAGATATCCATCGAAGGCTCAACCGACCTGACCTTTACCGAGAACGTGAAAAAGCGCTTTGATGCGTTCAAGTGGCACACCATCAGGGTTGACGGCTATGACAAGGTTGCCCTGGTAAAGTCGATAAAGGCTGCAAAAGCTGAGAAGAGCCGCCCGTCCCTGATACTCGTGCGCACTCATATTGGCTACGGCAGTCCGCACAAGCATGACAGTGCTGCCGCGCATGGCTCCCCGCTGGGGGTGGAAGAACTGAAGCTCACAAAGAAGGCCCTTGGCGTGCCGAACCGTTCCTTCCATGTCCCCTCTGAGGTGAAAAAGAACATGCGCAAGGCAGTGGGCGAGGGCAGGGCGCTGGAGTCAGCCTGGAACGCTCTGTTCAAGAGATACAAGCGCAAATACCCGCGCCTTGCGGAACAGTGGGATACCGTCTCCAACGGAAAGCTTCCAAAGGGCTGGGACAAAGGGCTTCCAAAGTTCAAGCCATCTGACGGCAAGGTAGCCACAAGGAGCGCATCGGGCAAGTTCTTAAACGCAGTGGCCGGCAAACTTCCGCACCTGATCGGAGGCTCGGCGGACCTTGCTCCCTCCAACAACACCGAGGTCAAGGGCGCGCCCTTCTTTACCGCGAAAAAGGCAGGCAGAAACATCCACTTTGGTGTCAGGGAACATGCCATGGGCGCTGCGATAAACGGCATGGCGCTCTCTGGAATGCTCATCCCTTACTGTGGGACGTTCCTTATCTTCACTGATTACCTGCGCCCGGCAAGCAGGCTCTCCGCGCTGATGGGGCTTCACTGTATATATGTTATGACCCATGATTCCATCGGCCTTGGCGAGGACGGGCCAACGCACCAGCCCATCGAGCACCTGGCGTCCTATCGCGCGATGCCTAACATGACCGTCATCCGCCCGGCAGACGCAAACGAGACTATAGAGGCCTGGAAAGTGGCGGTAAAGCATCGGGGAGGGCCGGTGATGCTTGCTCTTTCAAGACAGGGACTGCCAACCGTTGACCGCTCAACCCACGGCCTTGCCAGCGGTGTAAAAAAGGGCGCGTATGTGCTCAAGGATACTGTTGGAAAGCCGGACATTATCCTTATCTCCAGCGGCAGCGAGGTCAGCCTCTGCCTTGACGCGGCAGAAGCACTTTCAAAGCGTAACGTGAAGGCGCGCGTTGTTAGCATGGCCAGCATGGAGCTGTTCGAGGCACAGCCTGACCAGTACAAGAGGTCGGTCCTTCCACCTTCTGTGACCAAGAGGATGGCTGTCGAGGCTGGTGTTACCTTTGGCTGGGAACGCTATGTTGGGATAGAGGGCAAGGTCATGGGTATTGATACCTTTGGCGAGTCAGCCCCTGCAGGCGATATATACAGGCACTTCGGCCTTACAGTGGAGAACATCGTAAAAGAGGCGGCAGTACTTAAAAGAAGGCGTTAGAGCCATCACTTTCAGCTAACAAGCTCCAGAAAACCCTCAGTGTCGGTGAGGTCGCCAAGCACTACGTTCGCCCCTGCTGCGCGGAGTTCTTCTTCAGTGTGGAAGCCTGTTGCAACTGCAATGGACATGGCCCCGTAGGGCTTTGCGCAATCCACATCGCGCGGGGTATCCCCTATGACCACGAACTGCTCACCGGAGGCGGCCTTGCCTGTTATTTCTGTATATCTTTTTTGCGCATAGGGCAGGAGACTGTCCCTGTCCTCTTCGTCGCTCCCATATGCCCCGAAAGAAAAATAATCAAATATTCCAAATGGTTCCAGCTTAATTCGCGCACCTTCTGCAATATTTCCGGTCAGCAGCCCCATATGCTTGTGGTCGTTGCTGCTCAGGGCCTCAAGCAGCCTGGACACACCGGGTTTCAGGGATTTGTCAGCGAGCACTATCTGTTCTTTGAGGTTCTCGATATATGAAACTTTAAGCATGCTGATAAGGTCCTCGGTGGGTGAGATATTGTTCCCCTCAAGGGCCTCACGAAGGATGAGAGGGTCGGTTTTCCCTGCAAGCCGGAGCCCATCAATAGCGTTTTCGACCCCGATAATCTCACTGAACGACCTCTCAAGAGCACGCCTGCCTGCCCCGCCCGAATCGATCAGGGTCCCATCTATGTCGAAGAGCAATATTTTCATGTCATTTGAGGGGGATTTGCCCCTAACATGCATAATAACTTGAAGTATGTCTGATAACCATCGGTAAAATAAAACATTTTCACAAAAACACCTTTACATTTCCAGTTGGTTTATGTGACAATGTATAGTACGTGTATATAATACACTAATCTTTGCATTATGGCAGGGATAACGGTAATGCCTATCAAGAAAAAAACAAAGGCAAAGGGTTCTGGAAAGAAGGCTTCCGATACAAAGAAGCCTGTTGCGAAAAAGGGAGCCTCAGAAAAGAAATCCACAGCCAGTAAAAAAACCGCAAAGAAGTCCGCAACAAAGAAGAAGACATTCGCAAAGAAAAAATCCACTGCCAAATCCAGGAGAAAAAAGCCTTCAACCGGTTCCGTGACGGCTGCGAGACCCTCAGGGGATAATGCGGACAAGGAAACAAGGTCCCCTCAGAGCCCCTTGTCTTCACTGCTGCATGACTATGAACCTGATGCCATGGCCGACGGGAACGCGCAGGCCGATATTGAACATGTTGAGATGCTTGTTTTCAATATAAA
>DAOWET010000246.1 GCA_030638335.1 Nitrospirota bacterium
AACAGAGCCCAGCAGGAATGAGCCAAGAAGAAGCAGTATGTCCTGTAGTGTCACGGCCTATGCACCGCCTTTGCCGTCCGTAGGAATATCTGTTCCAACTGTCCTGTTCCAGAAGTTGACTATGTACTGGACCCCGCTGACCACGGCAAGCACTATGGACAGCCAGAGAGTTATCGTGCCCACATCGTACACATCAAGCCAGATGCCCCTTAAAAACTCCACAAGGAGCTCCATGGGATAAAAACCTATCTCAGGCCCTGCCAGAAGCAGGCAGATGATGGCCGTGATCTGGAAACCCACCTTCCACTTCCCCCCCCTTTCGGCAGGGATCACGATATCCATGGTCAGGGCCACCACCCTGAGCCCTGTGATCAGGAACTCCCGCACAATGATGATCACAGCGGCAAGCACCGAGACCCTGCCTATGTCCACCAGAAGGATAAGGGCCGCGATCACAAGGAACTTGTCCGCGATGGGGTCGATTATTATGCCAAAGGTCGTGACCTCCCCGCTTCTGCGGGCAAGGTATCCGTCAAGGAAGTCGGTTATGGAGGCAAGCGAGAATATCACCATGCCATAGAAATTGTTAATAGGGGTCAGGTAGATGAAAAACGGGATCACGACTATCCTGCTTAAGGTCAGGATCGTCGGGAGATTAAGCTTCCAGGTATGCTTTGGTCGCTTCATCCCATAGTCCCTTGGCCTTGAGTATGAGGTCCGTGACTTCCCTTACCGCCCCGCGTCCTCCGGCGCGCTTCGTCACCAGGTGAGCGCGCTCCGTGACATCGTCCTCCGCGTCCGCCACAGCAACGGAAAGCCCCACGCGCCGCATGACCGGAAGGTCCACTACGTCGTCGCCAACAAAGGCGCATTCAGATTCCTCTACGCCAACTAGGCCCCTTATCTCGGTAAGGCTCTTAAGCTTGTTGAAGCTCCTCTGATAGACATGCTTTATGCCCAGTTCCTCAGCCCGCCTCAGGAGGACCTCCGACTTTCTGCCAGTGATTATGGCCACGTCCACGCCCGCCCGGATGAGCATCTTGATACCGTGGCCGTCGCGCACGTGGAAGGCCTTGTACTGCACGCCTGCGTCGTCGAGGATTATCCGCCCGTCGGTCATCACACCGTCAACGTCGAGCACCAGAAGGCGCACCTTCGAGGCTGCCTCCATGAGTTGTTTGTCCGCCAATTTAGATGATTTCGGCATTGTTAAAGTATCCCCTGTTTTAAGATGTCATGGATGTGTATCACGCCCTCGGGCCTGCCGGCATCATCCAGCACGACTATGGAGGTTATGGAGTGCTCCTGCATAACGGCAAGCGCGCGGGCGGCAAGCTCACGCGCCTCTATCCTCTTTGGGTCCCTGGTCATGACCTCTCCGGCCTGCATGTCGAAATATTCCTTGCCCCATTTCTCGAGGCCCCGGCGCACGTCCCCGTCCGTTATCACTCCCAGCATCGCGCCTGAACCGTCCACCACCGTGGTCATGCCAAGCCGCCTGGTGGATATCTCCATCAGGCAGTCCACGAGTTTGGTCTCCGGGCCCACGTGCGGGATGTCCTGGCCCGTATGCATGAGGTCCGAGACCTTTGTGAGGAGTTTTTTGCCAAGCACTCCCTTTGGGTGGTAAGTGGCGAAGTCCTCTTCGTTGAAACCGCGTTTTTTAAGCAGGGCCACTGCCAGGGCGTCTCCCATGGCAAGCGTCGCTGTTGTGGAGGCGGTGGGCACGATTCCCATGGGGCAGGCCTCCTCGTCCACTCCCACGTCAAGCACCACGTCAGATGCATTGCCAAGCGTGGAGTCCGCGCTGCCCGTCATGGCTATGAGGCCCACGCCGAAGCGTTTGATAAACGGTATAAGCGCCACCACCTCTTCCGTCTCGCCCGAGTTAGAGATGGCAAGCACCACATCGCTTGAGGTAACCATGCCAAGGTCCCCGTGGCTTGCCTCGCCCGGGTGCATGTAGAAGGCCGGGGTGCCTGTGGAGGAAAGTGTGGCCGCGATCTTCTTTCCAACGATTCCCGACTTGCCCATGCCTGTGACTATCACCCTGCCGTTGCAGCACGTGATGCGCTCAACCGCGAGCGCAAAAGACCCGTCCACGCGGGAGGCCACACGCTCCACGGCCCGGGCCTCAACGCCCAGCACACGCCTGGCCTCTTCCACAAGGTCGAGGTCGTCTTTTTTATTCTTCTTATTCTGCTGGCCAGAATCACTCATTGCTATTAGATTACCCCATAACTGGATTACCTTATAATTATTAAGGAATAAATATAATAATACTTGAGGGGCCAATAGTCAAAGAAGTGTATTAGATATGCTGAAGTCACTTGAATATAAACAGTAGGTTAGGCAGGCTGGGAAAAATATCAGGATGCGGCGGACTCAGCAGCCTTTTTCATGGAAACAAGCATGGCCTCCACCTCTGCAAGCGGTATCATGTTGGGGCCGTCGCAGAGGGCACGTTCAGGGTCGGGATGTGTCTCGAAGAACAGGCCGTCTATGCCCGCGGCAGCCGCAGCACGCGCCATCATGGGCGCGAATTCGCTCTGGCCCCCGGATTTTTTTCCAAGTCCTCCGGGAAGCTGCAGGCTGTGGGTCACATCGTATATCACCGGATACCCAAAGGAGCGCATGATGGCGAATGAGCGGAAGTCCACTATCAGGTTGTTATAGCCAAAGCTCGTTCCACGCTCGGTGAGCATAAGGTCATCGCCTCCGGCAGAGGCAAACTTCTCCACCACGTTTCTCATGTCCCAGGGCGAGAGGAACTGCCCCTTCTTAACGTTCACCGGCTTTCCTGTATTCGCCGCAGCCACGAGCAGGTCGGTCTGCCGACAGAGAAAGGCCGGGATCTGGAGCGCGTCCGCCACCTCGGCCACGGGCGCTGCCTGCTCAGGCGTGTGGATGTCTGTTATAACGGGTACTCCAACTTCTGACCTTACCTTCTCCAGTGTAAGGAGGCCGGCCTCCATGCCCGGGCCCCGGAAGGAGCTTGCGGAGGTGCGGTTGCTCTTGTCAAAGGAGCTTTTAAATACAAGGGGCAGATCAAGCCTGTTGCAGATCTCCTTTAGCTCACGCGCTGTCTCAAGTGTTAAAACCTCGTCCTCGATCACGCACGGCCCGGCAATCACAAGAAGCGGCCCGCCACCTCCCACACTAACACTGTCGCTGATCATTACCTTTCTGGTCATTGGCGTTTCATTTCTCCGGGCGGGTCCCGCCTTTGGCTGAGACCTCATTAAAGAGTTCGCGCTTTTCCTTTACAGCCGCGCCGATGAAGGATGCAAATAGGGGGTGCGGCTCTGTGGGGCGGCTCTTGAACTCCGGGTGGAACTGGCACCCCAGGAACCATGGGTGGTCGCCAACCTCCACTATCTCCACAAGCTCGTGGTCAGGGCTTGTGCCGCTTACGCGCATGCCGTTCTTGGTGAGGATGCCCTTGTACGCGTTATTGAACTCGTAGCGATGGCGGTGGCGCTCGGAGATGTCCTTCTCCCCGTATGCATCAAGTGCGAAGGAGCCCTCTTCAAGGGTGCAGGGGTAGGCCCCAAGGCGCATTGTGCCGCCCTTGTCAGTGGATTCGGTACGCTCTTCCGTGGCTTCCCTGCGGTGGTCGAACCATTTCTCCATCAGGTATATGACAGGGTCGGGGGTGTTCAGGTCGAACTCGGAGGAGTTGGCCTTCTCCAGGCCGCACATGGTTCTGGCGAACTCTATGACCGCGCACTGCATCCCAAGGCAAATGCCAAAGAACGGTATCTTCTTCTCCCTTGCATAGCGGATGGCCTGCACCTTGCCCTCTATACCCCTGTGCCCGAACCCTCCGGGCACGAGTATGCCGTCGGTCTCCGAGAGATACCGCTCAGGGCCGTTGGCCTCTATCTCTTCCGAGTCCACCCACTCCAGGCGCACATGGGCATCGTTTGCTATGCCGCCGTGGCCCAGGGCCTCTGTGAGGCTCTTGTATGAGTCCTTGAGCCCTATGTACTTGCCCACGATGGAGATGGTGACCTCTTTTGAGGGCTCGGTTATCTTTTTGTGGATGTCCTCCCAGATGCTGAGGTCCGGGGGAGAATCGTCAAACCCGAGTTTGCGGCATATGATGGCGTCAAGGCCTTCTTTGTGCAGGGCCAGGGGGACCTCGTAGATGTTGCTCACGTCAAGGGCCTGTATGACCTCTTCTTCTTCTATGTTGCAGTGCAGGGCTATCTTCTTCTTCAGGCCGGGCGGGAAGGGACGGTCGCACCTGCACAGCAGCACGTCCGGCTGTATGCCGATCGAGCGGAGTTCCTTCACGCTGTGCTGCGTGGGCTTGGTCTTGACCTCCTCGCTGGTGGGTATGTAGGGGACCAGCGTGAGGTGCATGTAGAGCGAATTCTCGCGGCCCACGTCGTGGCGCATCTGCCTTATGGCCTCCAGAAAGGGCAGGCTCTCGATATCTCCCACAGTGCCGCCGATCTCAACTATAAGAACGTCGTTGTCGCCCACAGCGCTCTTTATGGACTTCTTTATCTCGTCGGTTATATGCGGGATGATCTGGACCGTGTCGCCGAGGTAGTCACCCCGCCGCTCCTTCTGGATCACGTTGTAGTAGATCTTGCCAGTGGTGTAGTTGTTGGCCTGCGAGACCCGCGCGCTCGTGAAGCGCTCGTAATGGCCCAGGTCCAGGTCGGTCTCCGCACCGTCGTCAGTGACAAAGACCTCACCGTGCTGGAAGGGGCTCAGGGTGCCGGGGTCCACGTTGATATAAGGGTCGAGCTTCTGGATGGTCACCTTGTGGCCCTTGCGCTCAAGCAGCGCCCCGGTGGCTGCGGCGGCTATGCCCTTGCCAAGGGATGACAGAACTCCACCTGTGACAAAGATGTATTTTGGCATTAAGTTATTACCCCCCGCTTTAGCAGAAATATTCGCATTGTATTTATTGACCCTCCTGGTCCTGCGGTCTTTTGTATATGGCGCTGACCCGTTCGAGGTCCTCTGGGGTATCCACCCCGTGGGACTCAAAGTCCGTGATGCCCACCTTTATGCGCATGCCGTGCTCCAGGGCCCTGAGCTGTTCAAGCTTCTCTATCCGCTCAAGCCTGGTGGGCTCAAGCTCCGTAAGCCTCAAAAGTGCCTCGCGCCTGTAGCTGTATATGCCTATGTGCTTCAGGAGGCCACCTGTGGCCTTTTCTACGCCATCTTCCCCTGCATCCTTAGAGCCTGCGGCTCCGGCATCCCCAAGCGAGGGCCAGTCCTCCCGGTGGTATGGGATGGGGGCGCGCGAGAAGTACAAGGCAAAACCCTCCCTGTCCGTTACGACCTTTACGACATTGGGGTCTGCAATCTCCGCGGGATCGGTGCAAATGGAGGCGACTGTGCCGAGGGAGGCCCTTTCGTCCTCCTCTAAAAGACCTGCGGCCATGTCTATGACCTCGGCCCGGATGAGAGGTTCATCGCCCTGCACGTTGATGATTATATCACAGTCCAGCGTGCGTGCCACCTCCGCGATGCGGTCGGTGCCGCATGAGTGGTCCGGGCTTGTCATGACAGCCCTGCCGCCAAAGGCGTGCACGGCCTCGAGCACGTTTAAGCTGTCAGTGGCGATTATTATCTCTGTGGCTAACGAGGAGGTGCATGCGCGTTCCCAGACATGCTGGATAAGTGGACGGCCATGAAGAGGTGCGAGGACCTTACCCGGGAAACGGGTTGATCCCAGACGGGCCGGTATGATCACCGCGGCGCGCATTGGTAAATTATATACTAACCGGCCAGATATTGAAACCGGATACCCGCGTCGGTAGTCGGTCTGTTAACGCGCTCGCGCGCGTTTTCTTTTATATGTTCATTCTGGAGCCCTCAAAACGCCGCAAGCAGTTGAAATTCAAGTGTAAATGGGGCCTTGCCCCTGTTCATTCTGTTCATTCTCGGTGGACGGATATTTGGGGGGCCGGGGGGTGATGTTTTTTGGATGCCGGAGGTATCGTTTTCCCACTGCCTTATTGGTGCTGCTACGCAGCACTATAACACCCTCATACTGACATTGTCCATATGACACGTGTCAGGTAAAATGTGTCACAAACTATGGTTAATAAATCTGTCGTAACTAAATGAAAAACAACAAAACCCTTCTCTAAGAAAAGGCATTTTTTATTAGCTCTGGTTAATAATTAATTGGGATGTGTCCCTAATTATTTGTCCCTAATTATTTGTCTGACCCCATGGATTCCGTAGGGGCATATACCCCAAAGATTGGTTGTTACACCCACCAAGGGCAGTCTGTTTACAATTTGCATACAATTAATTGGTGCAATTTCAATATCATGCAAGTTGCGGCATTCTCGTATAAATGGTATGTAGTTTGCATATTACATACCTGGTTTGTTAAAGGGGGGGCTGTTTGTATTCCATTCTGGCAGTCCATATCTTACAAATACTTAACGCGAGGAGAGGGAAATGAAGAAGCTTATAAGAAGGATTTTGGCGGTCTTACTTGTGTTGCTGTTGGCCGCAGCCCTGCCGCTTGTGGCAGTCAATGTCTCTGAAGCAGGAAAAGCCTACATTGCTCATGAAGAGAGTAACTACAGCTGGGGACTTCCGTTGCGTGTTTATGACACAGATACGCATACCTATATTAAGAACATACAGGTTGCAAGGATGTACAATTACCGAGGCAATCAGAGAGATATGGCGCTCAGCCCATCGGGAGACAGGGCATATATTGCACTCAATGACCCCTATAGAAGCAGCGTCGCCGTGGTTGACACTGCCAGCGACAGCCTGATTAAACGAATCTTTCTCCCAATGCGACATAATTTTTACAGCATAGACATAAGCCCATCAGGCGACCTCGCATACCTTTTTGCTTCAAACTATAATTATTCGGGATATCTTTTTGTAATGGACCTAAACACAAGCCAGATAATAATTAGCGTCCCGTTAGGTGGTGGAGCGTACTGGGGAAGGGTCCGCGTGTCTCCCGACGGAAACCTTATCTTTCTTGCAAAACGCACCACTTTGATGATACTCGATTCCTCGACATTTCAAACGCTCAACTCGATCGGGCTTGGAGGCAGCAACACTGGAGACCTTGTCATAAGCCCGGACGGTAAAAAAGCATATGCAAGTTCGATTAATTACCTTAATGCTAATGCACACCTCTTTGAGATCGACACAGAAACCCTGGCAGTCGTAAATAGCATGTCCACTGCAAGCGGCTTCCAAGGTATAGACGTCAGCCCATCGGGAGAAATCGTTTACGCCACCACACGATACTCTGGCAAGCTCTTTGTAATTGATGCCACAACATTCGAGATCATCAAGGTGGTGGAAAACGTTACTTCCCGCTCCAGCGGCAGTCTTGCATTCCTCAACAGGGTAAAGTTCAGCCCTGATGGGAGTTTTGCATATATATCCACGCGTTCGGGTGGTTCGTTTGGTGTTGTAGTAGACACAAGCACACATGAACCGTACGCCACGTTCCCGGGCAAAGGAGGGGTTATAGCCTTCATCCCTGACAATGCCGCACCAACCGCCAATGCGGGAGTTGACATTTCCCTTGAATGTACAAGCACGGACGGCACAGCTGTGGTTCTTGACGGCAGTGCATCCACTGACCCTGACGGTGACACGCTTGCTTACACTTGGACAGGATCTTTTGGAACAGCATCTGGCATTTCACCCACAGTGATCGTTCCCTTTGGTACCTCTTTAATAACACTCACTGTTGACGATGGCAATGGCGGCACTGCCATCGATGACGTGGTGGTTACGGTAGCTGATACCACTGCCCCCATTACTTCAGCAACACTGAGCGGTACGCTGATGAGCAACGGGTGGTATCTCGGGGATGTCCTGGTCGAGGTTTCAGCCACTGACACATGCAGCGGCGTTGCCCGGATAACCTACACTCTGGACGGAGCACTGACTATAGCAAACGGCGATTATGCCAGCGCGACGGTTACTGCGACAGGCACACATTCGGTTGTCTACAGTGCGACGGACAACGAGGGAAACACAAGTGCTGACGCTTCCATGTCCATGGAACTGTTTACAGCGGACTCTGACGGGCTCGTTGCGCTTATCAGTACGATGGTGGGCGAGGGGCTCATTGCGCCCCAGATGGAGAACAGCCTGGTGAAACAGGCAGGCAATGGGTCGTACAATGCCCTTGCCAACCATATCAAGGCCCAGACCGGCAAGAAGATAGACCCGGAAGCGTCTGCCTTGCTCCTAGCGGCGATAGAGAGTATTACAGGCCACTAACAACCATTACATCTTTTAAAACAGGCGGCGGGAGGCACCAAATCCTCC
>DAOWET010000263.1 GCA_030638335.1 Nitrospirota bacterium
CCCTCCATGGAGCAATGTTTTCTGTCAACAAGCCTTATCACACGGTCCGGCCACCACCCGCAACTCCATATCCAGCGGTCCCCTATATAGCCCTTGCGCCTGAAGCTGTAGGCCGCGGCATCCGGGCCGGAGGAAAAGAGGGCCCGGATCTCATCCAGGCATCCAGGCGACAGCCGCTCGTCAGCGTCGAGCATGAGCACCCAGTCCAGGGAGCATTGTTCCAGGGCGAACTGTTTCTGCTGGCCGTAGCCCGCAAACTCGTTCGTGATGACCTTTGCCCCTCGCTCGCGCGCAATATCCACGGTGCGGTCCGTGCTGCCTGAGTCCACAAGAACGATCTCTTTAAAAAAGCCCTCAACGCTCTTGAGGCAGCCGGATATATGCGCCTCTTCGTTCAGGGTGATCACTGCCACTGATACCGGTATCATCTGCATGGCCATTAGATATTATACATCCCTATCAGTCCTGTCCATGGCGGAAGTGTCTGCCGGGGCCAAGCCCCATCCAGCTGGAAGTCCAAGCAGGTGCCACAACAGGAGGGTCGCATAAAGCCGGAGGCGCTGCACCGCCTTTGGCAGGAGGAACAGGGTGAGGGGGACATATATAAGGTATGCGGTGAGGTTTACAAGTATTCTAAGGAGCAGTCCGGCCAGCAGCAATGCCCATGTGCTCCGGGAATAGTGCTTCCTGAAAAAAACATAGCGCGACCGCCAGTACTCAAGGCGCGCCCTCACGAACCTCTTGCCCGCTGAGGCCCCCTGGAAATGGAATATGCGGGCATGGGGATGGTGCATTATCCTGTAACCGGACCTCTTGAACCTCAGGCACCAGTCCGTCTCCTCAAGGAAAAAGAAAAAATCCTCATCCAGAAGCCCGGTCTTTTCCATGGCCTCATGCCTTACTAACATCAAAGCGCCTATTATAGACTCAACTTCCACCGGATCGCTGAAGGAGGCCTCCTTGCCGGGGAACCTCGTGGGCATGAGCATCCTGAGCGCGCTCTTGTTCGTGAGTTCCGTCAGGAGGGTCGGGGTGTTCGCAATGGAGTTCTGGTGGGAGCTGTCAGCGTTCAGGAGCTGCCCGCCACATACAGCCACATCGGAGTTTGAGTCCATGAAGGAGACCATGAGGTCAAGCGCACCTTCGGTAAGCTCTGCATCGGAATTAAGGAGGCAGGCATAGCGGCCTCTCATGCGCCTCAGGGCCTGATTATTCGCGCGGGCAAAACCAATGTTTAAAGAGTTTTCAATTACCTGGACCTCCGGGTATGCAGACCTCACGGCATCAGCGCTCCCGTCAGAGCTTGCGTTGTCCACCACAAAGACCTCAAAAGAATTCTTCACAGTGCCGTAGATGGATGCCAGAGAGCCAAGCAGGAGGTCCCGGGTGTTGAGGTTCACTATGACAAATGATATGTCCGGGCCTGAGGTGTTTTTAATAATCGCCTCCGGTGAGAAGCACGGTCATGGAGCCTATGGTTATCTTCGAGCGCACCATCACGGGGATGCGGTGCTCATCGTCCGAGAGCCATATGTAGATGTTGCCCTTGGCGTCGAATATGCCCTCGCTCTTCATCATCGGCTGTATCTTCACCGTGTCGAACGTGCCCGCGGGAACGGTTATGCGCTCCTTCTTTAGCACCTTCACCTCCACGTTCCAGAGCTTCTTGCTGTCGAAGATGTTTATGTATACGGATTTTCCCACCTCCAGGGGCATGCCCTTGATGCGAAAGAATGCTGAGAGGGGGTCGTGGACCTGTTCGGGTATCTTGTACTTCTTCTTCGTGCCCTTGAGGTGGTCTATATGTATCGCTTTGCCCTCCGCTCGCAAGAACTTCACCTCGCGGTCCTTCTCGTGGGAGCCTTCCCTGGTCGTTATACGATAGAGCGAGGGGTAGAAGTTCCCGGGGTCGTCAAGCTCCGCCCTCACATAGTCGCGCACAGGGTAGAAGCTGGTTATCCAGTCCGCGCTTATGGCCGAGGACTCCACGCGCGCGGGCGAGTCCTCCGTGGCGTCGGTCTGTTCAAGCACCGAGTGGCCGGCAAGCACGAAGCCCCACTTGATGTCGAACTCGTACCGCTGGTCGGCAGAGGCCTGTCCAGCCAGCGCAAAAAGCGCCGCAAAGGCCGCAAAGGACAGAAACATGGTTGCAATAATTGATTTCATCATCACTCAGGTGCAGGACACCCCGGTGCCCGTAATGTAAATCGTAACAGATACGGGCATTTGCGTTCAATGGCAGCCATACAGGAAGAGTCGCGGGCGGGTGGTTGGCGTGAACTCTTAAATGGTATATTATCGAATGCTTATTATCCCTGCCATCGACCTGAAGGAAGGAAAGTGCGTGCGCCTGCTGCAGGGCCGCGCCGAAGATGTTACCGTGTACTCGGACAACCCTGCGGCCACGGCAGAACGCTGGAAGGATGCAGGAGCGGAGCTTATACACCTGGTGGACCTGGACGGCGCGTTCTCCGGCACCCAGAAGAACTTTGAGGCCATAAAGAGCATTCGCGCGGCAGTGGACACGAAGCTCGAACTGGGCGGGGGGATAAGGGACATGGAGACCATCGACAGGCTCGTTGAGCTGGGCATAGACAGGGTGATTCTCGGCACTGCGGCGACAGAGGACCCTGAGATGGTGGAAGGCGCGTGCGCTAAATACCCTGGAAAGATACTTGCGGGAATCGATGCCAAAGAGGGCATGGTCGCCATAAAGGGATGGGTGGAGGTCACCGACCACAAGGCCACGGAGTTTGCAAAGGCCATGGAGGCGCGCGGCGTTGCAGGTATCATCTACACTGACATCAAGCGCGATGGCATGCTCAGCGGGCCCAATATCGAAGAGACAAAAAACCTCGCCGATTCCGTAGGGATCCCGGTCATAGCCTCAGGCGGCATACGGAACATTGAGGACATAAAGGGACTGCTTGAGGCCGGGGGCATCTGGGGGGCCATCACTGGGAAGGCCATTTACTCGGGCTCTCTGGACGTTGTGGAAGCAATAGAACTTGCAGCGTCATACACAGCATAAAGGGAAAATAGAGAATGCTTGCAAAGAGGATAATACCATGTCTGGACGTTAGGGACGGCCGCGTTGTAAAGGGCGTGAACTTCGTCAACATCCGCGACGCCGGGGACCCGGTGGAAAACGCCCGGTTCTATGACGAGCAGGGTGCGGACGAGCTTGTGTTCCTGGACATTACGGCCTCTCACGAGAAACGCAACATCATCCTTGACGTTGTGGCCAAGACCGCGGCTGATATATTCCTCCCTCTTACCGTTGGAGGAGGGGTCAGAGTGCTGGACGACATACGCGCGCTCCTGAAGGCAGGATGCGACAAGGTGGCCATGAACACGGCCGCGGTGCATGACCCGGAGTTCGTGGGCAAGGCGGCCGAGCGCTTTGGGAGCCAGTGTATAGTGGTTGCCATTGACGCAAAAAGGAGCACAGGGGCAGCCGGCGAGCCGCCTGAGTGGATGGGTGACCATGAAGAACTCCGCCCTGTGGAGGGTGAGGAGGGATGGGAGGTCTATACCCACGGCGGCAGAAAGCCCAAGGGCATTGACGCTGTGAAGTGGGCCGCTTACATGGAAGAGCTTGGAGCCGGAGAGATACTCTTAACCAGCATGGACCGCGACGGCACCAAGGACGGCTTTGACCTGGAGTTTACTCGCGCCGTATCAGAGGCAGTGAGCATCCCTGTTATCGCCTCGGGCGGGGTTGGCAACCTGGAACACATGTACGAAGGCATCGTCAAGGGCAAGGCCGACGCTGTGCTTGCCGCCAGCATCTTCCACTTCAGGGAATACACTATAAAGGAAACCAAGGACTACCTCGCCTCCAAAGGTGTGCCTGTCAGGCCCTGACACGTATGGACGTTCTCAGACAGGCATCAGCTACCATCAACAAACACCAGATGCTCTCAACGGGCGACCATGTGCTCATTGCGCTCTCCGGAGGCCCTGACTCCACGTGTCTGGCATCCGTTCTTGCCGAAATCTCAAATGAACTTGACCTTGAACTCTTCGCACACTATGTTGACCACGGGCTGAGGCCTGATGAGACACCCGCGGAGATAAAAAGTTGTGAGGCCCTGTGCAAGAGAATTGGCATTGCGTTCTCTCACTCAAAGGTAGATGTTGAGGGGCTTGCTGAAGATAAGAACATGAACACTCAGGAGGCCGCGCGCGAACTCAGGTACACGGAACTTGCTAAAGCGGCCCTGGCATGCGGGGCAAAACGCATCGCCCTTGGGCACACGCTTGACGACCAGGCAGAGACATTCTTCATGCGCATACTGAGGGGCGCCGGCCCCTCCGGGCTTGCCAGCATACCGCCCGTGCGCAGGGCCCTTATAAGGCCTTTGATCAATACAAGAAAAGCCGACGTGCTTGCGTACCTCAAGGCAAAGAAGATAGAGGCCGTACAGGACAGCTCGAACCTGAAGGACCATTACCTGAGAAACCGCTTAAGAAAAGAGCTGATGCCGGTGCTGGAGGAGATCAACCCCTCTCTTATAGAAACAATCGGGAGAACAACGGAAGTTCTTTCGGATGAGGAGAGGTATTTCTTCATCGAGGTGAACAAAACGCTCATGAGGCTTATCACCTCAAAGGGCGACGACTATATAGAGCTTTTCCTGCGGCCCCTTGAGACCATGGACAGGACCATCGCGCGCCGTGTGCTGAGACGCGCAGTGGAGGAGACAGCAGGCCTCAGGCGGATCGGGCACACGCATATCGAGGATATACTCAGGCTCATCAGTGAGGGAAAACCCGGTGACAGCATGGACCTTCCACACGACATTAAGGTGATAAAGAAATATTCCACTTTCCTTATAACCGCAGCGCCCCCTGTACACCTTGAGACAAGGACCATGGAGGCGCCCGGAACCCTTGAGCTTGCCGAAGCTGGGATGAGAATCATAGCTACTGTGCTTGAGGAGGCCCCCGCACCATTTAAAGGCAGCAACAAATGCGTGCTGGATGCGGCAAAGGCGACCTTTCCCCTTACAGTGCGCGCCAGGCAAGACGGCGATCATTTTTTTCCGGAGGGATTTGGAAAGAGGAAAAAACTCCAGGATTATTTTGTGGATGCTAAAGTGCCCAGATATGAGCGCGATGCCGTGCCAATTATCTTGGTCAGGGACGATATAGCCTGGATAGCCGGATACAGGGCTGACGAACGCTTTGCTGTCTCAGAGAAAACGGAGAGATACCTTCTGATTGAGGTCTCTTGATGGCATTTTACTGTTATATTAGGCCGTTTGCATGCTAATGTTAAAGTCGTTTATTAACTTTAGGTCTATGCTATTTCTTAAACCTGGACCTCAAAAATAACTTTAAGGGTCTTAAATTACCTCAAGCTGGCCCTGAGGGTTCATCCTCCTGAATTTCAGAAACATCAGAGGGGCCGGGTATCATATATCTCAGGGTAAGCCCCTGCACGATGATGGAAAACACCACCACAACATAGGTCATGGAGACAATGAGATCGCGCTCCATGCCGCGCGGAAGAGAGAGCGCAAGCGCTACGGAGATGCCTCCCCTGAGCCCTCCCCATGTGAGCACTCTTAAAATACCCGGAGGAAAACTCTTCCAGAAGCCAAGCACAGTGACAGGCACCGAAAGCGAGATGAACCGGCACACAAGCGCAAGAGGAATCGCCATGAGCCCGAGCATTACGCTCGTGCCCGTGAGTGGCATGGCCAGTATCTCAAGCCCGATGAGGACGAACAGCACCGCGTTCAGCACCGCGTCCAGGAGTTCCCAGAAGGTGTCCAGATGCTCGCGCGTGCGGCTGCTCATGGCAAGCCGCCTGCCCCTGTTTCCTATCATGAGCCCGGCCACCACCATGGCGATGGGGCCTGAGAGGTGGAGCAAAAGGGAGAGGGCATAGCCGCCCGTGACAAGGGCCAGGGTTATCAGCACCTCCACATCATATCTATCGATGCTTTTCAGGAGTATGAAACCTCCCCAGCCAAGCATGAGGCCCATCACAAAGCCGCCCGCCGCCTCCCTGGCAAACAGCACGGCAATGCCTGAGGGGGTCGGCTCATGCCCTCCGGTGACAAAACCCATGAGCACCACGAATACCACGACCCCAACGCCGTCATTGAAAAGGCTCTCCCCGGTTATCTTTATCTCGTAGCTCTTTGGGGCGCCCGCATCTCTGAGTATGCCAAGCACAGCAATGGGGTCCGTGGGAGAGATGATTGCGCCAAAGAGCAGGCAATAAATGAATTCCATCCTGAACCCGAAAAGCGGGAGTAAAAACCATGTGAGGGAGCCTACAAGCGCAGTGGAGAGCATGACTCCGATAGTGGCGAATGAGCCTATCTTCCACTTGCGCTCAAGGAGTTCGTCCAGGTCCACATGGAGCGCGCCCGCAAAGAGCAGGAAACTCAGCATCCCCACCATGAGCGTGAGGTTGAAATCTATATGCCGGACCACCTCCACAAGGCTGTGCACTACGGGCAGGCCTGCCTTGCCAAGCACGATAATCACGAGCGAGGCCACAAGGGATATGACAAGGAGACCTATGTTGCCGGGAAGCCCTATGAACCGGGCATTGATGTGGGCAAAGAGCGCGGCAAGGCTCACCAGGACGGCTATTGTATTAAAGAGTTCCAAGCGCCCTGTCCCCCTTCCCCCCCTGCCCCTACTCCAGGGAATACTGCTTGTGGAGTTCAGGCACTATGGCCTCGTCCGAGAGGTTCCGCTCTATGATAGCGCTGCCAAGAGAAGAAACAGCGCTGTTTTCGCCGTGCACCACGAATACCTTGCTGTGGCGGCCCCCGTGCGCCAGCCAGTCTATGAGCGTGTCCTTGTCAGCGTGGGAGGAGAAACCACCGATGGTATGGATGTTGGCCTTGACCTTATAGGACTCTCCAAGGATGCTCACCTCCTGGGCCCCGTCCACTATCTCCCTACCGAGAGTCCCCTTTGCCTGGAAACCTATGAAGACTATGGAGCACTCCGGACGCAGGATGTTCCTCTGGAGGTGCAGCCTGATGCGCCCGCCGTTGCACATGCCCGCCCCGGCTATGATGACAGCGTTGTTGATTGCATGGTTGATGCGCTTTGAGGCTGTCTGTGTCCTTGTTATCTGGAGGCCGGGGAAGGAGAACGGGTCAGCGTTGGAATTGAACAGTCTCAGCGTTTCCTCGTTGAAGCATTCAGGGTGCCTGCGCATTATGTTCGTGACGCTTGTTGCCATGGGGGAGTCCAGGAACACGTCGGAGCGGGGGAGCCTGCCCTCCTCGTGGAACTTCCTGAAAAAATACAGGAGCTCCTGCGCGCGCTCCACGGCAAATGAGGGGATGACAACGTTCCCCCCGGCCTCGAAGGTCTTGAGCACGCACCCTATAAGCTCCTCCACCGATTCATCCACACTCTTGTGGTTGCGGTCACCGTAAGTGCTCTCAACGACCACGACCTCGGCCTTCCTGGCGAATGATGGGTCGCGGATGATGGGCTTTCCGGTATTGCCCAGGTCGCCGGAGAAGAGGACCCTTTGCCCGCCCTTTGTGTCCACCTCGATGAATGACGCGCCCAGTATGTGCCCCGCATCGCGGAACGTGACCTTTACCGCGTCACCTAGCTTGTGGGGCTTGTCGTACTTTGTGAAGGTCTCGAAATACCCAAGCGCGTCAAGCGCGTCAAGAGTTGTATACAAAGGCTTCTTGGGCTTGAACCCGTCGCGCAGGTTCGCGGGACGCCAGTGCTCCACGTCCTCCTCCTGTATGCGGGCAGAGTCCAGAAGTATTATTTTAGCTATGTCATAAGTGGCGCGGGTGCATATTATCTTGCCTCTAAAACCTCTCTTGACCAGAAGGGGGATGCGTCCGCAGTGGTCCAGGTGGGCGTGCGAGAGCAGCAGGTAGTCTATGGAAGCGGGATCAAAGCCGAAATCACCCTGGTTGCGCGAGCGCCACTGGTTGTCGCCCTGGAAAAGACCGCAGTCCACAAGCAGTTTCAGCCCGCCCGTCTCTAAAAGGTGGCATGAGCCAGTGACCCCGCCAACTGCGCCATGGAAAGAAAGTTTCGCCTGCATGGGAGATTATAACATGCAGACAAAACGTACCAAGGGCATCGGTTATGAACAGGCGGGAATACCCCCCAGGGGGAGGCTACTGGCCCAGGAGCTTGTCCACCTTCTTGCGCGCGGCCTCCGCAAGCTTGTGGTCAGGGTACTGTTTTATGAGGGCCTTGTAGACATTGATCGCGTCCGTTGTATTGTCCAGCTGCTTGACGTTGGTCTCCGCGATGGCGTTAAGGGCTATGACCGCCTCTTCACGGTTGGGGTACTCGTCCACCAGGCGGCTCTGCACCTGTATCTGGAGCTCGTAGTCCTTCATCTTGACTGAGGCTATCTTGGCAGAGTCAACAAGGGCTTTCACAGCAGCGTCGTCACCCTTGAACATGTCTGCAAGACTGTTTAAGGACCTGACCGCCTTGGCATACTGCTTCTTGCTCTGTTGCAGGTCCGCCATGTAGAGGAAGGCGGCAAGCGCTGCCTTGTCGCCGGGGAACCTGGTCACGATGGCCTCAAGACTCTTGACCGCGCCATCGGTGTTCTTGAGCTTCTTGTCATAAATCTCCGCAGCCCTCTGGTATGAAGCAAGTGTCTGCTCTCCTTCGGGGTAGTCGGCAACCAAAAGCTCATAGGTCTGCACGGCCTTCCCGTACTCCTTGAGGCTTTCCTCATATACCGTGGCAAGGTCGAAAAGCACGGCAGAACGCATCTCGCTGTCCGGGTAGAGCTTTATGAACCAGGTGAGAGCGAATGCCCGCGACTCATGATTCTTTGTAGTAGCATACCCCTCGGCCTTGAAGCGAAGAGCCGTCTCCGCAAACTTGTGGCGGGGGTAACGGCTCAGGAACTCGTTGTACTCGGCCATGAGGAAAGGCAGGTACTTTGCGTCGTTGAACTCGTGGAGCATCTCAAGGGCCTGCGCGTAGCGATCAGCCCACTCGCTCTGGCTTGTACCCTTTGTGATGCCCTTGTCGAACTTCAAGGCCTTTTTGAGCTTTCCTGTATACAGACCCCTTATGCCTGTGACCGCCGTCTCCGCGAAATCCCCGTCAGGGTATTCAAAGAGGAGCTTGGTAAGTGTAATGAGCCTCGCCTCGTAGAGCTTGCTCATCGACAGAAGCTCGGCCTTTAAGAAAAGGGCCTCCGCAGACAGGGGAAGCTCACGATACATGTCCATGAATATCTCGGTCTCTATTATGAGGTTGGCAACATGGTCCTTGTCAACGCTCTTGGCCTTCAATAATACCGCTACCTCATCGCGGAGAACCGCGAGGTTCTGAGTGGCGCTTGACTCCCTGTCAACGGCAAGTATCGCGTCGTTGGAACTGAATGAAATGAGTTCAGGGCATTTTGGAGGCGGAGGGCATTCCGGGCAGGGCTCGGGCTCGGGGCATGTGACCGTCTCGGGCTCATCGCACTGCTCCTGTCCCAGGTCAACGGACTTTATCTCATCCGCTATGGCGCTCATGGCCTCATCAGATACCGGCTCACTAGCCGGGGACTCCTGAGCCGTAGACTCCTGTGCCTCAGCCGCTGGCGCTTCCGGCGCTTCCGCAGCAGTCTCCTCAGCAAGAACAAACGGGGAAAATGCAAAGACGAACGCTATCGCGACTAGAAGGAAGATTATCTTCTGTGGCTTTTTCATTTGAACGGATTATACCAAATAAACTTTCAAAAATAAACCCTTTATAAAAAGGAGTCTCCGGGCAAACAGACCGGGCCTTCTTGAAAATGGGGCGATACCCTTTAATGCCGAATATTGTCTGGAATATTCCTTTTTATGTAATATTGCTGTATCTACATGATACCAGCATGATCTATAATTGATCCCATCAGGTGTCTGGGATTTATGCCAATGGCACCGATCAACTCCTGAGCAAGATGACCCGGCGCAAGACGACAAGAGACTTGGCAAGCCCTGCTTAGCGAACTTTGCAGGAACTCAACTCTCGTTGCTCCACCTCTCTGCCTCCGGGTTTGCGGGATTTTGATTCCCGGATCTCAACGTTGTACATATCGTCCAGGTAGGTGACATCAAGGTTATAGAATCTCCCGGCACGGGGAGTAAGCAATGTATCATAGCTTACCGTGCTTCTGGTACCGGCAAGAAACGAGGAGCTATAGAAATGGAAATCCAGATAGCTCTGCCTGCCAGCCGGTATCCCGACCTCAAC
>DAOWET010000022.1 GCA_030638335.1 Nitrospirota bacterium
AGGCGATGGGATTCCTTTCAGAATACTTGTCGATACTCTTATCCACATGCCGGGACGTGCTGCCGATAATCGCGCTCATAGCATTCTTCCAGCTTGTGGTCCTCAGGCAGCCCATACCGCGCCTGCGACAGACGCTCATTGGCGTGGTTTACGTTGTGCTGGGGCTCTCGCTCTTTCTGGCCGGCCTTGAGAAGGCGCTGTTTCCGCTCGGGAAGATAATGGCGGCCCAGCTTTCAAGCGCCGAGTTCATAAGCGGCCCGGGGGCATCCGCCGCGTCCTCCAACTGGGCCGACTACGGATGGATATACCTCTTTGCCGCCCTGATAGGCTTCTCCACCACCATAGCTGAGCCAGCACTCATAGCAGTGGCGTTTAAGGCAAGCGAGGTCTCGGGCGGCTCCATCAGCCAGTGGGGCCTGCGCATAACAGTGGCCGTGGGGGTAGCGTTCGGCATTGCGCTCGGCGCCTTCAGGATCGTAAGCGGCACGCCTCTATATTTCTTTATCATGGCCGGTTACAGCATCGTCGTGGTGCAGACTTTCTTTGCTCCCAAGAACATCATACCGCTTGCGTATGACTCGGGCGGAGTCACAACGTCCACGGTGACGGTGCCCATCGTGGCGGCACTGGGGCTGGGGCTCTCATCAGCCGTGCCAGGGCGCAACCCCGCTCTTGACGGCTTTGGCCTCATAGCTTTTGCAAGTCTGTTTCCGATCATAACCGTAATGGGCTATGCACAGTATGTACATTGGGCCTCCAAACGGTCAATAATTATAAAGGAGGGTGAAGATGCGGTTTAAATTGATATTTGCGACTGTCAAGACGGAAATCAGCGAGAAGGTTGTTGCTGCGGGCAAAAAGGCCGGGGTGCCCGGCGCAACGATAGTTACTGCCCGCGGAACAGGCATCCACGAGGCAAAGACCTTTTTCGGCCTCTCTCTGGAAGCCCAGACAGACATTATCCTGTTCCTTGTAGAGGAACATCTGGTGCATGAGATAATGGACGTCATCTCAGAGGCCGGGGAGTTCCACAAGCCCGGCACTGGTATAGCGTTCTCCATACCGGTGGAACACGTGCATGGGATTGAGAGTCAGATCGATAAGTTCAAGAAAGAGGTGCGGGACAATTATTTCTAGATTATCAGGATATTGATAATAGCGAAAGGAGATCAACATGAGCGACACTCAGATAGTGCGAGCAAAGGACGTCATGCAGAAGGGGTTGACGTATATTGACGGCATGGACACCGCAAAAGAGGCTGCCGCGACAATGCGCAACGAGCATGTCACGGCCCTGGTCGTAAACAAGCGGAACCCTGATGACGTTTGGGGCATAATTGCGATCCAGGACCTGATAAAGGGCGTAATCGTGCCGGACAGAGCCTCCGACGAGGTGAACGTCTATGAGATCATGACAAAGCCGATCATCACGGTTCCGGCGGACATGGACATCAAGTACGTCGCACGCCTTATATACCGTGCCGGGATAAGAAGGGCCCCTGTTGAGGAAAACGGCGAACTCATAGGCATGATCTCGCTTGCTTCGCTTGTGCTGAATAACGAGTTATTCTAAAAACAGCCGCGCCCTGGGAGGATGTTTGCTTGAACACAGGCTTAAACACGCCCGCGCCCTTGTGGTGGATGTCTCATGCCCTGTTGCTTCAAGAAAGATCGTCGCCATAACTCGCCAGGAGGCGCCTTAAGGAAGATACAGATGATGCAAATGATGACGGCACGGCTGAAGATACCCCTGAGGACGAGAACACAGAACCTCTTGACCAATAGCCTGCCGCAAATGAACTATCCTCGCCTTCCCTTCTAAGGTATACTTTTAAAATGGAACTCACGTTTCTTAAAGATATGGTCCTGGTTTTCGGCGTGTCCGCCATATCCGTCTTTGTCCTGAGCAGGATAAAGGTCCCTCCCCTTGTGGGATTCATAATAGCCGGTGTGCTTATCGGCCCCTCGGGCCTTGGGCTCATCAAGGACGTCCATGAGATCGAGGCCCTTGCCGAGGTCGGGATCATCCTGCTCCTGTTCACCATCGGGATAGAATTCTCCCTTAAGAAGCTCATGCGCATACGCAATATCGTTCTGCTTTCCGGCGGAGCCCAGGTCATCCTTACGATCGTTATCACCATGGGCATGTTCTACATGTACATGGGGGATCTCAAGATAGCGCTGTTCTTTGGATTCCTGACAGCACTTAGCAGCACCGCGATAGTACTGAAGACCCTGGAGGAAAAAGGAGATATAGACTCACAGCATGGCAGGCTCATGCTCGGTGTGCTTATTTTTCAGGACCTCTGCGTGGTGCCCCTCATACTGATAATTCCCATGCTTGGCGCGGCCAGTTTTGATATAAACGTACTGCTTTTAATGACAATAAAAGCCATTGGGATTATCGCTATTGTTCTATTAAGCTCCAGGTGGCTGGTGCCGGAACTCCTTCACCAGATAGTCAGGACCAGAAGCCGTGAGTTGTTCATAATATCCGTCATCTTCATCTGCCTTGGCACCGCTCTTCTGACATCCAGGTTCGGCCTCTCGCTTGCCCTTGGCGCATTCCTTGCCGGGCTTGTCATCTCAGAGAGCGAATACGCCTATCAGGCCACAAGCGACATACTGCCTTTTAAGGAAAGCTTTCTGGGCCTGTTCTTCGTCTCTATAGGCATGCTCATAGACAGCGCTTACCTGATAGAGCACTGGCCAAGGGTCCTTGCCGCCTTGTTTTTCATCGTGGCGATCAAAGGATCCATCGCAACAGCATCATTGCTGGCCACTTCATCCGGGGTCAAGGCCTCTGTGCACGCCGGGCTCGGGCTTGCGCAGATCGGAGAGTTCTCGTTCATCCTGGCCGAAGCAGGCAAGATGGCAGGCCTTTTCTCAGAGGACCTTTTCCAGCTCTTCCTCTCCTCGGCAGTGCTCAGCATGGTCCTTACTCCTTTCATACACCGCGCTGCGCCTCTAATATCCAGATGGGCTGTAACATCCACCCCACTTAAGAACATGCGCCTGACCCATAAGGAAGATGGCCCTGCCCCAAAAACGCTTGGGCATGTCATTATCGTAGGCTTTGGC
>DAOWET010000036.1 GCA_030638335.1 Nitrospirota bacterium
ACGTGTCTGCCATCAAGGCAGAAGCCCTCCAGCACGGGCTGATCTCGGAGGAAGATGCCCAGAGGATGACTGACAAGGAGGCCATAAGCCTCATCTTCAACGCCGGCTTCTCCACTGTGGAGGTGGCCAACGAGCTCAGTGGCCGCGGCGTGGGCATGGACGTGGTCAAGACCAACATCTCAAAGCTCAACGGTTATGTGGATGTCATGACCACTGAGGATGTGGGCACCACCGTGCGCATAAACATACCGCTGACGCTTGCGATCATCCAGGCCCTCATGGTGCGCGCTGGAGGCGTTCAGTACGCCATACCGCTGGGTGTCATAGAGGAAACGATAAAGATCACGCAGGAGGACATAGACAACGTCACGGGCCAGCCTGTGCTGAGGATCCGCGAGCGGGTGTTCACCATGGCTGAACTAACGGACGTGCTGAACGCCCCGGAGCCGGAGCATGAGCCAGGGGACCGCTACGTGCTGGTCATCGCTGTGGGGGGCAGGCATTTCTGCATAGCGGTTGACGAACTTCTGGGCCAGGAGGAGGTCGTCATCAAGGCAATAGACGGCATTGACACGGATACCACTGGCATACTGGGCGCCACTATCACGGGCGAAGGCAAGATCGTGCTCATTCTGGACCCATCCGGCATGTCAAGGGTTGTGGCCGGACTCAAGAGCGTCTGAGAGCATCATTCGGAGGGAATATGCGGCAATACATCGGATTTAAACTCAACTTGAACGAGTTCACCATACCCATACTTAAGGTCAGGGAGATCATCAACGCCCCTGAGATAACACCACTGCCACAGGCCCCCCATTACATGAAGGGCATCGTAAACATAAGGGGCATGATCATCCCCGTGGTAGACCTCAAGAAGCTCATAAAATCGGATGGACCCGAATCTGCCCAGGAAAGCGGGGGCAAGGTCATAGTCATAACAAACCGAAACACCACGTTCGGCATCCTGGTGGATTCCATCACCAGCGTCATAAACATAGACGAGTCGGACATTGAGGCACCGGAGGGTTTCATGAGCGACGTCAACCTGGACCGCGTGGAGGGCGTGGCCAAGTTCGACGACAGGCTCATCATTCTCCTTGACACGGACAAGCTCGTGGCTCAAGGCGAGATGGGTGTCATGGGCACGGATGTGGAAGGTATCCAGGGTGAAGAAGGAGAGGACGTCAGGCAGATAGCATCGGACACTGCCACAGCTGCTCCGGCAGCCCCGGCGGCCCCGTCAAAACCCGCTGGACCACCAAAGAAGGCTGCACAGCAGGTGCGCGAGGCCAAGGATGTGCTGAGCATGAAGTTCAGCGACAACGAGACAAAGAACAACTTCCTGCTGAAACTCGTCAAGCTCATAGAGACCATGGCCTCAAAGGATTTCAATACCGCAGACACCATGATATCCGAGATGCTCCAGCACACAGAGGGCGACCTGTACAACCGCATCGGACAGGTGACCCGCAAGCTCCACAACTCCCTCAAGGGGTTCAGAAACGCGCTGGACCCGAAGATAAGGCAGTTAGCGAACGAGGACGTGCCCCAGGCCGTAGACAGGCTCGAGTACGTCATATCAAAGAGCGAGGAGGCCGCCCACCGTACCATGGGGGTGGTGGAGAAATACCAGCTCAACCTGCCTGAGTTCGAGGCCCACGTGGGCAATGTCACAGCGCCCGATGAGTCAAAGGAGTATCTCCGCGCATTCAGCCAGTCCCTGAGGAGCGACCTCAACGAGATAATGCTTGCCCAGGAGTTCCAGGACATAACGGGGCAAACCATTCACCGCGTCATCGACCTCGTCAACACCATCGAGGCCGAGCTCATAGGGCTTATTACTACCTTTGGCGAACGCGAGGGCTCTGATGCACCGGCCCCGAAGACCCTGCAGTCAGCTGAGAAGGTAACACAGACCGAGGTTGAGGACCTGCTTAAGGAATTCGGGTTCTGATGGTCCGTGTACTCGTAGTTGACGATTCCGCATTCATGCGGAACGCTCTCACAAACATGCTCTCCTCTGACAAGGAGATCCAGGTGGTGGGTACTGCGCGAAACGGCATCGAGGCCATAGCCAAGGTCAAGACCCTCCGCCCTGACATCGTCACACTGGACATAGAAATGCCGCGCATGGACGGCCTCGACGCCCTGAGGCACATAATGGCTGAAAACCCGGTACCCGTGGTCATGGTGAGCTCCCTTACCGAAGAGGGAGCAAAGGTAACGCTGGAGGCCCTGGATCTCGGGGCGCTGGACTTCATTCCAAAGAACCTCCACGACCTCTCTGTAAGCATCCTCAAGCTCAAGGAAACCCTTATTGAGAAGATAAAGATCCTTTCGCGCACGAACAGGGCCAAGCTGATAAGAAAGACCCCGCCCCTGCGCAAACCCCTTGAGAAGACAGAACCGGAACCGGAAACTGTGGCCCGCCAGGCCCGGTCCATTGGACAAAGGCGAATGGGAATACTTGCCATCGGCACATCCACCGGGGGGCCTAAAGCCCTTCAGGAGATACTGCCAAGCCTTCCCGGGAACTTCCCTGTGCCAATAGTCATAGCCCAGCACATGCCCAGCAACTTCACCGGGCCCTTTGCCGAAAGGCTTAACAGCCTGAGCGAGATAACCGTCAAAGAGGCCTCGGAAGGTGATACTATCAAACCCGGGCATGCCTATATCGCCCCGGGCGGACATAACATGCGAATTGCCCGCACCAGTGGGCTTGAAAACTCCATCTTCATCTCCGAGAACAAGGAAGAGTATATCTACTGCCCGTCGGTGGACGCTCTCTTTAAATCAGCGAGCGAGACCTACCCCGGCAGGACCCTTGGCATCGTACTTACCGGCATGGGCCATGACGGTCTCGACGGGGCCAGGGCCCTGAAAGAAGGCGGGGGCCGCATATTCGCCCAGAGCGAGGAGACCTGCGTGGTCT
>DAOWET010000292.1 GCA_030638335.1 Nitrospirota bacterium
AACCAGGCATGTTTCAATCTGAGGATTTCAGCAAGAACTTTTCAGATAATGGAATCAATCTCCCCCAATGACCTCAGGAAGAAGTCCTTTCATTAAGAACAGGCAGCAGTGCGTCAGGCTTTAAGTTGCAAGGACAAAAAAAGGGGACGACTCAAAGAGCCGCCCCCTTTCGTTTTTCGTTATCATTGCCCTGATAGCGTTCGAGGCTGACGGCCTCCAGTTAAATGAGCCCGTGGCTCAGTGGCCGAAGAAACCGCGCGCTATCTTATCCGGTATCAGGTAGTAGGCAATACCTCTGGCCTTGCAGAACTCCGAGACCTCCGCGTCCTTTATAGAGCCGCTCGTGGAGATTATTGCCTTGACCCCGGCATCCGCAAGCACCTCGGGGCCGTCCGCAAACGGGAAGAAGCTGTCGCTTGCCGCCGATGCGCCACTTATCTCGTGGTCAGAGTAGCCCGCGAGGTTCACAGCGAGATTCGCCCCGCGCACGCGGGCCTGCTGGCCCACGCCGTTTGCCAGGAGCTTTCCGTCCTTTACAAGAGTGATCGTGTTTGAGTTGCTGGTGTCGCATATGGCCTTTGCAAGGAGCATATCGTTTTCCTGCGCCTCGGTGGCGTCCACGTTCTTTGTAAGCTCAGGGTTTTTGAGGTCAGGTATAAATGTATAGTTCGGTTGCGCAAGAAGGCCGCCGCGCACGTAGCGCACGCGGCTTGCCGTGTCCAGGCTGTCCTTGCCAAGATTCTCAAGCGCGCGGTTCACCAGAAGCCGGCACTTGTCGCCCTTGCGCTTAAAGAGCCCCATGGCCGCCTCGTCCACGGACGGGGCGACTATGCCGTCCAGTATGCGGCGGCTGCCCTCTGGCATGCCGTGGGTGATGAGGGCCTCGGCCACTTCCTCGGTCACAGGGAAGTTCGTTGCCACCAGCCCGCCAAAGAGCGCCAGCGGGTCTCCCTCTGCCGTGTCGCGCGCGGCCTTTGCCTGATCGTCAAAGTTGAAGGCCGCGCCGCAGGCGTTGCCGTGCTTTACGCCGATCACGAGCCAGGGCACACGGCCCCTGTTTGTCTCAAAGGATGCCGCTGCGTGGGTTATGGTCTGGAGCAAGCGGTCAAGGTCGCAGAGGTTGTTGTAGCTTGGGTCCGTGCCCGCGGCCACCGTGAACTTGGCCAGAGCCAGCGGGTCGTCGGTCTCGGACGCATAGAAGGCCGCTGGGACCATGTACCCGTTTTCCCCGTACTTGCAGGTTATTGAGAGCTTTCCTGATACGCTTACTTTATCTGCTGGTTTGTCTGACATTGGCTGTCTCCTTTATGTATGTATGGTTTCTGATGGACATTATGACTAAGTGCCAGGGCTCTTTACAACCCCCCCCGGTCACGGACCGGTTTTATAAGGTCGAGTCGACCCGTCCAGAATCCTCCTAAATAAATACCTTTAATACAGGATTAGGTTCTGCGTTACGTATCCTGAAAACAACTGAGGCTGACGACCACCAGTATAAATGGGGTCCGTGACCCCTATTGTTTGGAGAGCCAGTCTTTAGCTTCGTCAATATTGTTGAAGGCCTTGAGGTTCCTGCCGGTGAAATGCACCACGAAGTTGAAGATCACCTGCTTGAACCCGTCCACCCCTATTACGGCCCCTGCGCGCACATAGGGCTTGTTGTGGGCCGCGAATTCCTTGATATTTTCCTTGGTTTCGGGGGTGAGTTCCGCGTCTGTCACGTCCGTTAGCGTGAGCACAGAGCCTTTGGGTTCTGCCGCGATGACCCCTTTGGCCTCGTCTATGGCCGCGGCCAGTTCAGCCACTTTCCCGCCCGCGAAATCCAGGTGCAGGAGCTTCGTGCTGTTATGCGTGATGAACTCCACTTTTACCATGTTCCTCCCCCTTTGTTTTCACAAAAAGATAATAGTTCGATGGTTATTTATGCCGGATGTGTCTTGATCGTATTTTCATCATTATACCGTGTCCTGATACAGAATGCACCGCCTTCGGGGCGTTAAAGAGAATCGGGGCCTTGCCCTTTGTGGATGCCCGTATATCATGACATGAGATTACGGGCTCTTGCAATGAAATTGCCAAGCTCGTCAGGTTCATGAAGGGATTCTTCGTCAATTACGGGTACATCAGGGAATCTTTTCATGAACGCCCTGGCAAACAGGCCTGGGCCCGTACTTATGAGGACTCCGTCATTGTCAAATATATCCGCCCCGCCGGGCGCGCAGCTGGGGGAGCGAGCCTTGAAGATGAACCCGCAGAGGTCCTCAAGCCCGCTTATACGGGCCTCTGTCCACGCAGAGAGCATATCAGTGTGGTCAGTGCCAGAATCGATGCCCTTGATACGCAAGAGGCCGACTCCTTGCTCAAGGCGCATGGGCTCGCGCGGGGTGGGCAGCCCGCACTCTGTTTCCGGGCATACGGGTTGCCAGAGCACTAAACTTCCGAGTTTTTCAAGTAGATGCTGGTCCTTTCTATGGCCTCCATCATATCGCACAGGCTGGCCAAGGAGGCAGGAGCTTATGCCTATTTTCGGTTTTCCCATATCAATAAACCTCCCAGCGGCAGAGGGTCATGGACCCTGGTTGGATTTCGAATCGAGTCGGATCGACTCTCTCAAGCTCGACTCTCCACGAGTCGTAAGACTCGCTTCGAGAGACCCGACCCGGGACCTCAGGGCATTCTTAAAAGGCATGAAATAAGAGGGGCCCGTGGCCTTCAGTTAATAAAGGGGGCCCGTGGCCCCGGGGAATGCACTGGTGCATTCAGCATGATAGCACAGGACGAAGGTCCATGAAAAAAACCACAAGCGAAGTGCGATTTTATAGTGTATAATTGTAATAAGATTTGCTGAAGGGGCCAGCTTCATGTTGTAAATTATAGTTATTTTCTATAGAGGGAAATTCATGCCCAAGATCAGAATATTAGTTGTTGAGGACGAAGGTATAGTCGCCATGAACACAAAGCTCTCGCTCATTGGCATGGGCTTTGACGTTCTGCCCATAGCCATTTCCGGCACCTCGGCCCTGAAGATCGCATCTGGCCACAAGCCCGACATTGTGCTGATGGACATTCGACTCAGAGGCAAGATGGACGGCATCGAGACTGTGGAGCGCCTTAAGGAGAAGGTGGACATCCCAGTGATCTACATAACCGCCCACACTGACGAGCAGACCGTGGAGCGGGCAAACAACACAAATCCCAGCTGCCTGCTTCAGAAACCCGTGGACGACAAGACGCTCAGGAAGGCCATTAACAAGGCCCTTGGAAAGTAGTTCAAGCCCCTGCCCCCCCGTACCACCCTTGTTGACTTCCAGGTCAATAAACCAGTGGACCATCGTATTGAGTTTGCCAGCAGTTTCTGCCCTATGCTGGAATGCTGG
>DAOWET010000085.1 GCA_030638335.1 Nitrospirota bacterium
GCTCTCCACCCTGTACTCAGATACCCAGAGGCCGTGCTTTGCAAGGAACTTGCCCTGAATGATGGCAGAGCGGAAATCGCTCACCTTGAGCACTATCTTCTTCATGAGGCTGCCGTCCTTGCCAGGGAAGAACTCCTTGAACTTGGCGGTATACGCGTAGAGCCTTGGGTTGAGGCCGGCGGAGAAGACCACAGCGGATTCAAGGTTACTTTTCGCATAACCCCTCAGGATGCTCATGGCGTCCGAGAACTCAGGGGCGAGCTTCTCACCGTCCTTGTAATTGTCCTTGTCCACCTTGGTCATGATGTTGACGTCAATGCTGCCGGGCGTGGCCAGCGGGCGAAGCTCTTCTTCAAGGCGCTTGCGCTCGTCCTCGTCCTTTGAGGCGAGCATCTCCGCATACTTGCCCTTGAGCCAGGAGCCCTCGGGGAGCATCTCGAAATACCGCGTTATCTCGCTGCCCTTCTTAAAGGGCGCGGCCTGGAGCTCTTTCA
Source organism: Nitrospirota bacterium (assembly GCA_030638335.1). Lineage (GTDB taxonomy): Bacteria > Nitrospirota > Thermodesulfovibrionia > Thermodesulfovibrionales > JdFR-86 > DAOWET01. The sequence goes on from DAOWET010000085.1 coordinate 495, forward strand.
CCTGCCGGGCGACGATCTTGCCCATGAGGTTAAGGTATTCGGTGATCCGGCGCGCGCGGCTGTCCTCGGAATCATCGGGGATCTCCTCAAAGGGCTCGCCCTCCAGCTGGCTGTAATATTTGCGCATGTGCTCGGCAAGCAGGTCGTCCATGATGGACACCACCGAGGATATCCCGTAACGGGCCACCCTTATGGGCGTGTCAACGGAAAATGAGATCCCCATCACGGGGATATGAAATGTATGCGGCTCTCTGTTCGTCTTATTATCCTGTTTCAAACGTTATCTCCCTCAAGGCAGTTATCCGGCGCAGGGCCGATCTAATATTTTATATAATCCGTCAGGGAAAAACAATAATAATACAGTAAAACACCTGTTAGGGAACGGTTATGGGGAAGACCATCTCCTTGGGCCCGAACAGGACGCGTTTCCTGAGCACGGTAAGCGTTACACTCTCTCCCGGCTCAAGCCCGAAAAGGGCTATCTTAAGCTCCGGGACACTTTCCACCCTCTGGCTGCCCACAGACACGATGAGGTCCCCCTCCTTAATGCCTGCCTTATCGGCAAGGCTTCCATTCATCACTTTCCGTACACCGACCCCGCCCTCGGCCTTTTTTATGGATACCCCAAGTATCGGGGTCTCGGGCACTGACGGCTCCGGGGCATAGAACACATAGTCGGCCATCCGTGGGTCCACGCTCCCGAAATCAGCGTTTACGAGCACCGCGTACCGGCTCCCGTTCATTCGCCTGAGCCTTTTGGGGATTCCGCTGCCAAAGGCCACATGGCCCTGCCCCACCACGACCACCACCTTGTGCCAGGGGTTTGCTTCCATGAACCTTGCGATGTTAAACGCCATGGCCTCGTCCCTGAGCACCTGTGCCTGGTAGAAGCTCTTGAAATCTCGCGACGGGGTGGAGTTGTGGCTGAAGAAGATCACCCTGAGCCTGTCGCGGTACTCATTGTCGGTCATGTCCATATAGGCGGGGATGCGCTTCAGCTCTTCCGCGTCAAGCGCGCCAAGGCCGGCCCTTGAGACCTTCTTCACTATCTCCTCTTCCTGGTTCAGCCCCAGCACGGGAAGCCCCATCATTCGAGCATAGTCCAGTATCTCTCTGTAGAGGTGGTAGTTCATTCCCCAGGAGTCGTAGTACTGCGACTTGCCAAGAAACTCTTTCTCGTCGATATTACCGGCAACGTACTGGTCAAGGGCCTCCTGGCCCTTGGGCTCGAACATCTCCATGCCCACCGCCACCTTGTGCCCGCGCTGATGCATCTCCTGTATCACGGATAGCTGGAGCTTGTGGTCGCCAAAGCGTTTGTGGTTCTCCCCGACAAATATCACGTCCCTGTCCTCTATCTCGTCCATAACAGCGCCCAGCGCCATGGTGCTGTCCGTGCGAACGAATGACGGGCTGGTCTCAAACATATGCCGCATGCCCTCCTGGCTGCCGCTAACCGCCTTCTCCTTGTTCCTGCCATTTATAAAGCGTACCCTTGAATACCTGCCATAGTGCGAGAGCTTGGGCGCGGCAAGTGCCGCCTCTTCCTGGCTTGAGGCAAACACCCGGGCAACAGGAAGCCCTGCGGCAAAGGGGTTCTCTATCAACTCCATGACAAACCCCTCGCTAAAGTCCTCACCAGGCCAGATGGCGGGGCCGCCGGCATAGATGCTGTTTATCAGGGCAGAGGCCCGGCCCGGCACCACAAGGGCCGCATCGCGCAAAATCCCGAGGGTGATATCGCCCTCCTGCAGGACCTCAAATCCCATGCCGCGAAGCTCTTTGGCAAGCGGGGCATACACCTCCGCCTCCTCTTGGCCGGCGGGCAGCACCATGACCTTGCGTTTGGCCCCCAACAGGGCTGAGATGAGCGGGGGAGTCTCGTCCCCGGCAAGGCCACGCATGAGGTCATATCCGGGGTCGAGCACGAGCTCCACGGGCAGGCCCGCGGCCTCCATCTCCACCACCGTCTTTTTTCCCCTGATCTCTACAAGCTCCGCCGCTGCAGCGCCCGCCCCCGAGTACACGAACACGGGCAGCCCGAACCTGTAGGGCAGACCCTCCTGCTCAAGCACAAAGCGCACCTTGTACCTGCCCCCAAGCTGCAGGTAGGTGGGCCTGCTCATGCGCATGCGTATCTGGCCCGTGCGCCCGACCCACTGGTTAAAGAACCACCCAAGCTCCGACCTGGATACCTCTTCGGCCGCGGCCCTTATATCGCCCCATGAGGCCCTGCGGAAACGGTTTGCGGAGACAAAGCCCCTCAGGAACTCAAAGAAGTCCTCATCCCCCATCTCCCTCCTGAGCATATGGAAGACCATTGCGCCCTTGCCATATCCTATGCTCCGCGAGGCCCGGCCGGTGCGGTACTGAAACGCCCCAAGCGCGAACTCGCCCTCGGGCCTGACATAGTTGTTGTAATCGAGCAGGAGCCTCTTTCTGTGGCTTGTGCCCCTGCCCTCGAGTTCTTCAAGATAGTGGTCCGCGAGATAGGCCGTGAGGCCCTCGGACCAGTTCCCCCCGGAGCTGTCCGTATACACGCCCGTGCCGAACCACTGGTGCAGCACCTCGTGCCCAAGGCTTGTGGAGAGTATGAAGGGCAGCCTCACCACCTGCCTGCCAAGCAGCGTATATGTAGGCATGGAATATCCCGTGGGAAGGACGTTCTCCACCACCGAGAACCTCGTGTAGGGGTACTTCCCAAGAAGGGTCGAGTAAAGCTGTATGTACCTTACGGATTCCAGGACGTATTTCTCTGCAAGCTCCACGTCCTCCGGGAGGAAATATCCATAGACCTCCACCCCTTCCACATCGGCCCTGAACACTTTATAAGGCCCGGCGGCAAGCGTAATGCCTCCCACCGGATACGGGAACAGGAAGGAGAACTCAAAGATTCCATCCCCCGCCTTTACGGTTATCTCCTCTGCCTCGCTCACCGCCTCATAGCCCTGCGGGAGCACCGCCTTCAGAGAAAAATAGGCAAGAGGGGCGTCCTCCACCTCCGGGTACCATCTCCCGGTGAGCGCGACGCCCTCAGGGGATATGAGGTTTCCCGCAACCACCCCTGGGTTTGCCGGGTCGGCATACTGGGAGCCGGGGGCGGCAGAGAGGCTGTATTGGACGATAAGCGTGCCGGGCTTTGACTTTAAATGCCCGTCGCGCACCTTTATAGCCCTGCCGTCAAGTTCGGCTGCGATGACCTCCATCCCGCGCACATCCACGAGCCAGCTTCCACCTTGCGGCCTGTTGGGCAGCTCAATACGCGCAGCACCCGAAAGCGTGCCCTCAGACGGGCTGATCTGCACCTGTATGGAATACTCCACCGAAGGGCCCTCCAGGGCGGCTAGTGCAATGCCCGGCAATATCAGCAGGGCAAGCCAAAGCGCATTCAGCAAATGCAGGCGTCTCATGAAAGGTATTATAACAGCCCTTGTCTCTCAAGGTCGGCAAGGTCTTCGGGAGTGTCCACATCACCCAGCACCGGGCCGAGCGCTGTCAACAATCCTGCGCCGGCCGCCCTGTCAAGGCTCTGCCTCAAAGTATCAGGCACTGACCACTCAATGCCCTCGAAAACCTCCGGAAGCGCCCGATGCATGGCGACCAGATAATACCCCCCGTCCAGGGCCGGGCCAAATACAACGTCAGCGTGATCCAGAAGCCCCATGGCCTCATTCACCTGGCCGGGCCCAAGCCCGGGTATGTCCACACCCACAAGGGCGGCCCTTTCATATCCCATCCCAAGCACATGTGCAAGGGCCAGGTGCATCCGGGGCCCAAGGCCATCTCCTTCCTGAGCAAACAGCGTCAGATCAAAACGGTTAAAATACTCACGGTGCTCCCTGGGGGTATAGGTTATGAAGGTGTCCGTATCCTTGATGTCCCTCAGGCGCTCCACCGTGCCGCAAAGGAGCCTCTCGTACAGCGCCACCCTCTCATCATCCGTAAGGCTCCCCTTAAGCCGGGTCTTCACATTATCGGCCTCCGGGGCCTTTGCCATTATCACAAGGGCCTGCGCTTTCATCTGACATCACCGTAATGGCGGGCCAGCCGCTCCGGCGGCACCTTGAAGACCGTGTAGGCCAGGGCTATGGCCCAGTCCCTGCCCGTGGTGCGCACCACTCCCTCACGCACCCACCTGCGGGGGCTTGCCAGGATGCATTTGTCCAGGAAAACTATTCTTCCCAGAGGCTTGAGCCTTCCGGCTATCTCCATGTCCTCCATGAGAGGGATGTCTCTAAAGCCTCCGATCTTCTCAAAGGTCTCTTTTCGGGTGAACAAACCCTGGTCGCCGTAGGGCACTCGCAAGAGCCTTGAGCGCCAGTTTGCCATCCACTCAACTATGCGCGCCCAGGCGCCCTCGTGTCCTATCCTAAGGTCAAAGGCCCCAGCAGCCACTGTGTCATCGGCAAGGGCCGCGCAGACGGCATCATAAGCGCCAGGGGGCAAGATGCAGTCAGCGTGCACGAACAGAAGGATATCTCCCGAGGCCGCGGCCGCGCCCGCGTTCATCTGCACGGCCCTGCCGCGCGGGGAGTCCAGGACCCTGTCTGCAAGCCCTTCGGCTATCTCGCGTGTTGAATCCCGGCTGCCCCCGTCCACCACAACAAGCTCCACCGCAGGACCTGGCTGCCTGAGCGCAAGAAGGCACTCCCTGATGCACGCCTCCTCGTTCAGGGCGGGCACTATCACAGATATCCTTGTATTATCCTTCATGCCCTCAAAGGATAGCACACTGAATAGGAGCTGGTCCCGCACACACAAGTCCTTGCAGGGCGGGCTGCAAACCCGTTTGCATGCAAACCACTTACTTGCTGATATGCTGATATAATAAGCACACATGAGCGCTGACAATATGAAGAACATACTCGCCTCGGACATCGGGGGCACAAGCAGCAGGTTCGCGCATTTTAAGGCGGACGGTGCGGGCGGTCTTGCCCTGGAGGGGCTGACCATCCTCCCTACAAAAGAGTCCCCGTCCTTTGCCGAATTATTAGATGCCCTGAGGGGCTCGGGTTTTTCTCTCATGCCCGAGGACGCGGACTCGGTATGCCTGGCTGTTGCGGGCCCGGTGCGCGGCACGTACTGCGACCCCCCGAACATCGCATGGGACGTGGACATCTCGCTCTCGGCAAGCCTTGGCCTGAGGCGCGCCGTAATGATCAACGATTTCGTGGCACAGGCCTACGCCTGCCTCTCAAGCGTGGGCAGGGAGGCAAAGGTGGTGCTTAGCGGAGAGCACGACCCCATGGGCGCAGTTGCGGTGGTGGGCCCTGGCACCGGGTTTGGCAAGGCCGCCCTCATACCTGACATATACGGGGGCTTCCACCCCATGGCAAGCGAGGGCGGGCACGCCTCTTTTCCATTTGTTTCTGAAGAGGAACAGAAGTTCAGCGAGTTCATAATAAGAAAACTCGGTGTGGACTATCCCAGCATAGACAACGTTGTGACCGGCGGGGGCATGGCCCTGCTCCACGAGTTCCTGACAGGAGAGGCGCTTGAGCACCACGAGGTGCCAACAGGCAAGGACGCTGGTGAAGAAGCGCTCAGGTGGGGCGCGAGGCTCCTTGCGCGGGTGGCAAGGAATTTTGCCCTTGACACACTTTCCACAGGAGGCCTGTTCATAGCCGGAGGGGTGGCCGCGCGCACACCCGCCCTTGTGGAGCATGAGGCCTTTGGCGAAGAGTTCACGAGTTCCGAGAAACACTCAGCGCTCCTTGGCCAGATACCCGTCAGGCTCATAACCAACGAAGAGAGCGGGCTATGGGGCGCGGCCTATCGCGGCCTCATGGAGCTCAAGGGCTGACATGTGCGTATCCCGAAAGACCTTGGGACGGGCTGTTGTTCTCATAGTGCTCCTGGGCCTTGCTGTATTCTTTTTCGCCTTTGACCTTGGGCGGTTCCTCACGCTTGAATACGCCAGGGCCTCGCAGGAGACATTCAACGCGTATTACACGGACAACGCCATTGTTGTCATCGCCGGGTTCATGCTGCTCTACATAGCGGTCGCGGCACTGAGCCTGCCCGGCGCTGCGGCGCTGACCATAGCCGGAGGGGCGCTCCTTGGCCTGGTAAACGGTACCATAGCGGTCTCCTTTGCCTCCACCATAGGGGCCACGCTTGCGTGCGCTGCCTCGCGCTTTGTGCTCAGGGACTGGGTGCAGGGCCGCTTTGGAGGCAGGCTTGCGGCCATTAACCGTGGCGTGGAGCGCGAGGGCAGGTTCTACCTGTTCACGCTGCGCCTTATCCCCTTGTTCCCGTTCTTTGTAATAAACCTGCTGATGGGTCTCACACGGCTTCCCCTGAGGAGCTTCTACTGGGTCTCGCAGGTGGGGATGCTTCCAGGCACCATCGTCTACGTCAACGCGGGCCGTGAGCTGGCAAAGCTTGAGAGCTTCAGCGGTATACTCTCCCCTGGCCTGATAATATCCTTTGCCCTGCTTGGGCTCTTCCCCATAACCGCGAAGAAGCTGCTGGGGCTGTACAGGAAAAAGCAGGGCCTTGAGACCCACCTCGAAGGAGGCAAAAATGGCTGAGCACGATTTTGACATAGGCATCATAGGCGGGGGCGCCGCGGGCCTTACCGTGGCCTCCGGGGCCTCACAGCTGGGGGCAAAGGTCTTATTGATAGAGAAGGAGAAGGCCCTGGGCGGCGACTGCCTGCACTACGGGTGCGTGCCCAGCAAGACACTGATAAGAACCGCGCGCGTGCGTCACCTCATGGGCCGGGCCGGTGACTTCGGCCTTCCGCACACCGAGCTTGCTCCGGTGGACTTCCGGGAGGTATCCGCCCGCATACGGGATGTCATCTCGGTCATACAGAAGCACGACTCCGTGGAGAGGTTCTGCTCGCTTGGGGCAAAGGTGGAGTTCGGGGACGCCGAATTCATGGACGAGCACTCGGTGAGGCTTGGGGGCAGGACCGTCTCCGCCCGCCAGTGGGTCATAGCCACGGGCTCTTCCCCCATGGTGCCGGATATTGCGGGACTCAACAAGACGCCATACATCACGAACAAGGAGATATTCTCTCTGGAGAAACTTCCGCCATCCATGGTGGTGCTCGGCGGCGGGCCCATCGCAGTGGAGCTCTCGCAGGCCATGGCGCGCCTTGGCACGGAGGTGACCATACTCCAGCGCAGCCCTCAGCTTCTGGGCAGAGAGGACAGGGACATGGCCGATATGGCCCTTGCCTGCCTTGAGGCAAGCGGGGTCAAGGTATATACGAACACCGGGGGCATCCACACGGAAGACAAGGGCACTCACCGGGAGGTCAGGTTCATGCACGGGGGCTATGAGCTTACGGTAAAGGCGGACACCATACTGGTGGCCCTTGGAAGAAGCCCCAACTCCCCGGGGCTCAGGCTTGAAAATGCAGGGGTAGAGACGGACGCGAACGGGTGGGTGCAGGTGGACCCCAGGATGCGCACTTCACAGAGGCACATTTATGCAGCGGGCGACGCAATCGGCGCGTACCAGTTCACCCACGCGGCAGGTTATGAGGGCGGCATAATCGTGGCAAACGCGGTCTTCCGCCTGCCAAGACGTGCCGACTACACATGGATGCCCCACTGCACCTATATTGACCCGGAACTGGCAGGCATCGGCATGAGCGAAAATGATGCAAAGAGATTAGGCAAGGACTACAGTGTCTGGACAGAGAAGTTCCAGGACAATGACCGCGCGCTGGCCGAGGGCGAGCCGGAGGGAAAGATAAAGCTCCTGCTTGATGCAAAGGAGCGGCCCATAGGCGTGCAGATATTCGGCGCGCACGCAGGCGAGCTGATAAACGAGTGGGTGGCGGCCATGGCGGGCAAGGTGAAACCCTCGGCCCTGGCCGGGGCCATACACCCCTACCCCACCATGGGAGAGATCAACAAGCGCGTGGCCGGGGGGTTCCTCTCAAAGAAGCTCTTCTCGGACAGGGTCAGAAAGGGCCTCAAGCTCGTATTCAACTTAAAGGGCCGTGCCTGCGGACCGGTGCCAACGGGCACTCCGAGATAGCTCACTACGTGAGCCGTCCAGCATCCTCCTAAGGCATTATGTATCAATACAGGAAAAGTTTCTCTGGACACGTATCCCTAAAACGTTCAAGGCTGACGGCCTCCAGTAATAATGGTGCCCGTGGCACCCTCCTAAAGCGTATAGCATCAATACAGGAATGGGTTTATCCCTGAAACGTTCGAAGATGTTTCTTTATTAAGCCTTTCCCCTTAAGTTCATGTTTGTCTTTTTGTTTTATGTTTTTAAGAGGAAAGTTAGCTTGTCTGACCAAGGAATTCGGGGTTGAGGTGATGTAGATACAAAGAAGAACCTTATGAAGGTCAAGTCGTATCCCTATACGTCGAGTGGCTTATTCTGCAGTAGATGCATTGCCTCAGCCTCGAAGTCCGTCTGTTTAAGCATTGTATTCGGTGTTGCCTAAAGTAAGGCGCTGGAAGACCCCCAGGTTCTCCTTCATCACAAAGTGGTCCAGGATGCCTAGCGAGACCAGGGCCTCCCCGAAAAATATATTGGCCTCGTCCGCGTACTTAAGAAGGCTCATGAGCTGGTCGTGACTCAGGAAGCCCAGAGACACTGCAAGCTCGCCAAAGAGTATCCCGCTTTCCTCCTGGTACACCAGCAGGCGGTTCACGTCGTCTTCCGTAAGCAGGCCCCGTACTACGGCTAACTCCCCAAGACGGCGGTTCTGGGCCTTCTGGAACATCCTGGCGTTAAAGATGTCCTCGTCCGTGATCAGGCCCTTAAGCGCAAGGAACCTCCCAAAGAGCAACACGCCGCTCATTTGCCGCTCAGTGATTATCTTTGAGAAAAGGTCCTCTTCCTCCGGGCTCAGGCGCTTTGCCATACAGGGGTTCCTTTCTACATACATTTAAACATATTCTCCCGCTCCTGTCACGTGGAGTCAACTAAACTTTTAATTATCATGTTGCCTACTCTTGCTTCTTCAAGATATCTTTATAATTCCTTCAACATGTCTTCATAATCTCCGGCTATGATAAATGGCATGAAGACTTTGGAAGTGCAAACCATTACAAAAGAAGGAGGAGCAAACAAGATGAAGAAAGCACTGGCAGTACTGGTAGCCCTCGGGCTTCTGAGCTTTGGCGCCATGGCCTTTGCCCACGGCGGCGGCCACGGCGGCGGCTATGGCTACGGCGGCGGGCACATGATGGGAGGCGGCGGCTACGGCGGCGGCCCTGGCTATGGCGGCGGACACATGATGGGGGGCGGAGGCTACGGCGGTTGCGGCGGCCCCGGCGGTTATGGAAAGGCAGTAGACCCTGAAAAGCGTGAGGCATTCTTCAAAGATACCCTGGAGCTCAGAAAGAAGCTCCATGAGAAGATGTTCGAGCTCCGCGAGGCATATTTCTCCGAAGATGAGAAAAAGGCCGAAAAGCTGGGCAAGGAAGTGGAAGCTCTCCAGGAGAAGCTCTACGAGGCGGCAAAAGAGCACGGAATTGTCTCCGGTGAGGGCTATGGCAAAGGCTACGGCAAAGGCTATGGCAGAGGCTACGGCAGAGGCTACGGCGGACATATGGGCCAGGGTTACGGCGGGCACATGGGCCCTGGCATGGGCTGGCAGCGTTAAGCGCGGTTTAACCTAAACGTAAAAAGAAGGCCGGAGCATAATTCTCCGGCCTTCTTTATCACAGGGAAATGTTAATATCCTTCATGGTTTCTTCATACTTATCCAATAAAATCAATATGATGAGCAGAAACTTTTTAATATTGACCTTTGCGCTCCTGATCGCCCTGGCATGGGCAGGAGAGGCACTGGCCCATGATCCGGGCCCCGGCACTGGCCCTATGAAGGACATGCGGCCTGGCCTTGAGCGCATGCACAAGGGAAAGGGCGTGACCCCCTATGGAGATTTCTGCCCGCGCTGCAACCTCTATGGAGTCGGCAATAAACCGGTAACGCACAAGGCTGCCATGGATGCCCTGAGCGATTACTTCAGCCACAAGGGCCTCACCGTAAGGAACATACACGGCATGGGGCGCTTCCTTAAGGCGGACATATACAGGGACGGTAAATTTGTGGACAGGATACTGTTTGACCGGAGGACCGGTCGCATAAGATCAATATTTTAACTCATCAATATATGGAGGTATCAAAGATAATGAGGAAGAAGAAAATGAAGATCAAACCAACTGAGGGCACGGCCAGCAAGTCCTCTGTGGATAAGAAGGCTGCTGTCACCGGCTCTTCAAAAGGCAACAGCAAGAGCACCTTCATGGGCCTTGGCCTGGCGCTTGCGATAATCGCCGTTGCCGGGTTCATAGTATTTGGCGGCGGCTCATCCGGAGGGTTCGCAACCGTATCGGCCGAGGCCGGTGTGGTGAGTATTCCGGTTGGGCAGGTAAGCGACCACATGGCCCACTACTATACCTACAAGGCATCAAACGGCAAGCCCATCAACTTCTTCGTGCTTAAAAGCTCTGACGGCATTATACGCGCTGCCTTCGACGCCTGCGATGTATGCTTTCGCGAGAAGAAGGGCTATCGCCAGGAAGGCGACGTGATGGTCTGCAACAACTGCGGGCAGAGGTTCCCCTCCACCAAGATCAACGTGCTAAAAGGCGGGTGCAACCCCGCACCCCTTGGCCGCACGGTTGACGGCAACACCCTCGTGATCAAGGCCACTGACATCGAGCAGGGCGGGTGGTACTTCTAGGATGAAGCTATACCATATCTCGCTTGGAAACCTGCGCCGCCGCATGGGCAAGACCATACTGCTGGGCGCGGGCCTCACCATAGGGGTAGCCATGGTGGTGGCCATGCTCGGCATAACCCACCGCATGCAGGCCGACGTGGAGCGCAAGCTCGACGAGTACGGGGCCAACATAATAATCTCCCCCAGAAGCGATAACCTCTCCTTGAGCTACGGCGGGGTCACGGTGGCCGACGCCTCCTATAACCAGGAGGAGCTTTCAGCAAAGGACGCGGAGGCCATAACCTCCATAGAGAACAAACGCAACATAAGCGCCGTGGCCCCAAAAATAATGGGCGCGGCCAAATCCGGAGAGCGCTCAGTGTTGATAGTGGGCGTGGACTTCAATGAGGAGTTCCGCATCAAGCGCTGGTGGCGTCTCACGGATACGCAGGAAAACGCGGTGGGCGGCTACATCGACAGCCCCGCCTCTGGGCCAAAGGACATTGTGGTCGGCCACACTGCGGCCCGGACACTCAAACTTGACGCGGGCAGTTCTATAAAAATTGGCCAGGAGGAGTTCAATGTCGCAGGAGTTTTAAGGGAGAACGCCTCCCAGGACGATTTTGCGATCTTCATGGCCCTGCCTGAGGCCCAAAGGCTGCTTGGCAAAGAAGGCCGCATCAGCCTGATAGAGGTAAGCGCTCTCTGCGCGGACTGTCCCATTGACGACATTGTCGCGCAGATCAGCGCCAAGCTCCCCCACGCAAAGGTATCGGCCGTGAGGCAGGCCATGACGCTTAAGATGCAGACCGTGGAGCAGGTCATCCGTTTCTCGGTGGCCGTGTCCATAGTGGTGCTTCTGATCGGCTCGCTTATCGTGTTCGTCTCCATGCTCTCCAGCGTGAACGAGCGCACAAAGGAGATCGGAGTTCTCCGGGCCATCGGGTTCAGGCAGGGGCACATCATGTTTGTGATACTTACCGAAGCCTTTGCGGTAAGCCTTGCCGCGGGGCTCATGGGGTGGGTCCTGGGCTCGCTCTCCACAGCGGTGCTGGCCCCGGGGCTTACGGAGGCCGCAGGGCTGTCCTTTGACCCCGTGATGCTCGGGCTCTCAGCCGGGCTTGCGCTGTTCATAGGCATGGCAAGCAGCATATACCCTGCCGTGAAGGCATCCAGGCTTGAGCCCATAGAAGCGCTCAGGTACATATAGGAAGGTGGCAACTAAATGGCAACTGCTACGATACATGAGGACATGAAGACCGGCAAGCCTCAGGACATGACGGCTGAGGACACACTCTTAAGCATAGAGGGCGTCACAAAGCACTACAACACCAAGAGCACGGGTTTTCTTGCCCTGAAGGGCGTGGACATCTCAGTGGAAAAAGGCGAGTTCCTGGCCATCACGGGCGAGAGCGGAAGCGGGAAATCCACGCTCCTGAGCATCCTGGGGGGCATCGCCCCGCCCACAGAGGGGCGCATAGTGGTGGACGGCATAGACATCTACGCGCTCCCCATTGAAAGCCAGGCGGATTTCCGCAGGGAGTACATAGGCTTTGTCTTCCAGCAGTTCCACCTCATGCCCTACCTCTCAGCGCTTGAGAACGTGATGCTGCCGCTTACGATAACAAAGCGCACGGACTCCGAGATGCGGGAGATGGCGCTTGACAGCCTGGAGCGCGTGGGGCTCTCTGACAAGGCCGCGAACCTTCCCTCGGAGCTCTCGGGCGGACAGCAGCAGAGGGTGGCCATCGCGCGCGCCCTGGTCAACGCCCCTCCCATAATACTTGCGGACGAGCCCACCGGGAACCTTGACACAAAGACCGGTGCTGACGTGTTCGACCTGTTTGAGGGACTGAACCGGGCCGGCGAGACTGTTATAATAGTAACCCACAACCCCGAGCTTTCATCGCGCACCGGGCGCACAGTAAGGCTGCTTGACGGGCTCGTGGAATCAGACATAAAACGCTAAAGGGGTTTTTTTTTAAACAACATGGAACATGAAAACGAAGAGCTAAACAACGAAGAAATTCATATGGAAGAGCCCGTGGAGGAAGAGGCCCTTGATGAGGTTGAGCAGGAAGGGCCAAACCTCATGGCACGCATCAATATCGCGGCCATTGCAGTGGCGCTCATGATCCTTGCAGGCGCCATAGGCTTCAGGGCTGGCATGTTCGATTCCAGCCCCGCTAACGCCTCAAGCGACCAGGGCCAGCAGTTGAAGCAGGGCTCTGGGCAGGGACCGAGCACGTCAAGCAGCGGTTGCGGCTCAGGCGGTTGCTCATCTGGCTCATCTGGCACAGGGAGTTCCGGCGGATGCGGGGCCGGAGGCGGATGCGGCACAAGCCAGGGCCCTGTGGATGTGGATGCCCTGAAGCTCCAGGTGACCGGGGCCTATGGCAAGTATTCGGGTCAAAGCGGGTTCCATGTGGAGATACAGGACTTGGGCTGCCATCAGGAGGCCACCATAACCCGGGATGGCAAGACCCTGGACCGCATCTCCATAAGCGGCAACAGGATGAGCATTATTGAGTAGATTGCATAACATCTGAAATCTAAAAGACCCCTGGCATACCTACCGGATGTCAGGGGTCTTTTTTTTAGATACCACACCTAAAGTATTGTGGGCATTGCGCGATTTAAAATAGACTTATGCGTAAAATCCGTTATAATCTATAATATAGAAACATGCAGCACACCACGGGGGAAAAACAGGAGGCAGGCACTTGAGACCATCTGGCTGGTTTGCGCTCATAGTAATACTTTCACTTATGCTCATGCTCCCGGCGTCCATGGCCTTTGCCGACCAGGCCGCGGACAGGAAGGCATACGAGGAAAACCGCGACCTTATTCTGGCCATTCACCCCTACCTTACCCCGGCCGAGATATACAACAGGTTCACCCCGCTGGCCGTTTACCTGACCGAAAAACTGGGCAGACTGGTGACCATCAGGATCTCCCCAAACTACAGCGAGCACATCAACATTGTCGGGCGGGGCCATGCGGACATCGCCTTTATGGGCCCTGCCTCCTATGTGAGGATGACAGAGCGCTACGGGGCGATCATACCCCTTATAGCAACGTTACAGGTGGATGGGAAATCAACCTTCCGCGGGGTGATCATAGCAAGAAAGGGCAGCGGGATCAGGCGGATCACGGACCTCATCGGCAAGAGCTTCGCATTTGGCGACATACAGTCCACCATGAGCCATATAGTCCCCAGGTTCATGATGTTCGAGTCCGGGGTCCCGGTGGAGGCCCTGAAAAGGTACAGGTTCCTCACCAACCACGAAAACGTGGCCATGGGGGTCCTCTACGGCAAGTTCGACGCGGGCGCGGTCAAGCAGGAGGTCTTCAAGGAGTACGAGTATATGGGGTTGAAGTCCGTGGCACGCACCCCGCAGGTGGCCGAACACCTGTTCGTGGCCAGCCACAAGCTTCCCACGGAGATGGTCATCCGCATACGGGAGGCATTTCTTGACCTGAACTCCTTCAAGGTGGGCGGACCGGTACTCTTGCCTGTCAAGAGCAGTATCACAGGCCTTGTGCCTGCCTCTGACCATGATTACGACAACCTCAGGCACATGATGAGAACACTGGAGGCGATAGGGGCCTTCGAAGTAGATGCAATACCGGCAAACTAGGGCGATCATAGCCTTTGCAACCGTCCTTGCCCTGTTCCTGGTGCTCATGGATGCCGTGGTCATCTCCCAGCAGAAAAACGTCCTCCGGGAGATATCCACCCACCACACCCAACAGGAGATACAGATCATAGCCTCGGTCATGCACTCGGACATACTGAGCAACAACTACGCCAATATCTCGCAGGTGCTTGTGAAGTGGGGCCAGGAGCACGAGGAGATCACAAGCGCGCAGGCCATCGCCCCAAACGGCTTCGTCATATCCGATTACCGATCTGCAGAGCCGGCAAAGATACCTTACAGACTGGAACATACCATTTTGCAGGGCCAGGAGCCCATAGCAAGGATAGTGGTGGAAGGGGACTTCTCGATCTTAAACCGCACAGTTTCGGACATCAACACCCGCCTTGTGGCAGGCAGCATATTCTTTGTATTCATCATGGGGCTTGCCCTGTGGTACACCCAGCGCGTGGTGGCACTTAACCCTCTTGAGAGAGAGATAGCCCTCCGCCAGGAGGAAGAGCTCCGGCTCAAGCAATCACACGAACAGCTGGAGCAGCACGTGGACGAACGCACTGACGAACTAAAGCGCAGCGAGCACTCCTACCGCACCCTTGCGCTAAACCTCCCGGGCATCGTCTACCGCCTCGCCCTTGGCGAAAAGAAACATGTGCTCTTCTTCAACGAGGCAGTGCGCACCATGACCGGTTTCTCCTATGACATCCTGTCCCCTGAGGAGGGTTTCCAGAAGTACTGGAACCGCGTGCCGAAAGAGGACCGGCAGAGGGTACGCACACAGGTGCGCCAGGCCATTGAGGAAGACCGCACCTTTGAGGTGGAATACCGTTTTACGCATGCCTCCGGAGAGACCCGCCATTTCCTCGAGCGCGGACGGCCCGTGCTGGAGGAAGGGGTTGCCACTTACATCGACGGCGTAATACTGGACATAACCGTAAGCCGCAACTCCGAAAATGAGGCCAAACGCCTGTACTCGACCCTTGACACCCTTGTAAACCACATTCCGGTGGGTATTGCCCTGCTGGACGACGAGCACCGGATAGTGCTCGCAAACCCCCTGGGCAAGGGCTACCTGGAGGGCCTCTCCGGCGCCGTGGCAGGCGACAGGCTTACCACTCTTGCGGACAGGCCGCTTTCTGATTTCCTCATCTCCCCTCCCCACTTCACAAGGCATGAGATCACCTCCACCGGCGCCAACGAACGCACTGTCGTATACGAGGTAGCGGCACAAACCATAAGGGGGGAGCGGGGAGTGAGCGGCACTGTCGTGCTCCTTAAGGACGTCACTGAGGAGCGGGAACTGAGACAGTGGGCGCAAACGCACGAGAGGCTTGCGGCCGTGGGACAGCTTGCCTCGGGCATTGCCCACGATTTCAGCAACATACTGACCTGCGTGGTGGGTTTCTCAGAGATGCTCATGTCAGAGACCGGGAATTCCATGGACGTTCAGAGGCAGCTAAGGGCCATAAACGAAAGCGGTCAGCGCGGCACGGACCTGATAGGCCAGATACTGGATTTCAGCAGGGCCTCCATGGACGAGAGGAAGCCCATCGACCTGACTGGCGCTGTCAGGGACTTCATCAGGTTTTTAGACCGTATCCTACCGGCAAGCATCAAGGTCAGCGTGGAGTCTTCGGAGGAGGACCACACCGTGCTTGCGGACAAGACAAAGCTGCAGCAGGTGTTTGCCAACCTTGCGGTGAACGCCCGCGACGCGATGCCCGATGGAGGGAGGCTTGTCTTTGGCATATCCAACATTACCACCGACAGCTCATCCAGGGAAGGCAGCGCCCCTCCGCTGCCGGATATGCCCGATGGCCGTTGGGTCCTTCTGAGTATCACCGACAGCGGCGGGGGCATACAGGAGGACCTGTGCAAGCATATCTTCGACCCCTTCTTCACCACAAAGAACCCCGGCAAGGGCACTGGGCTGGGCCTTTCGCAGGTCTATGGCATAGTAAAGCAGCACGGTGGACACATAAAGGTGGACTCGGAATCCGGACACGGGGCCACCTTCTCCATCTACCTGCCGCAGGTCCTCGACAGAGGCGTTGCGGCGGGCGAGACCTCCGACTCCGGAGAGTTCCCCAGAAGCGAGAACAGGACCATCCTTGTTGTGGAGGACGACGCGGTGGTGCGGGGCCTTATGGTGACCGTGCTTGAGGAGATGGGGCATACCTGCATCGAGGGGGGAGACGGTGAGGAAGGGCTCAGGCTCTTTGGCGGCCATGCCGAAGATATCGCGCTTGTGGTCACCGACCTTGTAATGCCCGGGATGAACGGCATCCAGATGGCACAGGGCATCAGGGAGCAAAAACCCGGGATGGACATCATCGCCGTAAGCGGTTACCCGCCGGAGGGGGATGGTGTGGACAGGGAGATCTTCAACACCTTCATCAAAAAACCCTTCAAGGCAATAACCTTCGCCCGCGAGGTGGACGCGGTACTGAGGGCAAAGGGCTAACCAACTTTTATCAGGACACCACAAACCAGAAGCCGGCACATCCGTACGACTCAAGCGGCTTATGGTGCTACAGATATGGCGAATCAGGAACTGTACACCCCACAGTTTCTGATTCGTTCATATTACAAGTAAGAAGACGCGACCAGCCACGGGCTGGACTTAATTGCCCTTCTATAGTGCGTAACACCAAATTGAAGGGGGTCCATGACCCCGAGCGGCTTATTACGCAGTAGATGGGCGAATCAGGAATTGTGGCTTCCCTCCAGCATCTTAAGCAGCGCCTGCTCCCTTAGCCGCATGGTGCGCTCGGTGCCGGGCCCTGTCTCGTGATCATAGCCAAGCAGGTGGAGTATCCCGTGTATGAGCAGTGCTCTGTATTCCCTTTGAGCGGAGTGTCCAGCCTCCTGTGCCTGCCTGCTCACACGCTCAGCGTCAAGCACGATGTCCCCGAGCAGAAAGTCGCGGGCGCCCTTTGGAGGGCTGAAGGGGGGCTTGCCGCCAAGAGCATGCATGGGGAAGGAGAGCACGTCCGTGGTGCGGTCAACACCGCGGTAGGTCCTGTTGAGCCTGCGCATCTCGGTGGGCCCTGCGACAGAGACGTCCAGTTCGGCCAGGGGGTCAACGCCCAGGGACGTAAGGATTCTGAGGCAGTCTTTCCGTATCCTCTTGAGGCCAGGCCTTCTCTTTGCCTGCCTGCTGCTTGCTCTCACCAGCACCTTTATCTCCTTTACCGTTGAAGTTGAACCCGGGGTAGTCAATGCGCCTGTGGAGAATGCCGTTGAGAATGTAGGTGAAGCGGGACTTGATCTCCCGGATGTCCTTGAGGGTGAGCTCGCATTCCTCCAGTTGACCGGCCAGGAAAATATGGTTGATGATCTTGTCCACCAAAGCGGTGATCCGAGCGGGAGTGGGGTCGTTTAGCACCCTGGATGAGGCCTCCACCGCGTCGGCCATCATGATGAGCGCTGCTGTGCGGGTCTGGGGCTTTGGCCCGGGGTATCGGTACACGTCCTCAGAGAGGGATTCCCCGTTGGGGGCCTCCTTGGCCTTTTCGTAGAAATAAGTGATAAGGGTGTTGCCGTGGTGCTGTTCGATTATGTCCACCACATCTTCGGGCAGATTGTGCTGGCGCGCAAGATCCACACCCTCCTTCACATGGGAGATGAGCACTATGGACGACATGTGGGGCGTGAGCTTTTCGTGTTTGCTTGCGCCAATGGACTTGTTCTCGATGAAATACTCAGGCATCTTGGACTTCCCGATATCGTGGTAGTACGCACCCACCCTGGCAAGCAGGGGGTTTATGCCCACCAGCTCCGAGCAGGCCTCCACAAGGTTGCCCACGATTATGCTGTGGTGGTACGTGCCGGGGGCCGCGATCATGAGGTTCTTCATCAGCGGGTGGTCCAGGTCCAGAAGCTCAAGCAGGGATATGTCCGTAGTCACCTTGAACACGCTCTCGATCACGGGCAGTAAAAGAGAGACTATGGCCACCACCGTCACCGCGGATATGAAGGCGAACACAATGGCATAGGACGCCTCGGGCGTAAGCAGTTCCCCGTTGAACATCATGACGGTCACAACGCCTATGATGTTGGCTATAAAAACGAATACGCCGCTGCGGAGGATGGCCGTTCTCTTGCGGCAGCCTATTATCGTAAAGGCCGCGGTCAGGCAACTCACAAAAACGTATACAGTATAGGAAGGGTCTCCCTGCCACAATCCGGCAATCAGGGCAAGCACCACGGAGCTGACAATTGCCGTGTGGAAATCAAAGAGAAGCATGATGAGCATCGCCCCTGAGGGAATGGGCAGGCCGAACCTGACAGTATCCCCCACATCAATCTGGAACCCCCTGACCATGCTCTCAAAAGCCACCTCGCTAAGCCTCCCCAAACCGACGGTGAGCACTATCATGAACCCCAGCAGGAGCATGAGGCGCCGCTTGTAGAGGTAGTGGGGCTTGTAGCGGAGGATGTCCCGGTAGACTATGTAGAAGAGCAGTCCGGTTAGCAGAAAGCTCCCGACAAAGTGCTCGATGCCGCTCAAATCGCAGATCAGGGCCGCCGTGGCCAGGGATATGAATATAAGGGCCACGTGGTCCTGGAAGGCCTCAGGGGTTATGGTCCTCTGCGGTCTGCTCTCGGACTTCTCTTTATTTTTCTGCGCGTCTTTCATGCCGGTCATATGCCCTGATAATATCCTTTACAAGCTTATGTCTTACCACATCATGGCCCGTAAAGTAAACAACCCCTACCCCCTCCACACTTGACAAAATACGCTCGGCCTCAACCAGCCCGGATGCCTTGCCCTGGGGCAGGTCGATCTGCGTGATGTCGCCGGTGATAACGGTCTTGGAGCTGTATCCAAGCCGGGTGAGGTACATCTTCATCTGCTCGTGGGTGGTGTTCTGTGCCTCGTCAAGCACGATGAATGCGTCGTTCAATGTCCTGCCCCTCATAAAGGCAAGCGGGGCCACCTCTATAACGCCCCGATCTATGAGCCTGTTGGCCTTTTCCACCTCCACCATGTCATAGAGGGCGTCGTAGAGAGGGCGCAGGTAGGGGCTTACCTTCTCTATCATGTCGCCCGGCAGGAAACCCAGCTTCTCGCCCGCCTCCACCGCGGGCCTTGCCAGTATGACGCGGCTTACCTGCTTGGTAAGCAGGGCGTTTACCGCCATGGCCATGGCTATGTAGGTCTTGCCGGTGCCTGCGGGGCCTATGCCAAAAACCATGTCCTTGTCCCGGATGGCCTTGATGTACTCCATCTGCGAGCGGTTCCTGGGGGCGATGAGACGTTTTTTCTTGGAGACCGCAACGTGCTGGCTCATGAGCTCCTTGAGCGTGAGGTCTCCTCCGCCCTTTATAAGCTCAAGCATGCTCCTGAGGTCGTCGGGGTAGACGTTATATCCCTCGCTTCGTATGTCGCGGAGGTCCAGCAGCAGCTCAACCGCCTTGTCCACAAAGGCCTGCTCACCCTTGAACATCACCTTGTGCCCCCGGAAGCTGGCGTCTATGCCCAGCGTGCGCTCGATGAGGCGGAGGCTCTGCTCAAGGTCGGCGGCAAGATAGGGCAGGTCATGCTCCTGGTCCAGCTCCATCTCGAAGTTCACTGTGGAGGCCATGTTCAGCCCTCTGCCCGTGCGGCTCTGGTCCCGGTATACATAAGCATAGGCAGCCGGGTCAATTGTTCCTTACGACAAAAGCGGATATGCCCTCTATGCTCTTGAGCTTCACGGACAGCAGGCGGGCGGCATCCGGGTCCATGAAATCACCCACCCGCACCTTGAACACGGCCCTCTGCCCAGGTTCGGCGTATCTCATCACAAAGGACTCGTAGCCCTTGGACTCGAACTTCTTGCGGAGCTTTTCAGCGTCAATAAGTGTCTCAAAGGCACCCACCTGGACGCTGTAGTGCTCTTTGCCGGTGGGTGCGGCTGGTTCCTTCTTCACGGGCTCTGGCTCCGGAGGCTTCGTCTTCTTCTTGATGCGCTTTGGGGGCGAAGGCTTGGGCGCGGTCATGAGCTCAACAGGGGGCTTGGGCGCTGCCTTGACCACCTCTATCTCGGGCTTTGGCGCGATAGCGGGAGCGGGCCGGCTCACAGGAACCTTCACTTCCTTTATAACCGTTTTTACGGGCGCCTGTGACCTGCCCACAAAGAACCCCAGGGCAAAACTCCCCGAGGTGGCCAGCACCAATATGGCAAGGGCCACTGTCCTGGCCCCGCCCGGTATGCGTATGCCCCTGCGGGGCTTGTCTGTCTTATCCGGCGTATTGTTTTCCACTTTGTATGTAATTATATACCCTTAAGAAGAAGCATTGCATCCCCATAGGAGAAAAACCTGTAATCCCTGTCCACGGCCGCGCTGTACGCCGAGAGCAGGCGACGCCTTCCGCAGAAGGCCGAGGCCAGCATCAGGGGGGTGGACCGCGGCAGGTGGAAGTTCGTCAGAATGCCCTGCACCGCGCGGAACTCGTAGCCCGGGTGGATGAATATGTCAGTGCTCCCACGCACAGTGTCGTCGTCCTCGCCCCAGGGCTCGTAGTTGCCTGAGAAATAGCCCTCCACCGCACGGGTGGCAGTGGTGCCCACCGTTATGAGCCTGCCGGGAAGCGCGTTTATCTCTAACGCCAGCGCCCTTTGTATCTCAAACCTCTCAGGCTCCATCCCGTGCTCCTCCACAAGCTCGGAGCGTATGGGCAGGAACGTGCCAACACCTACGTGCAAGGTGAGCTCCCGCACAAGCACTCCCTTCTCCCGGAGGCCCTCAAGTACCCTTTCGGTAAAATGCAGGCCCGCGGTGGGCGCTGCGATGGAGCCGGGCCTTCTGGCGTACACGGTCTGGTACCACTTGCGGTCGCGCTCATCCGCGCGCCGCTTGATATAAGGCGGCAGCGGCATCTCCCCGCATGAGTCAAGCACCGCCTCAAGCTCTCCTTCGTATTCGAGTTCCGCAACGGCCCCGTCGGTGACATTGGCCCAGAGCGGCCCCGTGAACTCAAGCGTACCGGTGTAGCTCCCCTTTGAGAGCACCTCCCAGTGCTTGCCCGAGCCGTCCTGAGAAATATCGCGCACCAGCAGAAGCTCAACAGCGCCGCCCGTGGGTTTTCTGCCATGCAGGCGGTAGGGCAGCACCTTGGTGTCGTTTAAAAGGAGCATGTCCCCCGGGTGCAGGTACTCAAGTATGTCAGGGAACTCCCTGTGCTCCGGGGAGGCGCCCCCGTTCAGGACCATAAGCCTTGAGGAATCACGCCCGGGCGCGGGCTCCGTTGCCACAAGACGCTCGGGCATTGAAAAGTCGAAATCAGATACCTTCATGAAGCGTAAGTTCCGTGCCAGGATAAAAATGGGAAAGTATCTCTGTATAGCTGCTTCCGGCAAGGGCCATCTCAAGCGCGCTCCACTGGCTCAGGCCAACGCCGTGGCCGAAACCGCTCCCCCTAAGCACTGCGTTTCCCCCTGATATCTCCACAGCGAAGTCCGTGCTCGGCAGGCGCTTCCAACCCATGATCCTCCTGAGGTCCTTTGCGCGCACGAACCCGGCCCCCTTGTCGGTGACATAGGACAGGTAGTCCACCCTGCCCGTTGAGGTGAAAGACACGGGCGTGAGGGCCGAGACCTCCTGCACGCCAAGGGCCAGGGCCACCTCCCTCAGAGGCACGCTCCTTGTCCAGAGCGCCATGGGAGAGAGCTTGCCGCTTGCGGGCACGCTCAGCAGATACGGGAACCTCTGCCTCCCGAAGACCTCCTCCGGGACCTCGGTCATGCCGTCGGTGGTTGAATGGTAGTAGGCGATTATGGGCTTGCCATCATACATAAGCACCTCTCCCTCAGTGGCTTGCACCGCCTCGGCAATGGAGGAGTCCACGTTTCTGCCCTTGTATACCTGGTGCAGCACC
>DAOWET010000078.1 GCA_030638335.1 Nitrospirota bacterium
AGACGCGAAGGAGTACTTGTCGTACTTCGAGCGGCTTATGATGCAGTAGATGCTGTGAACCAGAGCCGTGGGGAAAGAAACGGGCCGGTCAGATAATAACCTGACCGGCCCGTGTAAAGTCTTACCTAAACTTCTTTAGAACTTGAGGCTGATGCCGTGGCCGATAGCGTAGACAGGATCCAGCTCCATGTCCACACCCATTTCCTCGCCATCAGGCATGGCATAACCTAGCTTCGCGGTGTAGGTGGTAGCTTCGCCAAGGGCGTAGGAGAACTTGGCATCGACTTCGATCCAGGTGATCTCGAAGTCAAGATCTGCAAAGTCATCGCCCTCGGTCGCACCCCATTCGGCTGCACCGGCTGCGTTAAGCGAGCCATAACCTGCGAGCGTGGCATATGCGACGGTCACGCCAACACCCATCTCGTCGGAAAGCTTGGTGTCTACGTTAAGAACGAGAGCCATCGTGTCGCAGGTCAGGCCGTAGGCCGATAAGCCAGTTGCTCCGCACTCGCCGAGGTCGAACTGGGCGGTGGGCTGAGCCGAACCGATAAGCACGGTGGGCGCGAAGTACTTGGTGGCTGTGTAGCCGTTAGAGGTCATGGCAAATGCGCCGGAGACCTTTAATGTATCCAGCTCCATTGCGGCTGCCACGAATCCGCCAAGCTTGGCATCTTCGGAAGAGCTGTCGTAGAGGTCGCCGCCGTTCTGCGCAACTTCACCAAGGACAGTGATGTCGCCGAGTTTGCCCTGGAAGAACAGGTCGATCTTCATGCCGCCGTCGCCGTCGCCGCCATCAGTACCAGGTATGGTCGTGGTAATCTTGCAAGAGCCGCCTGCGCCGCCTTTCCATGTGCCGCCAGCATTCGCACACTCACCAGGGGTGGTGTAGAGGGTGGAGGTGACCGTGGTGGACACATCAGGGGTGGTGGTGGTATCGTCCTTACCCATCACGAGGATACCGCCGACCTTGAACTCGCCAAGCTGGGTGATACCGAAGAGCGCGTTTACGTCGTAGTCATTAAGATCGTCTTCGCCGAAGGTATCATTAACCTTCTGGGTAAATGCGCCGACCGTGGCTACGTCGAGCTTGCCAGTGACCTTGAGCCTTGCATTTGCAGAGCCCCAGCTCCAGAACTTGTGGCCCCAGTTAGCGGGCATGAAGCCGCCGGAGAGGGTCCAGTCGTCTGAAACGGGAACGAAGATATATGCGTAGTCGTCGCCATCAAAACGGATGGTGTTTCCGTCTGCGCCGTCCCAGTTGTTCTCACGGGCGGTGAAGCGGAGTTTCACGCCTGCGCCGTCGTCGTTGGTGCCGGTGACGTTGAGACGGATTCTGCTGTCATACCACCTGCTGCTGTCATCTGTGTCACTGTCGTAATCCGGGTTGTCAATCATTGTGCCCCTTAAACGGGCGTCACCGCTGAGTTCGATCTCGGCTACAGCAAAGCTGGCAAGGCCAAAGACCATAATCATGGCAACCATTAAAGCAAGAAGTTTCTTCAATGTACTGATCCTCCTTTTTTTCACTTATATCGGTTGGCCCAGCCAACCTCGATTTAATGTCCGCCTACTGACGGATGTTTCTTTCCAAAAAAACCGCGTGTTCTTTCGGAAGCCCCTCGCATACCACCTCCCATCCTTCCTTGTAGGTCGCCCGTCGGGCGGAAACGAATGTATCGATTAAGAAGGCTTGCCCTCTTTATAAGGTTCATACATTTATAGCATTTACCCGTTTTTTTGTCAAGTCTTTAATAATTTCAGTAGGATTGGGCTCTGTCAGGCCCCACTGACACTCCGAGCCCATCTACCGACGCCCTCATTTTAAACAAACCGACTGTCAATGAGCAAGCAAAAAATAACATAGCAAATGCAAGCAATTTTCTTGCCAAACTTTAGGCTGACCAACTGAAACCCCACAAAGACGCTCCAGCACTGGATTTGCGGGCTATTCAGGCGTAAAAGAAAATCCGCGCAAACATACCGACTGTGTCCCTTTTACACAACAGGGGCGTGGCGTTTTGGATCAGAACTCGAACCCGGCCTCCACAAATGGCCCCTCAAAGACCATATCAACAAAGATATCGTCCTCATCCACCTTGATGCTCTCGTAGCGGTACCCTCCGGCAATGAACACGGGCCCCATGGGCTTGATCTTCACGCGCGCGATGGCGTCGTAGTAATTGTTGCCGCTGTAGGAGATGCCGCGCCCTTCGAACTCGAAGCTGAACTCATCGGTGGGGCGTATCTGCAGGCCGGCATAGATCATGGGGATAGCGACCGTGAGGGACTGCTCCTCCATGTGATTGTCTGTGTCCTCAATCTTGGCGCTGAGGTCCAGCATGCGTATGTTAAGACCTGCCTCCAGGTTCAGCTTGTCGGCCGAGAGGGTGCTCAGAAAGGGTACGCCGTAGTAGAGGGCTATGTCATAGTGGTCCAGTACAAGGTCGGTTGTGGTGTTGAGGGTGTAATCGTACGAGCCGTAGGTGAAGTCCTGTGTGCTCGCCCCGCTGAAGTCCATCTTGGTGGCCATGAGGTATACGTTGGGGATGGGCCCCGGCATGTCAAGCTTCAGGCGGGCGGTCATGCGGAGCTCGTCGTCGTTTACACCGAGGTCCTCGCCTATGTCGAGCATGTCGCCTTCGTACTGGAGCTGTCCAGAGGGGGTCTGCTTCCACATTCCCACCGCCCCCTCTACCCCTATGGCCCAGGAAGCAGCGGGAACCATTGTCACAAGAAGTGCAGCAACAAGAATCATCACGATCTTTTTCATTATCTTCTCCTCCATACTATTGCTATTGCCAGCTTATCGTACCTTCCATCCATCACAAAGACCTATTATAACTAAAAACATAAAGACATATTATAACTAAAAATAAAAACTCTTACTGCCCTCTGAATATCCATTATCCCTGGATGCGTAAAACGGCGCAAAAGCAGGCAAGGATCATTCAGCTATTTGCACCATGTTCTTGCCAAGCTCCTTGGCCCTGTACATGGCTTTGTCCGCGGCCCTCAAAAGCGCCTCGGCCTGCACCCGGGGATTTCCGGTTGGGGGGACGCTCCTGCTCTGCGAGGCAACACCCACGCTTGCGGTGATGACGCCGCTTAACCGGATCGGGTCCTCGTCAGGGCGGACGCTACTCTCAAGGAACACCGCGCCCTCTATGCCGGCCCTTATGCGCTCTGCGTATTCCGCCGCCACATCCAAGCCAGTCTGCGGGAGGATCACCGCGTACTCGTCGCCGCCGTAGCGCACGGGCTCGGCCACTATGTCCACAAGCTGCTCGCGCACTATCTCCGCCACCTCCCACAGCACAGCGCTTCCCGCGAGGTGGCCGTGGGTATCGTTTACCTCCTTGAACCGGTCGAGGTCGAAAAATATCAATGAGGTGTCTCCGCCGCCCTCCCTCACGCGCTCCACCTCGCGCTCGAGCCTCACGAAAAAGTACCTGTCGTTGTAGAGCCCTGTGAGGTTGTCGATCTTCGAGAGTTCCTCGAACTCACGGGCGGCAAGGGAGTTCTCCATCAGGTTGGCCGTGTAACCCGCAAAGACCTCAAGCAGCATCAGGTCGTTGCTTTCGTAGTTGGTGCGGCCCTTGCAGTTTATCAGCTCCACCACTCCAATGACAGCGTTCTGTATCTTGATGGGAGCGGCGATGATGGAGATGCTCCTGTAGCTTGTACGCCTGTCCACACTTTGCAGGAAGGTCTCGTCCTCGCTTACGTCCTCGCTTATGTAAGGCTTGCCGGAGGAGTAGGTCTGACCGGCAATGCCTTCGTTGACCGAGATGCTCGTGCCCACGAGTTCATCGGCCTTATCCCCAAAGCATGCCGCAAAGAAGAGCCTGCCATTTTCCTTTTCCTGCCACTTGAGCACCGGGTCGTCAAGGAGCACGGAGCCGCTCTCGGAAGGCACGAACCTCTCGGCCCAGGACACTATCTCCCCGAGCACCTTGCCAAGGTCCACCCCGTGCCGCACACGGTCCTTCTGCTTGCGGCGCATCATGGTGCGCGCAAGCACGGAGGTATCGGCCACATGGACCTTCATGGAGCGTTCCTCATCCGGCAAAAAGGCTGTGTGCCCATCGGATATTATACCCTACCATTTGAGCCCTACCATTTCAGCCCTACCATTTCAAATAGTCTGCCAGCCTGTAGAACAGCCTCAGCAGCCAGAGCTTCCTCTTAAGCGGGTAGTACCTGACCGGCAAGTCGATGGAGGTGGAGCGCTCCATTATCGCGCGGGGGTGCGAGAAGGCCTCGAAACCGTACCTGCCGTGGTACATGCCCATGCCTGAGTCGCCAACCCCGCCAAAGGGCAGTGTGCAGGAGGCAAAGTGCACAAGGGTGTCGTTGAACACGAACCCGCCCGACGGCAGCTCGCGGAGCACACGCTCCTTGAGGGCGTGGTCCCTGCTGAAAAGGTACAGGGCAAGGGGTTTCGGGCGTTCCCTGATTATGGAAAACGGCTTTCCCAGTTCATCGTACGCGATGACCGGAAGCACGGGGCCGAAGACCTCCTCGTTCATTATCGGGTGCGAGGGGTCCACGTCGTCTATAACGGTGGGCGCAACGTACCTCTGCTGCACGTCCGTCTCGCCAAGGAACCGCACGCGCCCGGCGCCGCTCATGAGGCGCTCAAGCCTCTCCACGTGGCGAGCGTCCACGATGCGCGGCAACTCCTTGCTCTCCTTCGGCTCGGGGCCAAAAGACCTGAGCACCTCCGCGGCCAGGGCCTCAATGAGGGGCTCCTTTACCTCCCTGTGCACCAGGAGGTAGTCAGGCGCGGTACATGTCTGACCTGCGTTCAGGAACTTGCCCCATGCGATTCTCCGCGCGGCAACCTTGATGTCCGCGTCCTTGTGCACGATGCACGGGCTCTTGCCGCCAAGCTCAAGCACCACGGGGGTGAGGTTCCTGGCCGCGCTTAGCATGACCTCGCGGCCAGCCGACGTGCTGCCTGTGAAGAATATCATGTCAAAGCGTTCCTCAAGCAGGGCCCTGCTTACGTCAACGCTGCCCGTGAAGACAGCCACGTGCTCCGGGGGAAAGCACTCGCGTATGAGCCGGGCCATGGCCCTGGAGAGGACAGGCACGCGCGAGGAGGGTTTTAGAATTACCGTGTTGCCGGCGGAAAGCGCCCCCACAAGGGGGGTGAATGTGAGGTTCATGGGATAATTCCACGGGGAGATGACAAGGCACTGTCCGTAGGGCTCGCGGGTTACGTAACTTCTGCCTATGAAGTGCAGCAAGGAGGTGCGCACCTTTCTGGGCCGCGCCCATCGAGCGAGTTTTCTGCGGTGCTCGCGTATCTCGGCAAGCACAAGGCCCACTTCGGTCATGAAGAACTCCGCGCGGCCCTTGCCAAGGTCCTCGCGCGCGGCCCCGGCAAGCGACTTCTCCCCGGAGCTTATCGCCTCCTGAAGCCGCTCAAGGGCATGTCGCCTGAAGTCAAGGTCCCTTGTGGCGCCGGTTGCGAAAAACTCCCGCTGACCGCGCATGGTTTTTCTTATCTCTTTAGCCAGCTCCGTGTGGCCCTCGTCGTGTCCGGTCTCGTGCAAGTGCGCCTCCCTATGATCATTATCCGTATCTGCCTGGCACAGCGAACGCCCCCGTGCCTGTCCTTATGAAACATTCCCTGTCAGAGGGCTGAGACTTTATGACCTATCTGGCAACCGCGCCCGTGCCGAGTTCCCCGGGCACCAGAAGGCCTCTGGACCCACCGATCCTGATGGCCGCCATCACCGGGGGCACCTCCACAATGTCGCCCGCATGGATTATCGTAACACTGACGCGCACCACAGCGGGGAGGTAGTCGTTCTCCTCCGTGTCCCACTCAGACACCCACTCCGCGGTGCCTGTGTCCTCGTCCACATCCATGTACTCAAAGCTCACGGACTCCACGTGCGGGGCAAAGACGAACTCCTCCTCGCCTTCGTCATCGTCCTCGTCCACACCCATAAAGAATATCCTCTCCGCGGCCTTGAAACCATCATCGTCAAGATACAGCCTCACGAACTTGAGCCCTGCCAGGTCCGCAAGCGTCTCGGAGTACACGTCCACGGAAGTGGTCACAAACTCCAGGGAATCGCCTGAGCCCCTGAAGAGTATGTAGCTTTCTTTCTCGTCATCCGGGTCCTGAAAGCGGTAGGGGTAGGCCCCACCCAGCATCCAGGCAAGCCTGTCAGAGACTATGCGCATGCGCTGGGCCAGATCGCTGCGCGCAAGCCCCTTCTCCTGAGAGCGGTGTCCCATGCGGAGCGCGGAAAGCAGTATCACCATAACCGCCGCGGTGATGGCAAGGCCCAGCATGACCTCAAGCAGTGTAAAACCCCTATTGCTGTTTCTATTGCTACTTCTATTGCTGCACATCATAGAACGCCCTCGTGCACTCAAGCCTCAGCGCCCCGCCTGTGGAGCGGTTTATGGTCACGGATATCTCGTAGAGCATCGGGCCCTCCTCCACCTCAAGGGCCACCACACTGCGCATGGCCTCAAGGCCACCGTCCAGCGTGATGGTCCCCTCGAACTCGGTGGGATCGGGTCCCGGGGCGCAGGCCTCTTCCAAAAGGGAGCGCGCGTGGAGAATGGAAATGGTCGCGTCCTCGTTCCTGAGCGTGGTCCTCAGCGAAGAGGAGAACAGCTGCATCACGACCACAAGGGCCGCGCTCAGGATGGCAAGCGCGGCCATGACCTCTATAAGGCTAAAGCCTCTCGAGGCGCGCCTCGCCCGTGACCGGGTCCACAAGCACACGATACTCCCTCCCTTCCGGAGCTTTTATATATACCTCTCCGCCGGTGCTGTTGCCCTTTGGGAAGAACACCAGCTCCACGTCCTCCCTGAAAGAAAGGCCCTTGCCTATGACAAGCCTCCTTCCGCCTTCGAGGCCGTAGCTGCCCTGCTCCGCCTCTACAAAGAACGTGACCGGCCTGCGCTCGGTAAGCGCCTTGTCCCGGGCATGGGCCATCAGGTTTCTGACCCCGGTGACCTCCTGCCTCAGCCGGGTCTTATCAAGCGAGCGGCCAAGCGAGACACCCACCACTGCGGTGGATACCGCGATTATAAACAGCACGGCAAGGAGCTCCACGAGCGTGAAGCCCGCATTCCTTTTTAATGAACCCCTCATTGAACACAGGCTCCTGAATAATTAATGATCGATGAATGCTTTTCCTTTAATGCTTCAAATACTTCTTTGGTGTGGTAGTTATTTTTATTCGCACTCTTACTATCCAGGCCCATACGGGCTTGGGGTGCAGTAGATACAAGAAAGAAAGCACGAAGTCGAAGACTCGATCCGAGGAGTGCTTGTCGTACTTCGAGTGCTCTTATTTCGCAGTAGATGCTGTGCATCCATGCCCGTATCCTATATAGGGATTTCATTGATGGAGAATACCGCAAGCAGCATTGAGAACACGATGAGGGCCACGATGCCTGCCATGAAGAGGATTATCACAGGCCCCACAATGCTCATGGAGCGCTTTATAAGGCTGCGGCTCTCGCTCTCGAAGCGCTCGGCCACGGAGATGAATGTCTGGTCAAGCCGTCCCGCCTCCTCGCCAACCGCTATCATCTCAACGACTATGGAGGGAAACACGCCCGACTCCCTGAGGGGGCCGGCAACGCCAAGGCCCTTTCTCACGCCCTCTTCGAGCACAATAAGCCTGTTGGCCACCACCTCGTTTCCCACCACCTCTCTGGAGACCATTATGGCCTCGAGTATTGGTACACCGCTCTTAAGGAGCGTGCCAAGCGTGCGCGAGAACCTGGCTATCATGGCCTTTTTGTGCAGCCCCCTGACAATGGGAATGCGGAGTTTCAGATTGTCCATGAACTGCCTGCCCTCGCTCGTTACGAGGTAGGACCGGCCAAGGAGCACCGCGATCGCCATGACGATAAGCACGAGCCACCAGTAGGAGGTGAGCAAGGAGTTCAGGCCCATGAGCATGCGGGTGGGCGCGGGCATCTCCTGGCCCAGGGAATCGAACATCTCGGCAAAGCGCGGTAACACGAAAATGAGTATCACGGCCACGGAAGAGCCGCCAACGCCGGTGAGAACTGCGGGATATACCAGCGCAGAGATGAGTTCTTCTTTAAAGGCCACGGTGGTCTCAAGGAAACCCGCGAGCCTGTGGAGGACCTCTTCCAGTATGCCTCCGGCCTCGCCCGCGCGCACCATGTTCACGTAGATCTTCGGGAAGGCCTTCTGGTGCGAGAGCGCGTTGGAGAGGGACTGCCCGCGCTGGAGGTCTTTGTACACCTCTGTGAGCACTTCCCTCATCACGGCTTTTTCCGAATGCACGCTCAGCACATAAAGCGCCCTGTCAAGGGGCAGGCCGCTCTCTATAAGGTTGGCAAGCTCGCTGGTGAAGGTCATCAGGTCCTTGGAGCTTACCCTTGAGAAGGTGGGCCCCCGGCGGGCCTCGACGGTCTTTATTGCTAGCGGCATGAGGCCCAGTTCACTGAGGCGTTCCTTTACCTCGGCCTCGGAAGCGCACTCGATGGTGTCCGTGACCTTTTTGCCTGTCTTTTCAGCGGCCTCGTATGTATATAGCGGCATACTTTAATTTATCACAGAAAAATATATAAAGGCTATTAAATGGATACTCCCTGTGCTTTAGCTCGGGAGTATCCATTCGAAAAAGTTACCTAATCAGTGAGCTGGCAGAACCTTGCAAACGTCTTTCCGCCCTGATAGTTGTATCATAATAGGACAGGAATTGAGCAGGAAATTTTGCATGATGCTTATTTTGACGTATCCTCTGATGCACGCGTTTCAGGAAAGGAATAATCATGCTGAAATTCATGTGGATACTGGGCTCCATTGTTGGCAGCAGTGTGGGCTGGTGGATAGGGGAAAAGTTCGGGATGGGTGCCGCGCTGGTACTGAGCACTGTGGGCTTGGCGGTTGGGACGTATGTGGGGTTCAAGTTCGCCCGTAAATATCTGGAGTAGGCGTACTATTGAACAGCACCAGAACAGCACCCCGTTTTTCTTTCTGAAGAGCAGATATCTCTCATATACATATTATCATGCCGTGGAGCTTGACGGATGTAAAGAAAATACAATTATCTTAAATGAGTTTTTTGAATGCTTCGTCTGTCAGGCCTGCGTCCTTGATTATCGCTTTAAGCGTATAAGGGTTAAGCCTTTTATGGTCAGCAATGGTTATGCGGCGTGTGCCATCGGACATGCCTATATGCTTTGACTTGGTAATAACCTTAAAGCCCGCCTTCTTAAATGCTCTTACTGCCCGTGCGGCAGAGACATCAGTAAAGAGCACTCTAGACCGAAACCTCTACTTGATAGACAGCGGCATCCTTAGTCTCAATCGCAATTGTCTTGAGATAAACCTGGATAGCGTCCTTTATATTTTCGAGGGCTTCTTCCAGGGTATCCCCCTGACTGTGACAGCCGGGTAGAACGGGACAATGGGCATCGAACCCATATTCGGACTGGTTTATTACTACAGGGTATTTCATATTTAAATTATCATACAGTACCAACTCAAATGTCAATGACTTGTCAGATAAATAATAAATTCTAGACACCACCATGCCCGCTATGCTCTAATATCTTATGGAATCAAAAAAAGTGAAACGTGCAAAGCTTAACAGGAACAATTTTGTTCATGCCATCACGCCTGAGCAGATAGAGGAGTTTGCGCACATGTCCCCAAGGGACAGGCTCCGGTGGCTTGAGGAGGCTAATGCATTTATTAACAAGGCCGTTGGGCTCAAGGCACGCGCCGAATGGGACGAACGCTTTAAGGTTTTTCTTTAGGCTTACTTTCAATTTCCTTTAAGATGCTTTTACCCAAATCCGTTAACTCAAACCAGCCAATCTCTTCCGGCAGATATGGATCTGACATGCGCTCATCCTGGTTTGAAGCATATGGCTCAAAAACATACCCCCCAAGACCATAATCAAAGATTGCTTCATATTGTTTATCGGTAAAACCATTTGAATATAAACTTTCAAATAAACCATCAACAGTATCATCTATGATCGGGATACTTTCCAGAAGTCGTAATAACTCAGCTATCTTTTTAACATTCGGAAAAAGTTTTATCTCTACAAGTTCTTCACACCCACCATCCGCAGTAATGCTTTTTGTTGATACATCAATAAGATCCATAATATCACTCGCCAGAATCATAATCTTTATGCAGTGAGACTCATCAATTTTACTGCCATCGTGTACTGTATAATTTCGATAATATGAAAAAACACCTAATAGATACTGACAGGCATCCTTTTGCATATCCTCTCCAAATGGGACATGTAATTTAATTCCATTTTCACTGTTTCCAAACAACTTCCTTATCAGTTTTACTCCAAAAGGCTTCCTTGTCAAAAAACCAGACTTTTCCTTCAATGCTCTTTCAACTTGCGCAAGTGCTTCAGAAGAAGCCGGTTTATAGTGGCCATCACCATAAAGTTTTTTACAGTGACTCACTATTCTTGGATGGAGAAGACTTTCTAGCTCAAGAGTTTTCATAACCAGCATATTATGCCGTGGGGATTGAAGGATGTAAAGAAAATACGACTAGCGCGGGTGGGGAAGGTTTAAGGACTTTCCCTTTAAAAGAGGTCTTTGGGTTTTTAGAAAAAGAACAACGCCCTGTCTCTACTAAAGACAGGGCGTTGTTTTAACTTTATCGTTTTAAGGCTGAACCAGCCTTAACAGGAACGGGGCCCTCATGTACTGCCCGCGCCGCCAAAGAGCATCTCGAAAAAGCTCTGGGGCTCGTGCTTGACTATATTATCGCCGCCATAGATGGGGCAGTTCTGTTTGTTGATATCCTCCGATGCATTGAGCGCCAGTTCACATCCCCTGCCGCACTGCAGACACATGCAACAATGTTTCATTAACCTTGTCCTCTCCATCAGGCGCTCTCATTCCCCGGAGCCTTTGATACCCTGCAAAGCCTGGGCCTGGCCCCCATGGCATGGAGCATGTTTGCCATCAGGCAAAATCCGCTCGCGCCGAATACTATTAAGTTTACACCCACAAGGGCATTAAGAATCAACCCCCACCTGCTGACAAAAAGTGCAAGGGCAAGCCCGGCAAGGCTCACAACACCCGCCAGCACCCATATTATCCGCTCAAGATACCATCCGTCCGTCCTCGCAAAATACATTTAAATCCGCCTTTCCACAGCCTTCATACCGGAATCCGCAGGCTGTCTTTGATATAAACGTATTATACTTTGTTTATATGATAATGTCAAGCCTGACACTCATGTGTTGCCCGCAAGTCCTCATTATTTAATCAATTGTCAGTTTAATTTTAGGTTTGTAATGTTTATAATATAATGATATGCATTCCGGGTTTAACACTAATGTGCCCTACAAGGGCAAAATGTACCACGTCCAGACGGAGGATGGCGGGGCACGAAACCCTGTGCTCACGACCCTGCTGTACCACAAGGGCGAGATACTCCTTTCGGAAAAGATCAGCTACGCCGACGTGCTGGTGGACGACGACTGGAAGGAGAAGGTCCTGGAGCGCATGAAGGACCAGCACAGGGGCATCATCAAGGACCTCATGGCCGGAAAACACACCGGAGAGGCACAGGATGCCGCAGCACCCGGGGAGCAGAAAGAACTCACTTTGGAGGAGACCATCATCGAATACATCATCGGGGCCGGGGCATAGCACGTGGTCCGGTTCGAGAACGTTACCAAATCATACGACGAAGGCAGCCCGCCAATACTCAAGAACATATCCTTCGAGGTGCGCCGCGGTGAGATGGCATACATCACCGGGCCATCGGGCGCTGGCAAGACCACTCTTCTAAAACTCATCTCCCTTGAGGAATGGGCGGAAGATGGCGCTGTGATCGTGGACGGCGAGGATGTGGAGGAGATACCAGAGGTGGAGGTCCCCCTCTTCCGCCGGAAGATCGGCATCGTATTCCAGGACTTCAAGCTGCTCCTGAACCGCACCGTGTTCGAGAACGTGGCGCTTACGCTCCGCGTGCGCAAGGACAACGAGCAGTACATAAGGGTGCAGGTGCACGAAACACTCAAGATGGTGAACCTGAGGCACAAGGCAGACGCCATGCCCCTTACGCTCTCGGGCGGCGAGCAGCAGAGGGTAGCCATAGCCAGGGCGCTGATAGCCGAGCCCACTCTCCTGCTTGCTGACGAGCCCACCGGAAACCTGGACCCTGACACCTCGGCGGGCATCGTGCGCATCTTCAAGGAGATAAACGCAAGGGGCACCACCGTGCTGCACGCCACGCACGACCGCGACCTGTTCAGGGGCTCCGGTTACAGGGTGTTCCGCATAGAGGGCGGGGCCATCACCCTGGAGGAGGGGATTTGAACTATACCCTCAAGACGGCATTCCAGGGCCTGTGGCACGACAAGTGGATGAACCTGCTGTGCACGCTCACCATCGCCACCAGCCTGTTCCTCATAAGCCTGGCATCGGTGGTCTACCTGAACATAAAAGCCGTCACCACAAAGCTGCCCGAGAGGTTCTCCATAACCGTGTTCCTGAACGAGGACCTGGAAGAGGAGCGCATAGAGGCGATAATCAGCCAGGTGGAGAAACACTCCTCCGTGAAGAAGCTCAAGTACATCACCAGGGAGCAGGGGCTTGCGGACTTGCGGCTCTCTCTGGGGGACGCGGACTACGTGCTTGAGGGCATAGAGGGCAACCCGCTTCCGCCAACGCTGGAGCTGGGGGTAACCAGAAGCGCTGTGTCCGGAGACGGCGTGGGCAGGCTCGTGCGTGACGTGATGAAGATAGAGGGCGTGGACGACGCCTACTACGCGCCAAAGCTGCTGCGCATCATATCCATGGCAAGCAGGTACACTGACAAGGCCGGGGCCTTGATAATCATCCTGCTGGCAGTGGCCGGGTTCTTCGTATCATACGCGACCATAAAGATACTCTTCTACAGCAAGCAGGATGAGATTGGCACCATGAAGCTCCTGGGCGCCACAAAGGGATTCATGCGCGCCCCGTTCATCATCGAAGGGGCGGTCATCGGGGGGGTGGCGGGCCTCATGAGCTTCATCGCCTTCCTGACGCTCTACGCGCTTGTGTACCTCAGGCTTTCCGCGCAGTTCCCGATCCTGAAGGAGATATGGGTCCCAATCGAGATGCTCCCGGCCATACCCCTTGCGGGCCTAGTTATCGGCGTGATTGGGGCGCTTATCGCCATCGGTAGAATAAGGTTCTAGCCCATGCGCGGCTTTCATAGGCATCCCGGCGGCCCCTTCGCGCACGCCGCGTCTTTTCTTATTGCCATCATATTCTCGCTGGCCCTTGCGCAGCCCTCCTTGGGCGCGTACACGGACGCAAAGAGCAAGTACAAGGAGATCAAGCGCCAGATAGAGGACAAGCAGGAGAAGCTCGAAGAGGCTGCGAAGCTGGAGACCGCCACGCTGAGCCACATCCACCTGGCAAACCGCAAGCTCCAGAAGGTGCGGAGCAACCTCAACAGATACCGCTCCCTGATGGAAGAGGCCCTGATCGAGATAGAGCGTGCAAAGCTCGAGATCGCTGACCTTGAAAAGGGCATAAGCAGGAAGCGCAACTGGCTGAGGAGAAAGCTGCTTGCCATGCAGCGCTTTGGCAAGCACGGAGACCTCTTGCTCGCAGTGGGCGCGGCCGACGACATCGCAGGGGCCATGAGGCGATGGAAGTACCTTGAGGCCCTCTCGGCCAACGAGCACAAGGCCCTGGAGCAGTACAAGGCCGACCTTGCGGTGCTCAAGCGCAAGAAGGACAAGCTCACCACCATGCTGGACAGGTATAAGGAGCAGGAGAAGAAGGTCCAGAAGTCCGAACTCTCGCTTGAGAGGGAGATGGGCAGGAAGGAACTCCTGCTGGCCTCCGTGCGAAAAGACAAGGTGACCTACACGCGGCTCTTGAGGGAGCTGAGGAAGGCCTCGGCACGGATGCAGAAGATCATCCGGCAGTCAGAGCAGAGGAGGTCCTCGCAGTACAAAGGCAGTGACTTCAGGCGCTTCAAGGGCAAGCTCCCCTGGCCGGTGCTCGGCAACGTGGCCATACCCTACGGCTCGCAGAAGGACCCCCGCTTCAACACCCCGGTGTTCAGAAACGGCATCTACATAGACGCCGAGGAGGAGGCCATTACAACCTCTGTGCACGGGGGCAAGGTGGTGTTCGCGGACTGGTTCGAGGGCTACGGGCAGCTGGTCATAGTCAACCACGGATCGGGGTATCATTCCCTGTACGGGAACCTGGACGAGATTTTTCTGCGCACGGGCGATATAATAAGTAAAGACGCGGCAGTGGGCAAGGTGGGCACCTCCGGCATCACGGAGAACCCCTCCCTGTACTTCGAGATCAGATACAAGGGCAAGCCCCTGAACCCGTCGCAATGGCTTAAACGCTAACCATATCTCCGGAGGAATTGACGCACTATGAATAAAATGACACGCTTTCTGCTTATTACGGCAATAATCGCACTTGTGCTGACCAGCGCGCTTGTGGGCATAAGGCTCACAGGCGACGTGAGCGCGCAAAACAGCGAGTACGAAGACCTGAAGATATTCACCGAGGTCCTGACCACGGTCAAACGCAACTACGTGGAGGACGTGGAGACCAAGGACCTCATCTACGACGCCCTTAACGGCATGCTAAAGAGCCTTGACCCGCACTCGGCCTTCCTCACCCCCGATTCCTTCAAGGAGATGAAAGTGGAGACCAAGGGCGAGTTCGGCGGCCTTGGCATACAGATAAGCATACGCGACAACGTACTGACCATAATCTCGCCCATCGAGGACACGCCCGCCTGGCGCATCGGGCTCAAGTCCGGAGACCAGATCATCAAGATCGAGGACGAGTCCACAAAGGACATGTCGCTGTTTGACGCGGTCAAGAGAATGCGCGGCAAGAAGGGCACCGAGGTCACGATCACCATCATGCGCGAGGGACTCAAAAAGCCGAAGGACTATACCATCGTGCGCGCCATCATCAAGATCCAGAGCGTCAAGAGCAAGATGATAGACGACGAGATAGGCTATATAAAACTGAGCGCGTTCCAGGAACGCTCGGCAGGCGACATGGCCAAGGCGCTGAAAACACTGGTGCGAGACGGGGCCTCGGGCCTCATCCTCGACCTCAGGAACAACCCCGGCGGCCTGCTCACAAGCGCCATTGACATATCGAGCCTCTTCCTGCCCAAGGACCAGATGGTGGTCTACACCAAGGGGCGGGGGGGCGTAAAGACCGAGTACCGCGCCAGGGGCAACGCCATCACGCACTCCATACCCATGGTGGTGCTCTTGAACCAGGGAAGCGCGAGCGCGTCGGAGATAGTGGCGGGCGCCATAAAGGACTGGAAGCGCGGGGTGGTGCTTGGGACCACGAGCTTTGGCAAGGCATCCGTGCAGAGCGTCATACCCTTAAGCGACGGCGCGGGCATCCGCATCACCACCGCAAAATACTACACCCCGAAGGGCTCGCTCATTCAGAACACGGGCATCACGCCTGACATCACCGTGGAGCTAAAGAGCACCGACGGGGCTGTGGCGCATTCCATCATCAGAGAGAACGACCTTGAGGGAAGGCTCGACAACGAGCAGACCGAAGAGGACAACGACAATGGCAACGGCCACGGCGAGGGTGACAAGAAGAAGGTTGTCATGCTCAGGGACGTAAAGGAAGAGGACGACAACCAGTTGCAGAGGGCCGTTGACCTGCTGAAGACCTGGTCCGTTTTCAAAGAGCTGCCAACAGGTTAGGCTGTCAGGGACGGTAAAAAGAATGTCCCGCATTATCCTTGATATAGAGACATCGGGCGTGGGGCTTGACGCCCTGGACCCCGCCATGCGCCAGTACATGCTCCGGGGGGCAGAGACCAAGGAGCAGGTACAGGAGGTGGATGACACGCTCTCCTTTTATCCCCTTACCGCCCAGGTGGTGGCCATCGGGCTCCTGAACGCTGATACGCTAAAAGGGGAGATGTACTACCTGGCCCCGGCAGAGCAGGCAGCCCTGCCCCTTGAGGAAGAAGGCGTGACCTTCGAGGCCTTTGCGGAAGAGGCCCCTATGCTCGAGAAGTTCTGGCTTACGGTCAAGGGCTATGACTCCGTGGTCACGTATAATGGACGCGGATTTGACTGTCCTTTCCTTCTTACACGCTCTGCAATTCACAAAATAGAGCCTACCAAGGAACTTATGCCGAACCGCTATTCCTCTGACGAGCACATAGACCTCATGGACAGGCTCACGTTCTTCGGGTCCGTGAGGAGGCGCTTCAGCCTGGACATGTGGTGCAGGGCATTTGGCATCAAAAGCCCGAAGGAGGAGGTCTCGGGCAAGCAGGTGCCCGAGATGTTCAGGGATGGCAGGTATCTTGAGATCGCCCGCTACTGCGCGCGCGACCTGTTCGCCACGCGGGAGTTGCTCATGTACTGGGAAAAATACATGAGGTACAGGAAGTAGTCCTTTAAGGACCCCGGACATCCCCTCACTTTTTTTGAATCCGTGAATATTCCAGTAGCACGCTGACTGTAATTGACAGTTATCTTTTTTCTGAAACTGCTGGAGACTGTAAATGTAAAAAAACATTCGAGGCTGACGGCCACCAGTTTAACGGGGTCACGGACTCTTTTCAGAACCTTGCCAAACCGGTTAAGGAACCTCTGCTGCGAACCCGTCTGAAGATAGCCTCTGAATGCACTGTCAATCCCAATGTAACTCACTGATTTGCCAGTAATCTTTGTGCTTCCCTGCCCATATATATTGGCAGATCCATATTATGTTCCCGTTCAAATATTGACCTTTACAAGGTCTGCATATCGTAGTAACATGTTTATAACCGGGGGCTGTAAACATGCAGCCCTTTTGTGTTTAAAGAGCTGGTGACCTGGAGGATGCTGAATGTCAAAGAAGATACTTATTGTAGATGATTCCATATCGATCAGGTTATTCTTAAAAAGTTTTGTGCTGGAAAAGGGATACAGTTTCATTGAGGCCAAGGACGGGCAGGAGGGACTTGAAAAATTCATGGAATACGACCCTGATATCACGATCCTGGACCTCACCATGCCTGTAATGACCGGCATGGAGGCCCTAGAGAAGATGAAAGAGCATAATCCAGAGGCAAAGATATGGATAATGACGGCTGATACGCAGAAAAAAACACATGAACATGCGATTTCTCTTGGGGCTGAATCCGTCCTGAAAAAGCCACCCGTAAAGGAAGTCATCCATTGTGTGATCGACCAATAAGAGGTGAATGATGACCCCAAGCCTTAACGAGCTTGAGCTTGACGCACTAAAGGAAATGATGAATATCGGGTTTGGACGCGCTGCCGGGGAACTCAGCGATATCCTTGGAACCCAGGTGGCGCTGGCTGTGCCGCAGATAGAGGTTATGCGCTTTGACGAGATAGACAAATATCTCTTCAGCACCATGAAGGAAGAGACAGGCTACAATGTTATCAGGCAGTTCTTTATCGGCAACTTCGAGGGCCGCTCCCTTCTTCTACTGCCCTACAGCCAGGGGAAGCTGTTTTTCTCATGTTTCTGTGACAGCCTTGAATATGACAGCGGCATTGATATAGACCTCCTTGAAAAAGAAACGCTGCTTGAGATCGGCAATATCATCATCGGAGCATGTGTCGGAAAGATAGCTGAACTGCTTAAGGATAGGGTCAAGTTCAGCCCTCCGAGTTTTATCAGGATTAAAGCGGACCAGATTTTGCCTGACGAAAATGCGGGCGAGGAAAAATTCGTCCTTTCCTTCAAGACCGTATTCCAGTTCGAGCACCAGAACGTCTCAGGATACCTGTTCCTTATTATTGACTACGGCACGGCCAAGTGGCTCAAGGACGCCATATCCGATTTTCTGGGTCAATACCAGTAATGCTCACCCAGATTCTTGAATCCATCAATATCGGGCTTGTCACCCTGGATGCGGAATTCAGGACGCGCTACTGGAACAAGTGGATGCAGCAATGTACAAATATGGACAGCAAGCTGATAGAAGGCTCCGTGATATTCGATTTCTTCCCCAACCTGAACAATCCACGTTTCATCAGAAGGGCCAAGAGTTCCATGAAGTTCGGGGAGATATGGCAGTTCTCGCAGAAACTTCATAACTACCTCTTCCCAATCAAATTAACGGGAAGTGACGGTATTGCGCTCATGCAGCAGAGCTGCAGCATGGGCCCTGTGTATGGCGAAGGCAACGTTATTGAAGCTATTTACATCACTGTCACCGACGTCACCGATATCGTTGCCTACGAGAGAAAGCTCATGGAAGCCCTCCATGACAAGGATATGCTGATGAGGGAGGTTCACCACAGGGTGAAGAATAACCTTGCTGTTATTCAAAGCCTGTTGAGGCTCCAGTTAAAAGATATTGCGGACGATAAGTCAAGAGAGTACTTCATGGATGCTGAGAACAGGGTAAAAAGCATGACCATGATCCATGAGATGTTGCATGAGGCGGATGATATCACAAGATTGAGCACTTCCGGTTACGTTCTCAAATTAGTGGAAACACTATTCCATAACTATAAGGTACAGCACCACATAAAGCTTGAATATGATATCCAGCACATTGAGCTTGATGTGGACACCATAATACCTTTAGGCCTTATCATCAATGAGCTTGTATCAAATGCTTTGAAATATGCTTTCCCAAATGAAACGGAGGGCGAACTCAGAATTTCACTGAAACGGAAAGGTGAAGGAAATTACGAATTGATCATTAAGGATACTGGCGCAGGTCTGCCAGAGGGCTTTGACCTTAATAAGACTAAATCTCTCGGGCTCCTGATAGTAAAATCTCTAGTGAATCAATTACAGGGGACATTGGAGGCGTCGAGCAAGGGCGGAGCGGAATTCAGGATGGTCTTTACAGATAAAACCGTTGCGTAATCCGCTGAGCCTGTCCAGCCATCTTGATGAGCCCGGACAATCACGTTTATTGATCCGACAATTCCCTTGCATGCAGCATTGATTTGGCGATACAATCTCAGTAGTAGCCCGGATCGAAGTAAGGCTCTCACTTCTTCTGAAAACAGGCGGTGTGATGAAGAAAGCCATATTACTGTTACTGTGCTCAATGATACTCACCATGACCGCTGTGCCCGAAGTTGCGGCCGAAGCGGACTCCCTGCTCCCGGACAGGAGGCGCCCTCAGTTCACAACCGACCCGGGATACATTATCATCCCCGCCCCCTACAGCATTGAAGGCATTGGAGAAGGCGTGGTCCTTTTCGGGACCGCCTATAACGTGGCCGATACCTACACCGACGTGTTCGGGGCTGTCATGACCGGCGATATCGAGGGGGTGGGAGCCGGGTTCACGGATTACCACATCATAGACAAGAGGCTTTTTCTGGACATCACGTACCAGGACATCAGCAAGGTGGTCGTCCAGAGCTACAGCGAAAGGGGCATGGACACCTCGGGAGACGATTACACGCTCGTGGAGATAGACGAGATGACATTTACAGGAGGCAGGCTTATTCTTTCATTTGAAGAAAGGATGTTCGAGATGTACGTGCAGGGCTACGACGGCAGCTACAGCATAGGCACGCTCAAGGACCCCGACGGCAACCTCATAGCGGACGCCAGTGAGGAGGCCGGAAACGACTTCAACCTCTACGGTGCGGGCATGGTGCTTGACCTGACCGACGACAATAGCGACCCCAGAGAGGGCATCAGGATGG
The DNA here is from genome assembly GCA_030638335.1 of Nitrospirota bacterium. Classification (GTDB taxonomy): domain Bacteria; phylum Nitrospirota; class Thermodesulfovibrionia; order Thermodesulfovibrionales; family JdFR-86; genus DAOWET01. The sequence goes on from DAOWET010000078.1 coordinate 19,676, forward strand.
ACACGAACCTTGGGTGGTCGCCCCCGGAGGACAGCGACGACGTGGACTACGTGGTGCTGGACAACAACCTGAGCCTCTACGTTCCCGTTGGCAAAAGGAACACATGGGTCTTTAACTACTTCAGCTCCGACGCATTCGTCCAGGACCAGGGCGAGACCGACCCGGACATTATTATGGACGAGCTTGGATTTGACTGCAGTTCCATCGGCAACAATAGGGAGAGGAAGGAATGTGAACAGTCAACGGCTGAATATGTAGACAATGTGATCGCGGCAAACCGTTACGGCACGGCATCCTCCCTTGGCGGCAGAAGCCGGCTGCGCTCCTATCCGGAAGACCGCTTCAAGGGCGCCCATACCGCATTTCTTGGCACAGAGTTCCGCTGGAACATCACCGAGGAATCCACGCCCGTGAACCTTGGTATCATCAAGGACATCCGCACGGGCGTGCAGGCAGCCTTTTTCTATGAGATCGGCAGCGTTGCGGAATCCGCCGGAGACGTCTGGCAGGACACCAGGGCCTCAATGGGCGCGGGGCTCAGAGTGGTCAACGCCTCCGGGCTCATATACAGGTTCGGCATAGCCACCGGAGACGAAGGGGAAGCCGTGACCCTTATCATCAACTACCCCTGGGAAGCTTTTTAAATTAATCCAACTATAATCCAACACGGATTCCCGAACATTCCCAAGCTTCGGGAATCGGTGACGATTCAAAGATTACTCCTGAGATACCGGAACTGTATGATTACATCAGTTGCATACTACGATTGGTTATCCGCAGGCAAGTCATTGTCCGGTTAAAGTTGTTATGATCCTGCCCTCTGCACAAACCACTGGAAAGATCCGGTCATTGTAATATTCCCACTATACTCTCTAACTACAACCTGCACAATAATGGTAGCCCTGCCTTTTCTTTTAAACTGGCTTTCAAAGACAGCGATATCCTTCTCTGCAATTTGCGCGGACGCAATTATTGATTCGTTTGCAGGATTCTTGAACTTTACCTCGGATTTTCTTAAAACGGGAATTACCGAATCGCTTAATTCCGGAAAACTGTTCAGGAGGAACTGGCCACTGCAAGCCTCAGCCAAAGCAAATTGAGCACTGGCGTGAAACGTACCAAGATGGTTCTTAAGGTTATCTTTAATTGACAGTTCAAGGCCATTGATATCAGATTTCGATCTAGTTAGTTCAAGATATTTGTTAAATGGGATTTCAGTCACTTCCATTTTGCATTTCCTCTCTTGGATAATAAATATTCAGACAATTATAGCAGAATCAGACTAATCAAAAACCCTTAACCGCCTGTTTTTTATTGGATTTATTGGTCCTTGATACCCAACACGCGTTTGATGGCAATGAGGTTCGAGCGGAAGTTCTTGTTGTTCGGCGCAAGCGCCACGGCCTGCCTGAACTCTCCATAGGCATCCTGATGCTGGCGGAGGTTGTAGAAGACCACGCCAAGGTTATTGTGCGCGTCCGCGTGGGAAGGGTTGGCCTGCACAGCAAGGCTCAGGTATTTCTGGGCCTGCTCTGTATCACGGGCCTCGTTGTATATGGTCCCAAGATTATTAAGCGCGTCCGCGTGGCCCGGGTCAAGCTCGATGGCAAGCATGTATTGCTGTATCGCCCTGGCCTTCATGCCGCGCACGTCAAGGAATGTGCCCAGCCTGAAATGCGCCACCGGGCTGTCCGGCTCAAGGGCCACGGCGGCCTCGAACTCCTTCAGCGCCTCTGCGTGCATCCCCATCTTCTCAAACGCCGCGCCAAGGCCCATGCGGGCATCTGCGTAGTCCTCACTAATGGCAAGGGCGTTTCTGAACTGGACTGCTGCCTGCTCGTACTCACCGCGCCTCAAGGATACGGTGGCCAGGTTGTATATGGCCTTGTGGCTCAGGGGGTCAAGGGCCACTGCCTTGCGGTAGGCCTCCGATGCATCCTCAAGCCGGCCCATCCTGAAGAAGGCCATGCCCAGGTCCTCATAGGCGCTTACGGCATTGCCGCCAAGCGCAATAGCCTCCTCTATCACAGCCCTGGCGCGCTCGAACTGCCCGTCCCTCAGAAGCACCCCTCCCAAGTTCAGGCGCGGCTCTATGCCATCGGGGTGCATCCTGATGCTTTCCTGGTAGGCCTCTGCGGCCTTGTCCCTCCTGCCCATGCGCTCGTACACCACGCCCAGGTTGTTCACCGCGTCCGCGCGCCCGGGGTCAAGGGCCAGCACCCGCTCGTAGGCGAGCACGGACTCGTCATAGCGCTCAAGGCGCTCAAGGGCCACCCCCAGGTTGTAGTGGGCGTCCATATAGCCCGGGTCAAGGGAGATTGCCCTCTGGTAATGCTCTATGGCGAGTTCCCTGTCTCCTCCGGCCTCGGTGAACACGCCGAGGTTATACCAGGGCCGGGCCTTTAGAGGGCTTTTAGAGGCCGCGTCAGCCCAGAGGGTCACTCTGTCCTTCCACAGGGCGTTTCGCTCCACCGCGAGCACGGCGAGCATGCAGATGAGAAGGGCAAGCGCTACCTGTCTTGTCCTGCCTTCAAATGCGATATGAAGCCCCACCGATGCGCCCACAGCAAGCCCCGCAAGGGGCAGGTACATCCTGTACTCGGCTATTGCCATGGGGATGTGTATGACCGAGGACTCAACGATAAGGGCCAGGTAGAACCAGATGATCGCAAACCCTAAGAGCATGGTCTCGCCCCGAATGCGCCTGACCTTTCTTATCATCAGGAAGGCCGAGGTCCATAGGGCAAGATGGAGAATGAGCGCGCCGGCAAGCGGAAGCAGGCCGGCCTGCTCGGGCGAGGGGTAGTCGTAGTCCAGGTTCTGGTTCACGGGGAAGATGAAGAGCCTCAGGTACGTGGCAACCACGCGGACCTGTGTGAGCATGTAGTCGCGGCCACCGCCCTCAAGGGAGGCATACTGACCCGCCCTCTGGCCAAGGCCGCTCAGTATCTCGCCCACAGGGCGGTCCGCGCCAATAAGGGTCATGGGCACTATTGCCATCAAGGCGATAAAGGGCAGAAGCAGTAATGCGCTTTTTCCCTTTGGTCGTTTAAAGAAAAGAACCTCAACGATCACTATCATCAGCGGAAGGGTGAAGGCGTTCTCCTTGGTCTTCATCGCAAGTATCGCGCACACCAATGCAAGGGCGTACCATTGCCATCTCCGGCACCAGCATCGGGCACCAGTGCCCCCTTCAGTGCGGCATCCGGTACGCCAGATGAGCCACGAGACCAGGGAGCCAAGATAGAACAGGCCCACTAATGAGGCGTGGCGCTGGAAGATGTATGTCACGGCCTCGCTCTGCACAGGGTGCGCGGCAAATATGAGCGCGGCCCACAGCCCCACGGTGCCCGCGCGCGCGGCAAGCCGTGTATCACGAAGCGCTGGCGAGGCAAACAGGAAGACCACCAGGAAGTACACAAGAAGCGAGTTCAGGGCGTGTACCAAGATGTTGAACAGGTGGTAGCCAAGGGGTTTCACTCCATGCAAGGCGTAATTTACGGCAAAGCTCAGATAGCCCACAAAGCGGCTTTTAAACGCACCGTACCATCTGAGACTCTCAGCAGCAGCGGGGTCGGTGAAATTGCCGAGGTCATGGATAATGGGGTTGTCGGCAATGAACTCGATGCCGTCCCACTGGAAGGGCACGAACAGGGTATTGGCAAATACAAGCACCGCAAGCAACACGATCACTGCCAGAGGACGGCGGTCTAGAGGGGCAAGCTGGTTCATGCCCAACATTATAGCATCAACCGTTTTGCACCTTTATGTTTCCCACCGTCTGTTCATCGGGCCTCCGGGGTGCCTTGTTTGTTGTCTATGGTAATCATGACAGTTAATATTCTCTAGCGGGGCGATTCCTATTTGAAAACTTCTGGTGGGGCTGCTCGCCCCACACCCCCGGCACAAATTCCCTGTCAAAGCAGAACGGGTGAGGCTAAAGGTAAAAATCATCATTAATTTTAATTGAAGTCTTTTGGCTTGTTGTAGATTAAATTATTTATCACTACACACTACTTGTACCACGGTTTCTGATTTGCTGTAGCTGGTAGCAAGAAAGCATGAAGTCGAAGAGTCGATCCGACTCGAAGAGTCGATCCGAGGCGTACTTTAGCTACGTCGAATGCTTTATTGCGCCGCAGATGCAGTGAATCAGGAATCGTGGCACCGTGGGTCAGAAGCGGAAGCGAAACCCCCCGGCCTCGCGCTCCTGCATGCTCATGAGCGCTTCCATCCCAAGTTCGAGGTGCCTGCCCGTGTACTTGTCGAATATGCCCTTTGCGCTTTCTGCGGTCTTGATGCCGTCTGGCCTCAGGGGGAGGTCGGAGATGAGCATGAGCGCTCCCACGGGCACATGGCGGGAAAAACCCACGGTAAAGAGCGTGGCGCACTCCATGTCTATGGCCTCGGCGCGCTCTTCAATGAGGGTATCCTTGAATTTCTCGTTGAACTCCCAGAAGCGCACGTTGGTGGTGTGGATCACGCCGTTGTGGTATGTGAGGTCGTGGCGCTCAAGCGCGTCCACGGCAAACCTCTGCACCGTAAAGGAGCTCAGCGCCGGCACCTGCGGGGGCATGTAGGAGTTGGAGGTGCCCTCCCCGCGTATGGCGGCCACGGGGTTGAAGTAGTGGCCTATCTCGTGCTCGTCATTGAGGCCGCCGCACATGCCGAGCATCATCACCGCCCGGGGCTTTACAAAAGACAGAAGCTCCACCACAAGGGCCGCAACAGGCGAGCCCACGCTGAAGTCCACGATGGTTATGCGGCGCTTGGGGCAGTGGGCCGCGCGCATGACCGAGCCCTGGCGCACCGGGTTTTCCGTGATCAAGCCGAAGTTGTCCACATAGGCCTTGAAGTTGGTAAGGAGCACATAGGGCTGGAACTCGTCCGACGAGCTGCCGGTGTAGCGCTCAAGGGTGTCGATGCCAACGCGGTCCTTTGAGAGCCGCTCTATCTGCTGTATGGTCTCTTCCCTGAGGCGGTCTTTCATGCTCCCCTCCCCATTCTTTAGCAACATGCGTCCTGCTTAGCAATTATACAATTTTTCCCCTTAACATAGTGGAATCACAGGGAGACTACAGGGGGACCATGGTAGAGGCCGTGGCGGTTGAGCGGGGGGGCAGTCATGGGGTATGTTAAATCATGACCCCTGAGAGCCTGTATATCCATATACCCTTCTGCCTGGGGAAGTGCCGGTACTGCGATTTCGTCTCCATCCGGTACGATGAGGCCGTGGCAGGGCGGTATGTGGACGCTCTGCGCTCGGAGTTGAGGATGCGCGCCAACGGGGAGCTCAAGACCCTGTACATAGGCGGGGGCACGCCCACTGTTCTTCCGGCCAAATCGCTTAAGAAGATCGTGTCCTCGGTGCGCGAGTTCTGCGCGCTTGAGCCCGGGGCAGAGATCACATGCGAGGCAAACCCGGGCACGCTGGATAAGGAGAAAGCGGATGCCATTGCGGAGGCCGGGGTGACGCGTCTTTCTATCGGAGTACAGAGTTTTGATAATGAGGTGCTAAAAACACTTGGGCGGATGCATGGGGCGGATGATGCGCGGCAGGCGTTGGAGCTTGCAGGGCAATTTCCATTTGACGTATCGCTTGACCTTATATATGACGTTCCGGGGCAAAGTCTGGATACGTGGAAGAAGACGCTCCAGGAGGCCGTTTCGATGGGACCTGTGCATGTATCGGCCTATGAGCTTACGCCAGAGGAGGGCACGCCCCTTATGGATGCGCTGAAGGCCGGAGAACTCTCCATGCCCCATGAGGAAGAGGCGCTTGAGATGTTCCATGCAGCAAGGGAGTTGCTTGGCGCTGAGGGCTTTGAGCACTACGAGATATCGAACTATGCAAAGCCCGGTAAAAAGAGCCTGCATAACATGAACTACTGGAGGCGGGGCGAGTACCTTGGGGTTGGCACTGCCGCGCATTCGCTTGTGGGCGAGGAGCGCACGGCAAATAATAAATTCGTGTTCGAGTATCTAAAACTCCTTGGCGAGGGAATCCTTCCCATTGACGAGACCTCGGAGCTTACTCCTGATGATGCAAAGAGGGAGTATGTGTTTCTGGGGCTGAGGATGCTTGAGGGGCTTCATATGCAGGAGGCAAAAGAGAGGTTCGGGCTTGAACTGAACGGTTCCACACAGGGACTGATCGAGCAGGGGCTTATGGAGAAGGCAGGAGACAGGATGCGCCTTACCCAGCGGGGGCTCGAACTCTCAAACACAACAGTGGGTTCGGTTCTTGAAAAGTTAGGTCTATAGAACAAACAAGGCCGCCCTCGGATCGAGTCTGACGACCTACAACAGGCGGCCTTGTTAATGGAAATAGACCTTACAAATTTCCAGCTTTTAATGGGCGCTGTCGCCTTTCTTCTACTTCCCCTCATTTTCTTCTTTCCATTCCTTATATTCTTCCCTGATATCCTCAATCGCTTTCAGTACTGTTTTATTTTCTGGTTCAAGATCACTCGCTTTATGTGCAATCTCAAGTGCCTTTTCATAGTCATCATCTTTCGTATACGTTGCTCCATAGGCAAGGATCAACAAAACATTTTCCGGTTCTAACTCTAATCCACGCTCAAGGACATCCCTGGCTTCCTCTGTATTTTCTATTTTCAAATAATACGCACCAAGAATTAAATAGTCGTCAGCGTTTTTCGATGTTTCCAATACCCTAGTCATGTCCCTGACGATCTTTTCCTGTTCCCGTTGTCCTTCAAAATAGGGCTGCAATAATATCATTGACTGATTTATCAGTAATGATTCATCATCGTCCAAGATGCTTATCCCTTTTTCAAGAATGTCATTAGCCTCATCATATCTCTCTTCAGCCAAATAAAAATAGCCGAGTGTATTATAAATAACAGCCTTATCCGGGGCTATTTTTATAGCTTTTTCAAAATGTTCTATAGCCTTTTCTTTTTGGCCTTCCGCGTAATATATATAGCCGAGAGCTAAATGGCTAAAATAATGAGACTCGTTGTTTTTTATTGCTTCTTTGTATAGTTGTTTCGATTTATCAATATCAAGAGCAAATCCATACATGGTCCCCAGAACAAAGTCTCTGTTCTCCGGCTTAGATATATCTTCTTTCTCTATGATCCGTATTGTTTCATTGAGAGAATAATAATAATTATAGGTGTTTTCGAAATTGCGCTCTATGTTAAATTCTGCTTCTGCAGCCCATGCTTGAGAATGAAGTGTAAACAGGATTCCTATGGTCAGCAATATTCTATACATGGTTTATCCTCCTTCTTTATAGAAAAACAAAGTCACACTCCGTTTTTCTTCAACCCATATTGCATGAAGGTATCTCATGTCCAGTGTATTATGCCGTGAAGTTGGTGATTTGTAAAGAAAATACAATTATCGGGAGCGGGGAGAAATTGTTTTTTATTAGAGGAAGGCTTCTTGTTCGTATTCCAAAAAACGACTGAAGCTGGACGCTCCAGTCTAAACGGGGTCCGTGACCCCCGTGACCCTTTTGAAGTCTTCGTCATTGTGGAGGGATTTAAGGTCTTCGTCAGCACGGGAGGTCTGTTTATACTCAGCGTTGAGGTTTATGGCCTTTTCCAGATCAGCAAGCGCGGCATCCTTATTACCCATGAGAGCGTGCGAACACGCGCAGTTATAATACGCCTCGTGCAGGTCCGGCCTGGCCTCGATGGCCTTGTAATAGGCGGCAAGCGCATCCTCTGTGCGCCCGAGCTTTGCCAGGGCCACGCCCTTTGAGTACCAGGATTCGAAGTCGCCGGGGGAGAGCTTCAGCATGTGCTCAAATGCCTCGATGGCCTCCTCAAAGCGCCCAAGCCCGGAGAGCGCGTAACCCTTGTTCTTCCATACATGCGGCATGCCGGACTTTAAGAACAGGGAGTTCTCGCATGCCTCCACAGCCTCCTCAAAGCGGCCAAGCTCTGAGAGCGCCACGGCCTTGAGGTTCCACGCATCGGGCAGGAACTCGTTTTCTTTTAGCGCGAGGTCGTATTCATGGAGCGCGTCCTCAAATCGCCTGGAGGCGGCGGCCTCGGAAGCAAGGGTCATGTGGCGCTCCACAACGGCGTCCTTTCCCGCCTGTTCCTCTGGAGACCCCTCCGGTCGGGTGGTCATGAGGTCGTCCTTCTTCAGAAGCGGCGAACGCATTTCTTCAAGCTCACGGCGCATGTTGTGGAGTTTCCTGAGCTCTATGAACAGGAAGACCGAGAGCGCCAGGATCGCAACGGAAAGGGCTGTCACAGCGGCGCCCAGTGTGAAGACCATCCTCTCCAGGCAGGCGACCTTTGCGGGGAGGTCAGGCACCTGTGTCCGAGCTGCGTGGGCGGGCGCGGACAGAAGAAGCATTGCAAGAGGGCTTATGAGTTTGCGCAGGTGCATTCCAGATAATGATAGCACAACATGAGGTGTTATCCTGCATTGAATAGCTGCTGATATTAAGGTCAACGGCATTATTTTAAGGGAGGCTCAAGGATGAAAATATTATTTGAACGAATTACTCGCGAACTTTCCCTGTAGCAATTGCAAAGCTACTGACAACGACATCCCAGGGGAGACCTCATAATTCAGCAGCCGGGGCAGGTTTCGTTTTGTGCTTCTCGCCCCATACCCCAGCATCATTTACTATTACACTTCTTTAAGACCACTGGAGCTGTATGTTTTACATTCTCATCGAACCTGGAAAAGGCTACTGAGATGTCATAATTATCAGCAAGCGCTTTCAATATGCAATCTATATCGTTATCATTTAGAGGCTTGCCCATACCAACTGAGTATTTACTTGAAATATCGTCAATATGCTCCATCCAGAATCTATCTTTTATCTCCCTCAGGTAAATATATTCTGACTTGTAATACAGGTACATCAATACAAAATCGTAAAACTTAACCTGGTCGTCAGAGACTGGCATTGAAAACATGTCACATGTGTTGTCAGGACAGTATGAGAGTTCAATAAGTGCATGGTGTTCAACATTTATAGGCATATCGCATGCATCAAAGTCACAGTGTTCGTTCTTATAAGAAATATTGAGTAGCAGATGTTTTGCATTTATCATATCCTTGGCTTTTACCGACCCGGATGAGAGAACAATTAAGCAAAATATAACTGTAAGGGTTGCCAGGAGAAAGACATCTTTTGCTTGAGGCTTATAATACTTCACAAACATAAAACCATTCTACCACGCCCGAATTTATTTTTGCGAAATAGTCAAATATAAGTTTATGAAAAGGGAGGGTTATCCAGCTCTCATAATGCAAAAGCCGGGGCAGGTTTTAATAAGGTATCTGTTGTCTCTATTTATCAGTCTCTCCTGAGGACGATTTCCGTGTTGCGGGCCATGGGGCACGGGTGCTGACGTATCGGCTGAAGTGTGGTATTGTTTAAATAACCAGACTGGTGCAGGGGCAAGCTATGGTTTTTCAGAGGGTTGAGAGCATCAATGACATCAAGCTGGTGCACTTTGTGGCTGTCGGTGGGCGTGATGAACCTGCATTTGATGACTTTATTGCACGGTTCCATCTGACCGCGGTTATCTACCACACCAGCGATGAGGCGGTGCAACAGGCCGCTGTCGATCATCCTGACATCATCTTTATCGGACCCTTTTCTTCGGATGTTTCAAAGGACAAGTGCGCGCTGTGCCAAAGGCTTCGCGATGCGGGACACCTCGGGGTCATCATCCTGCTCACCAATGATATCATCAGCTTTGGCGGCACCGGCGGGGTGACCGCCGCAGGGTTCGACCATTACCTGCAGGACGCCCACCTCGATTTCCAGATAGAGGACTCCATCAACTGGGCCCTATTGAACCGCAGGCGCAAAAACAAATACCAGATACAGTTCGACCGCAATCCCGACGCGTTCTTTACACTCAACCCCGACGGCAGGGTCTTCGACATCAACCAGTGGGGGTCCATGGGCTCCGGGCTCACGCCAAGGAAGATCGTCGTTGGGGCCATAAACATCCGCGACCTCGGCACCCTGAACTGCTTTGACGAGATCATAAGGCCCGTAATCACCGAGGCAAACGTTGGCAACACACATCTGCACACTTACAATGAAGGCGTGCGCATATTCCAGATCAAGACGAATGTGCACAATGTCCCGATGATCGGCCTGGTGGCCACGGTGATCAAGACGGACATCACAGAGACCATGTATGAGCGTTCGATGGATATCCTGCTGCATTCGGTCACGCTGCTGTCGGAGCGCGACCACTACACTGCCGGGCACTCGTCGCGTGTTTTTCACTATTGCAAATTGATCGTAGAGACTATGGACATCTCCGGTGACAAGGAATTCCTGCGCGACCTGTACTTTGCGGCTCTTCTGCATGACATAGGAAAGATAGGCGTGCGCGATGACATACTGCTGAAGGAGGGGGACCTGACCGATGATGAGTTCAGCATACTGGCTACGCATCCTGAGAAGGGTTATAAGGTTTTGAACAACTACGAATTCCTCCAGGGCTCTACCCAGCTGGTGCTGTATCACCACGTGCGTCCCGACGGCATGGGCTACCCGCAAAAGCTCGATAGCGGCCACATCCCGCTTGGGGCCTCCATCATTTCGGTGGCTGACGGCTTTGACGCCATGACCACGAACCGCCCTTATCGCAGTTCATTGAGCTTCAGGAAGGCAGTGGGCGAGATATCTGAAAATATGGGCACTCAGTACGAAAAGGAGGTGGCCAGGGCCTTTCTCTCGCGCATAAGGGAATCATCGCTCATGGAGGTTAAGGCCAAGTCCTCACTGCCCTTGGCAGAACTGTCGCGTGAGCTGATAGAGACACTGCTGTAGGTTAGCGCCACCCCTTCAGTTCGGCCAGTATTTCCTTCAATGAATCCTCCGCATCCCGTACCCGGTCGGATAAGAATTATATGGTTCGACCGGTCGATCATTAAAATATTTATTCGACCGGATTCCCCGGTCAGGCGGGTGGGCGAAGGTCTGTAGGAAATGAATTCAAGGATATTGGGTTTTAAAGCGGAACAGGGGAGGCTCAAGGATGAAAATATAATAATAATATGAATTAATGGAGGATTCGCTATGACAAACGGCAGCCATAGAGGGGCAGAGAACATATCTAATAAAAGCATATTTATCAGTGGGTTATATAATGGCGCGCCCTATGTTTCCATGCATGGGGGATTCCCCGGTCATTTTCTCCGGGCTGAGAATACAATGAAAAGGAAGCTCATCCTGTGACTACAACCTGGATGATAAATAGATTTGATATTTGATTATATAGTGATATAATTAGGTCTGGGAAGGACGGTTGCAAACCACTCTGAGAGGGGTATGCTGATGAAGGTTCTCCTTGTGGATGACTCAAAGACTGTGCTCAACTTTTTTGCCGGCCTGCTGAATGCAATGGGGCACGAGGGCACGACATTTGAGGATGCCGAAAGCGCCTTGGAGTCATGCAGGAGCGTGCAATACGATCTTGCCCTTCTGGACTGGCTGCTGCCCGGGATGAGCGGCATTGACCTCTGCCAGCATATACGCTCATTGCCCTGGGGCAACCAGTGCGTGATACTCATGATAACCTCCAGGAACAGAACCGGAGACCTTAACGAAGTTCTTAACGCCGGTGCTGACGATTACATCGTAAAACCCGTGAAAGAAGACCTGTTCATGACCCGCCTCAGGATTGCCGAGAGGGTACTGAGGAGGAAGCGCGAGATACTGGAGGCCAACCAGGCGCTTAAAATGGCAAAGGAGCAGTTGGAGGAGAGGGTGCGTGAGCGCACGCATGAGCTGGAGAAAGCAAACGAACTCCTCACAGACTCACTCCAGGAAAAACATGTCCTCCTTGAGGAGGTCCACCATAGGGTATATAACAACATGGCCATCATATCCTCCTTCCTGGAACTAAAGTCAATTCTCCTGGACGACGGCAGAACAAGCCAGATACTCAAGGAGTGCAGACAGCGCATTAAATCCATGGCGCTCGTACATGAAAAGCTCTACCAGAGCAAGGACTTCAAACATATTGACGTGGATGAGTACATCGGCAAACTGTTGGATGATTCTCTGCAAGCCTATTGGCAAGGGGAAGCCCGGGTCAAAGTGGTAAGGGAAGTAGGGGACATCTCCCTGAACATAGACAAGCTGGTCCCCTTGGGGTTGATCGTGAACGAGGCGTTCAGTAACTCGCTGTTACACGCCTTCGAAGGCATGGACAGCCCGGAGATCGAGATCAGCCTTGCCGCGGAGGACCAGGGCCGGCTCCTCCTGGTAATCTCGGATAACGGCAAAGGGCTCCCTGAGGATGCGCACCATGACAGGGAGAAGACGCTTGGATTGCGGATAATCGATGTGCTGGTAGGTCAGATCGACGGGAATATGAAGGTCGACCACAATGGCGGGACCCGCTATAGCATTTCCTTTCCCGGAGAAGTGGAGTATGCGTGAAGATCAAGGTGCTGATAGTCGAGGACGAGGCAATCCTGGCATTGACATACCGCATGGGGTTAGACCCGGAGAGTTTTGTGGTTACCGGCATTGCCGACACTGGTGAGGGCGCCATTGAGAAGGCTGCCGCCGACAGGCCGGACATCGTGCTCATGGATATCAAGTTAAAAGGGGCGATAGACGGAATTGCCGCGGCCGAGGCAATAATGGAGGACTACGGAACACCAGTGATATACATTACCGGCAATGTGGACAAGCAGACCAGGGAGCGTGCCTATGGTTCCCACCCCCTTGCCTACCTTGAGAAGCCCGTGGATGTGGAAGATATATCCGGGGTTATAAAACAGGTGATGGTGGCATAGCCTGTTTTCAAGAAATAAGAATTAGGCGACCTTCGAAACCGGATATGCCGCATCTCTACGTTAGACGCGTGGACGAGCCTATGCAGAGAGATTGTACAAAGTCATAAGGGATTCAACATCAGGATTACTGCGTCAAACTGATGAAGTCGGGGTCATCCCAGAGGGACTTGAAGTCCTCATCCTCACGAGCCTCTTTTTTGAATTTTCCGTCAAGCTCAATTGCTTTAGCAAGGTCTTTCAGTGCAAGTTCCTTATTCTCAATAAGGGCATAAGTGCATGCTCGCATGAAGTATGCAAGCACATCTCCGGGATTTATCTCAAGAGCCTTGTTTAATGCTTCAAAGGATAACTTATTTAATTCCTCAATCTCTTTGCTTATGTCAGAAACCAAATCTTTTAGGTAGCCCTTTTCTTCCATTATATTTCTCAATTGTTTAAGTTTCGAGACTGTCACACCTTCTCTTTCCATCCGGAGCACCAAAATAAGCTCTTCAGGCAATTGCTCACTTAAAATAATCTGCTCTCCTTCTGCTGGTCGTATGGAAGCAATAATACTTTTCGCTAACGATTCATTCTCATCATTTCCAGTGCCATGTAATCTTATGTCAACAGAACAATCTCCTAACAAGAAACTCGCACTTGCAAAGAATGCTTTTTCATCTTGCCCTGAGTTATCCAATAGGAATCCTTCAAGGTAAGGGGTCTGCAATTCAAAGGATTTGAAGTGCATAGGTGAATACATGGACTTTAAAACCAACTGTTGAGAAAGAACATAATTGCATGGCAGGTTCCAGAAGCTATAATCATTGGGCTTTGCATACTGAATATTTCTTTGTGCTTCATATCCAGAGGAATCATTATAACCACATTTCTTATCAACTAAGCTTCCTTCGCATACTCTTATCTCTCTTTCAAATGAGATACTAAATATATTTCCTTCAAAAAAGTAATGTACATCAACCATCCAGATCTTGTGATCCCAGAACGAAACCCATACTTCATCAATATCATCCTTATGCGGCAGGTTCATTCGAAGCCCCATTAATTCAATAGGAATGCCCTCCGCTTGAGGGACATCCAGCACCATGGATTCAGGAGTGCTGTTCATATACTTCTCATTATCGGGGTTGATAAATGTTTTAACAATGTACATATACATTGCTCCATTGGCACCAAACCAGAGGACTAGAAGAACAATACCTGTTATTAATAGTATTTTTTTATAGTTACGCTTTTTCATTTATTGCTTACTCAGCCGTCAAACTGATGAAGTCGGGGTCATCCCAGAGGGACTTAAAGTCCTCGTCCTTAGGAGCAGATTGCTTGTAAACATTTTGATGTTTAATAGCTTCCTTAAGTTCCTTAAGAGCTTCAGCTTTATTATTTCTTAATGCATACGCCATAGCACGGGAATAGTTTGCTGAACCAGGGAAAAACTCAGGACTGTTATTAATAATCCAATCAAGGTCTGCATATGCCTTTTCTTTTTCCCCTTTAAGGAGAAATGCTTTACTTCTACTCTGGTATGCCAGCAAGTTCTCTGCGTGGAGCTTCATGGCCTGGTTAAAATCATCAATAGCCCTATCATAATCACCCTTAGCTGAATATACATCTCCACGGTTTACATAATACATACTTTGCTCAGGTCGCATCTCTATCACCTTGGTAAGATCTTCTATGGCAGAATCATAATATTCACCAGCAGCATATACTAAGCCACGATAATGATAAACCCCTATAGATTTGCCGCCCAATGCAATCGCTTTGCTAAAAACATCAATTATTTCATCAAGATCTTCCTTTTCTAAATCTTCATTATTCATAAGTATTGAACCGCGATAAAAATAGGCCTCATAATTATCCGTACCCATCTCAATTGCCTTATTAAAATCCTCTAGGGCACTCTCATATTCATATTCTCGATCATATACTTTACCCCTCTTCACATAGAACTCAGCGTTGTCAGGTTCCGACTCGATCAGCTTTGTATAGTATGGAATAATGAGTTCTTTGTATTTTTCAAAATCGTTTTCAGCCTTTGAACGTTCATCATTTTGGCGATAAGCACCGCTGCGTTCACAGTAGTATTTTGGATTATCCGGTTCAAGTTTAATTGCTTTTGAGAAATCCTCTATAGCTTTTTCAAAGTCCTTTATTCTTTTATATGTTCTTCCTCGTTCAGAATATAATTTTGCGTTGTCAGGATCAGACTTGATCTTGTCTGATAAATCTTTTATCGCATTTTCACAATCATTGCCAGGGCATGGTTCACTGCAACAACTGCCATCTGAAACTTCAGCATCTTCAGCAAACGAAAACCCGCCCAAGGCAAGCAAAATAACAAATAACCCTATGGCAACCTTAATGCGCATAACAGGAACATATTAACACATGAAAAATATTTCTTAGCTGAAAGTATTAACCAGGATTAGTAAAAAACGTCTTTTCTTAGAGGAAGGTTCTTTTTGTTTTTATGGGGTTGGGAGCCAAATATTAACTTCGGTTTGTGACACATTTTACCTGACACGTGTCATATGGACAATGTCAGTATAAAGGTGATATGGTTTGCCTGTGAGTATGCATTCAAGCATAGGGGAATCCCTCCAAAACATTCCCCTATGCGGCCCTTCAACCATACTGAACAAAATGAACACCTGCAAGGGGCGATTTTTGGAGCAACTTCGAACACTTGCGGAAAAAATCGGCCCGGGGACTGAACACCCTATAAAAACAAAGGAACAGGCAGGAGACGGACTATGGACATGGATATGTCTTCTGGATTCCCGCCTGCGCGGGAATGACGTACAGGGAACCAGAAGTCCTCGGTCAGGCGGGCGAATCACGGTTTTTATTATCAGGAAGGTTTTAGTACGCGTTGTGCAGGTGGCAGGCCACGGCGCGGGGAGCATCCCCACGAAGCTCCGGCGTGATACGCGAGCACGGCTCGAACACCTTCGGACACCGAGGATGGAACGGACACCCACTAGGCATGTCCAGAGGGCTTGGCACCTCGCCCTGAAGCGGTGGCTCCTTCTTGCGCCCAGGCACCAGCTCAGGCGCGGCAGCAAGCAGAACCTCTGTGTAGGGGTGCAGGGGAGAGTCGAAGAGTTCCACTGCCGGGGCGCGCTCGACGATCTTGCCCAGATACATCACACCCACGAAGTCACTGAGATAGCGCACCACTCTGAGGTCATGGCTTATGAACACGAAGGCAAGCCCTGTGGTCTCCTTAAGCTCTATGAGCAGGTTAAGGATCTGTGCCTGTATGGATACGTCCAGCGAGGAGAGCGGCTCGTCCGCCACTATCACCTCGGGAGATACAGCCAGGGCGCGGGCTATGCATATCCTCTGGCGCTGGCCGCCGGAGAACTCATGCGGGTAGCGGTCCATCACGTCCACCATGCCCACGGTCTTCAGGAGATCCCTCACGCGGTCGGGGAACGCAGATTTGTCCGCAAGCCCGTGTATCTTCATTGGCTCACTCAGTGTCTCGTATACCGTGCGCCTTGGATTGAGCGAGGCGAAGGGGTCCTGGAATATTATCTGTACGGACCGGCGGAAGGCCTTCAGGTCATCGCCCTTGAGCGCGAACACATCAGAGCCCTTGTGGAGCACCTGGCCGCCGGTGGGGTTTGTGAGCCTCAGCAGGAGGCGGGCCACAGTGGACTTGCCGCACCCCGACTCGCCCACGAGCGAGAACACATGGTTTGCAGCCACCTTGAAGTCCACCCCGTCCACCGCGCGGAGAGCGGCATGGCCGCCGAAGACCCCCCTGCTTACGGAGTAGGTCTTTTGGAGGCCACGGGCCTCCATGATATGTCCGTTAGAGTTCATGATTTGTTATTTCCATTTCTCCAGGGGGCATCATCCGTGCGTATGCAGCGTGAGCGATGCCGCCCTGCTCCGGAATCTCCAACCTCCATGAATTCCGGTTCTGCGGCGCTACACGCCTCTTGCGCGAAGTCACAGCGGTCCGAGAACGTACAGCCCGCGGGAAGCTCCCACGGCTTTGGCACCATCCCGCGCACGGGTTTTAACTTAGTGCCTCTTTGCGCAGGAACGGAACCGAGTAGCCCTACCGTGTACGGGTGCATGGGAGCCCGGAAGAGCTCTGCCACCGGGGCCTGCTCCACGAGGCGGCCCGCGTACATGATGGCCACGGTCTCCGCGTTCTCGGCTATGATGCCCAAGTCATGGGTTATCAGCAGCACGCTCATGCCCTTGTCATCCCGGAGGCGGCGTATCATGCGCAGCAGCTGTGCCTCTATGGTCACGTCCAGCGCGGTGGTGGGCTCGTCCGCTATCAGGAGCGAGGGGCTGCATGCTATGGCCATGGCCATCATCACGCGCTGGCGCATTCCGCCTGAGAGCTGGTGGGGGTACTCGCGCACGCGTTGTTCGGGGGAGGGAATGTTGAGTTCGCGGAGGAGGGAGACCGCCATGTGCGCGGCCTCTTTTTTAGATACGGCCAGATGAGTGTTGATGACCTCCTCTATCTGGTAGCCCACCTTGAGCACCGGGTTGAGGCTGGTCATGGGCTCCTGGAAGACCATGGATATCTCGTGGCCGCGTACGCTGCGGAAGGTTTTCTCATCCATCTTCAGGAGGTCGCGGCCCTTGAAGGTGACCTCTCCCGTGGCGTGCATGCCGCGCGGGAGGATGCCCAGGATGGAGAGCGCCGTGAGGCTCTTTCCGCAGCCCGACTCACCAGCCAGGCCGAAGACCGAGCCTTCCGGTATGTCCAGCGTGAGGGAGTTGACCATATTTATAGAGCTTCCGGCGGAGCCGCCAGGGGATTTACCAGAGCTTGGGGCACGGGCAAGGTTGATGCTCAGGTCGCGCATACTAAGCAGAGACACCCCGGGCTATTCCTCCTGCTCGTAGAGCTTGAGCAGGGTCGAGGCCTCTTTAAGGTCCGGGAGCTCCTTGAGGGCGCGCTGCCATGTCTCGTTGGCCTGGGGGTGGTTGCCCAGGCTGTAGTATGCGAGGCCGAGCTGCACCCAGGCAGCGCCGTATTTGGGGTTGGTCTTCACCGCTTCTTCCAGCACGGTGATGGCCCCGTCCGCGTCGCCATTTTCTCTGAGCGCGGTGCCGAGCTTGGTCTGCACGTCGGCCAGCCCGCTACGGAGTTTGAGGGCCTTCCTGAACTCCTCTATGGCTTCGTCCAGGCGGTTGAACTGGAGGTATATCTTGCCCACGCGGTAGTGCTCGTTGGCTATCTTTCCGGCCGCGTAGGGGTCGAGCTCGCCCTCCTTGATGTTGCCTGCGTTGGAGAGGCGGTTGAATATCTCGTATGCCTTGTCCATCTCGCCAAGCTCGTTGTAGGTGATGGTGAGGTTGAGGGCGGCCTCTGTGTAGGAAGGGTTCAGGGCCACGGCGCGCTGGAGGTACTCCACCGCGCTCTTGAGGTCATCGTCCATGTTGCTTATTATGCCCAGCCGGTTCAGCACGTCCGCCATGCGGGGATTGATGGAGTCCAGCTCCTCCAGCAGTCCCAGGGCCACGGAGTAATCACCCCTGTCATAGGCCTCCACGCCGCGCTGATGCAGCTCGCGTATCTTATTGCGGAGTCTCTCTGGCATGGTTACAGTATAGGTGCAAGTAGCAAGTATAGTCAAGGACTTACGACAGGTGAAGGCGTGCCTGAGGGCAGAGGTTTCGGGCCTCGCGGGGGCCTATCGGCCAGGGCTGCCGCACTCGGGGCATTTGGTGCCCGCAGAGACGAACTTTCCGCATCCGGGACACTCGTGCATCTCGATGGGCGTGTCCGCTCCGCAGGAGGGACAGCGCGCCTGGCCCTCGCCCATGATGCCTCCGCAGGAGGGACAGCGCCGGGTTATGCCGGGCTTTGGGAGGGCCGGAAGCGCCAGGAGGATGAGAAGCGCGAAGGGGAAGATCAGCGCACCCAGCGTCCAGGAGATCCAGTCGCGGCCCTTGCGCTCTGCCACGAAGGCAGCCACGGCCGCGGCCAGGAAGCTTATTATGAGCAGGCGCGACATTTAGAGGGCCTAGCGCGAGGGGGTCGGCCCTTCGTCCCCGTATATCTCGTCCAGTATCTCCTTGGCGCCGGCGTCCAGGAGCTCCTCGGCCAGGGCCACGCCTATTGCGTGGGCGTCGGCGGGCGCTCCCTTTCTGTGCGCGCGAAGGATGACCTCTCCGGTGAGGTTCCCTACGAGGCCGTCCATGACGAGCGTGTCGCCGGCGAGCACTGCGTGGGCCGCGATGGGCACCTGGCACCCACCCTCAAGCCGGGCCAGCGTGGCGCGCTCCGCCTCCACGCATATGGTGGACTCCTCATGCCTGAGCGGTGCCACCAGCGCGTTTGTGGCCTCGTCATCCCTGCGGCACTCGATGCCCACGGCTCCCTGCGCTATGGCGGGCAGCGAGACCTCGGGGTCCAGGGCCTCTGCTATCCTGTCGTCGAAGCCCAGGCGGCGCACACCTGCGGCCGCCAGTATGATGGCGTCGAACTCTCCCTCGTCGAGCTTGCGGAGCCTGGTGTCGAGGTTGCCCCTCAGGGATATGATCTCTATGTCCGGCCGCAGGGCCTTGATCTGGCAGGAGCGGCGGAGGCTGGAGGTGCCGAGGGTCGCGCCGCCGGGCATGTCCCCCAGGGAGGTGTACTTGTTGGATATGAAGGCGTCGCGCGGGTCCTCGCGCTTTGTGATCGCGCTGATGTAGAGGGACTCCGGCAGAATGGTGGGCACGTCCTTCATGCTGTGCACGGCCAGGTCTATCTCGCCCCGGAGCATGGCCTCCTCTATCTCCTTGACGAAGAGCCCCTTGCCGCCCACCATTGCCAGCGGGACGTCCTGTATCTTGTCGCCCGTGGTCTTTATCTTCATGAGCTCCACCTCAAGGCCCGAATGGAGCTCCATGAGCTGGGAGCGTATCCACTCGGCCTGCCACAGCGCGAGCTTGCTTCCTCTTGTTCCTATCACTACTTTCCTGGACATGTCCACCTCTTTATTATATTGCCGCGGCCGGAGGGGTCGCCCCCAGCGCTTGCGGACCAAGGCAATAGTATAGCACGATGGGGAGGCGCGGCCCTACTGCCTTATGTACTTGCCCGGCTCGTCCGAGGCCAGCAGGTTCTCGTATATCCGCCGCTCGATATCCGGGAGCATGTCCTGCACGATTCTCGCGGTCTCGCGCCCCAGGTGCTCGCGGTCTCCCATGGGGACCACCCGGCTTGCGCGGGCCTCCACCTTCACCAGGTGCTCGACAGCGTTGTCGAAGAGGAATCGCACCGCGAAGACATGCTTAAGCGATACGTCCACCTCTACGGTGGCGTTGTCGGCGCTGACCTCGTAGCCCACCTTCACCTCGATCGTGTTCATGTCCACGTTTGCCACGTAGTCGGAGTACTGCAGGTAGCGTACAACGCTGAAGAACCCATCAAGGCCCTCGCGGTAGGACTCGGAGAGAGCGCCGCCTATGTCCAGGTGCATGCGCCCGCCGGGGGGATTGATGGATACGATGTGGTCAAAATAGTTCATGGGGTGGTAGCGCATGAACACTCGCGGGCGCTTTCCCTCGAGCCCTTCGATGGTATTGTGGGGCCTGATGACATGGACCGTGGGCGGGACAATGCACCCAAGCACAAGCGCCAGGGCAATAAAGGCAACAAGGGGAGCGATGCGCCTCCACAGGGTATTAGCATTACTGAACATATTGCATTTTACCACGCCTCCGGGGATACAGGTTGGGCTTCAGGCGCTTGGCACATGCTAAGGATTTGATCAGGAGTGGCGTCATGCGGAAAGCCAAGCCTGATAACGACAGCGTGGGCCGGGCGGCAGGCATCCTTCAGGTCTCGGAGTTCGAGATCTTCGAGTTGGCCCATGGCCTCTGGTTCGGCAGGCGCGCGCCTTCAGAGCAGACAGAGGACCTTTTCTCCGGCTACATGCACAGGGGGCTTGTCCCCATATCATGAGCAGACCGGAACAAAAAGTCGGCACGACTCGCTCACGAGAAGTCGCGAAGGGGCCACAGGCCCCATTTAAAATACGTCAAGCGGCTTATGATGCAGCAGATGCGGTATATCCGGGCGCGTGTTCCAAAAATCATTGACTTGCCTTTGATTTGCATATAACATATGCGAAACAACTAAATTCTTTTGATCCGGAGGGAATACCATGCGCATCAGATCGATTTTCGTCTTCACAGCGGTACTCATGCTTCTTGCGGCTCCTGCTTTTGCGGCTATTGCGCCGCTTCCTGGCGATGCGGGGCTTCTGCCCGCTACTGGCAAGTACGTGGTGGAGGTCATGAAAGACGGCAAGTGGGTGGAGGCCGCCCGCATTGGCGCCAACAGGCACATGAACAATATGCACGTGGACATAAGCCAGGCAACTAAAGACATGAAGACCGTAACCGTGCGTGTCAAAGCCATAGGCGGAGGCCACGCGCACATGGACTCCATAACCCTTGGCGGCCTTGCTCCATTTAGCATAAAGGGCGGGATTGACCCAGCGGGCAAACTCTTAAAGCGCGACCTTGACGTTATTGACGTAACTGGCAAGGATGTTGAGGCGAGCTTTAAGAAACCCTCTGACGGCCTGCTCGTGCTTACAGCCCGCATAGAGCCGGATGTCATAGGCAAGGACCCCTTCCTCTTCCCAAAGGGAAATCTGTACAAAGAGGTAACAGCCGGCTCAGAGTTCTACACCTACACTCTAAATGGAACGAAGAAGTCAAAGCCCTTCTTTAAGGAGATGTCATACTCCGGCTCGGGCCACCCGGACGGGTATACCTACGGCTGGGTCACGCATGACAGGGACAACCTCTACGTTGGGATAGACTTCACGGGCGACAACACCATGGACGGAGAGCTTGACTATGCCAAGGTCTTTGCCAGAACAAAAGACGGTATCAAGGAATACAGGATAACCGCCAAGGACAGCACCTGGGGAGAGGCATTTTTCACATATACTGACA
The DNA here is from genome assembly GCA_030638335.1 of Nitrospirota bacterium. Taxonomy (GTDB): domain Bacteria; phylum Nitrospirota; class Thermodesulfovibrionia; order Thermodesulfovibrionales; family JdFR-86; genus DAOWET01. The sequence continues at coordinate 41,390 of DAOWET010000078.1, forward strand.
ATGTGCCATACCAGCACAAGGTCTACCAGTTCGCCATCCCCATGGACGATGTGGTCAAGAACAAGGACGGCAATGTAGAGCTTGCCTTTGCAGCCTACGGCACAAACGCTCCTCCCCCAGGTTCAGAGGAAGATCCACAGTCTGCCTATGACCCGGTGAACCAGCGCCATTTTGTAGTGTTCCATCAATACAGGGCAGACTTTAAAAGAGATATTGTTGGCAGGTTCTACGATTACAAGAACCAGCAGGTAGGTACGGATATAACAATATCTGACAGTACAGCCAGCATGTTGTATCCGGATGTTGCCTTTGACAGCACGAACGGGAGCTTCCTTGTGGTCTGGCAGGACGCGCGCAACATAGACAATGATGTCTACGGCCAGTTCATTGACGCAGCCACAGGCTCACTTCTTTTTAATACCGTAAGCGAAAACTTCCCGGTCACAGGGTTAACTTCCCACGAGAGTAACCCATCGCTCTCATATGACTCAACCGGGGACCGTTTTTTGGTGGTATGGAATGATGGGCGTAATTCGGACCCGGATGTTTACGCCCAGTTCGTGAATGCGGCAACAGGCGCCCTTGTGTTCAATGCCGTGGACGAGAACTTCCGTGTAAATACGTATTTGACTTTTACTCAGTGGCACCCTAAAGTTTCATACGACTCAAACGCAAACCGTTTCCTTGTTGTCTGGGAGGATTCTCGTAACATCGACTATGACATATACGGCCAGTTCATAAATGCCTCTGACGGTACATCTGTATTTCCAGAGCTGGCTATCTCACAGGTCGCTTCCTCTGCACAACAGACCCCCGATCTGGCCTTTGACTCAAGCAATGACCGCTTCTTTGTGGCCTGGTCTGATGGGCGTAATGTGAACACGGATGTTTACGGCCAGTTCGTGAATGCTGTAGACGGCTCACTTGTGTTCAACTCCGCTGGCGAGAACCTGCCCGTCTCAACCAATTCAGGCAATAAGTACGATGTGCAGACAGCATTCGACTCAGGCAATAACCGCTTTCTCGTGGTCTGGTACGATAATCGTGATGATCCAGATCCAGATCAGATCTACGGGCAGTTCCTTGACGCCTCGGGCGGCTCGGCGCTCTTAAATACAGTTAGCGAGAACACCTTCATCATGAACACGGCTGAGGACTTCGTTAGAGTTGCCCTTTCCCATGACTCTGTAAAAGGCAACTTCCTTGTATCAGGTTCATGGCACGATGGGCATCCTTCTGACCCGATCACGGGCTTAATTGCCCTTGCGTACCCCGAGGTCTCCGGCGGCGGCGGTGGCGGCGGTGGCGGCGGTGGCGGAGATGACGGAGATGACGGAGATGACGGCGGCGGTGATGGCGGGTGCTTCATAGCCACGGCAGCCTATGGTTCATACTCCGACTCCAACGTCATGGCCCTTCGCAATTTCCGCGACGAGCGCCTGATGACCAATGCTCTGGGCAGAAAGCTCGTTGACGCATACTACGCCTACAGCCCGCCCGTGGCTGACTACATTGCCTCCCACAGTGCGCTCCGCGTGGCAACGCGGCTTGCCCTGGCCCCTGTGGTCTATGGCGTGCAACACCCCATGCTCATTGGGTTTGTGTTCACAGCCGCTGTCCTTGGCGCTGGCGCAGGCATGAGAAGAAGAAAGAAACGCTCATAGCGTTTAGTGATTAATAAATAGAAACAAACAGGGCCGCCTGTAGCAGGTCGTCAGACTCGATCCGAGGTCGTCAGACTCGATCCGAGGGCGGCCCTGTTTTTTCATTTTCAATAGTTCCAACACGAAGAATTGCATACGAGCAGGGCAAGGCAAAGAACTCCAATTAATAATGGGTTCCTTCCATTAGCGGTTAATGTTCCGCTTCGAAGGGCATCGGTGACGGGGTGCCACAGGCACCATTCAAACTGGAGCCTCCAGCTCCTTTCCTCTCAAAGATAAGTTTCGTAAAGGATTTCCTCTAATAATAAGGACTCTATTCCTTGCGCTTCACCCGTTCCGCTTTGGAAGGGAATTTGTGCCGGGGTGTCACGGACAACTCTTTAAATAAATGCCGTTGACCCTTATGTTCCGCTTCGAAGGGCATCTGTGCCGGGGTGCCACGGGCACCTTCTACTCCTTGCAGTTTTGCGCGCCAAAAGAATACAACAAAGACTTCAATTAAAAATGATTCCATTCCTTTATCTTCACTTGTTTTACTTTTACAGCGAAAGTTCTCTTGTCTGACGTAGGCATACGGGTCTGGGATGTAGTAGATTCAAGGAAAGAGACGCGACCAGCCACGGGCTGGACTAAATTGCCTTTCTATGTGTGTAGCACCAAATTAAAAGGGGTCCGTGACCCCGAGCGGCTTATGACACCGTAGATGCTGCATATCCAGGCCCGTAGGCCGTCTAATACCTAGGCTCTTTCCTGAGCCCATTTCTTCGCGTTCATCTTTACCTCATAGGCCTCTTTTCTCTCAAGCCTCAGCAGGTGGACCACCTTGCGGGCAAGCGCGGCCTCGTGCTTTTCTATAACACCGTCGGAATAGATAACCTTCCAGAGGGCTTCAAGCACCTTCAGCTTCTCTTCAAGCGGGAACGTCTCGTTTATCTCCCTCGTAAAGCCGTACACGTCCGCCGCGTGCTCGCGCTCCTTATGCGCCATCTCAACAAGCTCACGCGCCTGAGGCGCGGTGATCCCGAATATATCCTTCATGGTGGCAACCACGTGCTCAAGCTCGTCCTCCGTGCATTTGTAGTCCGCATAGGCTGCCTCAAGAAGCACCACGCACGCGGCAACCTCTATGCGCGGCCCACGGCTCTCGCCCCCGCCTGGACCCGGGCCCTCAAGGCCCATTGCCTTTTTAAGTATCCCAAACATTCCTCTACCTTTCCCCTGTCCGCCTAACGCCCCGGAGGAGTTGGCATCTTAGGCCTCCTCCCATCCGTCCCGCCCCCTCTGTTCATAAGCAGGAACTTCGCGTGCTGCATGGGTGTAAGTATCTTTCCAATGTCCTCGCGCACAGACTTCCTTATGGCGTCCAGACTGTCAAAGGCGGCGTTGATCTCATCCAGCGTGGAGGCTATCTTCTTGTCAGAGGCCTCTTTTTTCATGTCCTGCCTGAGGTTTGCCATCAGCCCCTTGAGCTTATCTTGCGCGGCCTTCTTTTTCTCGTTCATGCGCGCAAGCGTCTTGATGAAGCTCTTCTTGTCCTTGCCCGCAAGCCCGAGCTGGGCAGCCAGCTGCCCGGCGTCCTCCGCCCTGTGCTCGCCCCCACCGCTCATACGCTTGGACTTTCCCTGGATGGCCCTGTCCTTGCCACCTCCAGGAGGGCCCGGCGGTTGCGCTGCCACGGGAGCGGCCGCAAACGCTACAGCCGCCACGACAGCCAGTGCAAGTACGAATATCCTTCTCATAAGGCCTCCAACATGGGTTATGTTCTGTCTTTACACACGCTCTGCCAACTCTGCCAACAACGGGCAAAACACCCTCAACCCTCCAGGAGGGCCCGCCTTGCCACTGAGTCCACTTCGTCCGTTATTAAGATACTCTTTTCAGACAGCATCCCTATCTCCGAGAGCAGAAGACGCCCCTTTACGGGTTAAGGGTTGATTATATCAGAGACACCGATTCATTAGAAATTACGCCTTGCGCATGCGTGTGGTTTCTGCGACTGTTTTCCTTTATTAAGCCGCGCCCTTCATGGTAGAGTAAGTGTATGCCGCAAGGCGCGGCTTACCATCTTTTGGAGGCTTCACAATGCAACGCATTCCCCTGACCCCCGAGGGTCATAAAAAGCTGGAGAGTGAACTGGAAAACCTTATAAAGGTCGAGCGCCCGGGCAACATCAAGGCCATTGCCGAGGCCCGCGCACATGGAGACCTCTCCGAGAACGCCGAGTACCACGCGGCCAAGGAACGCCAGGGCTTTATCGAGGGCCGCATTCAGGAACTCAAGATAAAACTGTCGCAGGCCGAGATCATTGACCCCTCGAGGATGGACCACGACAGGGTGACCTTTGGCGCGAGCGTGACCCTCATGGATCTCGATACCGACAAGGAGATCACATACATGCTGGTGGGCCCGGAGGAGGCCGACGTGAAGGCGGGCAAGATATCCACAAGCTCGCCCGTTGGCCGTGCCCTCATCGGCAAGGAAGAGGGTGACGAGGTCCGCATCCAGGCCCCCGGGCGCACGGTTGAATACGAGATACTGGACATCACATTCAAGTGATCACGTTTAGAAGGGAAAAAAGTTCGCTGAGTTTCAAAGCCGAGGTACTTTCCAACACGCCCCTTAACGCAGAACACCTGCTGCTTACTGTAAAGCCTATTGCGGTGGAGACCATAAATGCGGTAGCGGCGGAAGCCACAGAGGTAAAGGGGTCCATGACCCCGGCGAAAGCCACCAGTTTAAAGGGGCCCGTGGCCCCCCCTGAGCCCGGTCAGTTCTATATGCTTCGCGTGGGGCCCTTCCCTGAGCCGCTTCTGAAGCGGCCCCTGTGTTTCTTCCGCTTGGGCGATAATGGCTCAATCGAGTTTCTGTACCGCATCAGGGGCAAAGGGACCAGGCTGCTCTCAGAGATAAGGCCTGGCGCGGAGATAGACGTTCTCGGGCCCCTTGGCAGAAAATATCCCCGCCCCCCAAAGGGGAAAACCCCTTTAGTAGTTGCCGGAGGCACGGGACTGGCCTCGGTCTATCCGCTTATCCAGTCGCTTGGTGGCAGGGCCGTGGTCTTCTACGGGTCGAGTTGCGGGGAGGAGATACTTTTCAAAAGCGAGCTTGAACAGATGAGCGCGGAGCTCCACCTGGCCACTGACGACGGCTCCTGCGGGCTCAAGGGCACGGTGCTGGACATGCTTCGTGATTACAAACTCACCGCAGACCACTTCGTTTATATATGCGGCCCGGAGGTCATGACCTCCTCGGTGGCAAAGGCGGTTAAGGAGACCGGCGCTAAAGGCTGTGCGTCGCTTGAGGCACACATGGCCTGCGGCGTGGGGGCCTGCATGGGCTGCGTGGTCATGACCACAAAGGGCTACAAGAGGGTCTGCAGGGAAGGCCCGGTGTTCAAGCTGGAAGAGCTGGTGTTCGCATAAAGGACATGAGAAGGAAATAATGGAATGGACCTCTCGGTAAATATTGGGCCCATGAAGCTCAAAAACCCGGTGCTAACCGCATCGGGCACATTTGGCTATGGCGAAGAGTACGCGGAGCACTACGACCTCTCGCTCCTTGGCGGGGTCATGATGAAGGGCATAAGCGCAAGGCCCCGCGAGGGCAACCCGCCCCCAAGAATATACGAGACGCCTTCAGGGATGCTCAACGCCATAGGGCTCCAGAACGTGGGGCTCAAGAAGTTCTTAAAGGAAAAGCTTCCCTTCATAAGACAATACGAGACCGCCTGCATCGCAAACGTGCTTGGAGAAACGCCAGCAGAGTACGTGAAGCTCGCACGCGCCCTTGACGAGGCAGGTGTGGACGGCATAGAGCTCAACGTCAGCTGCCCGAACGTGAAAAAAGGCGGCGTGGCCTTTGCCTCGGACATGAAGGGCATGGCCCGGCTGGTCAAGAAGGTCCGGGCCGAGGTGAAGCACGCGGCGCTCATAGTGAAGCTCTCGCCCAACGTGACCGACATCCGCGTGCCCGCCCGCTTATGCGAGGAAGAAGGCGCGGACGCCATAAGCCTTATAAACACGATCACCGGCATGGCCATAGACGCTGAGACCAGGGCCCCGGTGCTTGCAAACATCACCGGCGGGCTTTCGGGGCCTGCCATCAAGCCCGTGGCGCTGCGCATGGTCTGGGAGGTTTATCATACCGTTAAAATACCCATAATAGGCATGGGCGGCATCAGTAATGGAATAGACGCTGTTGAGTTCATGCTGGCTGGCGCCTCGGCGGTTGCCGTAGGCACGGCCAACTTCGTAACACCCGATGCCGCGCCGCGTGTTGTTGAGGGAATAAAAGAATACATGAAGGCCCACGGCATAAACAACGTAAGCGAGCTAACCGGCGCGCTCCGCATGCCCGGCGCTTAGACATTTCAGCTCTTGGCCCGCTTTTGGCTCGCTCCTCTGCTTTCACCTGCGAAAGCAACAATTATTGGGGCCACTCAGAGGGATTGCGGTTGAAGTCAGCATGGTTTCATCTGTTACCAACCTGCTAGTTACTCATAGAAGTCTGCATACTACGATGTGATATGATTTTGCGCCCTTCACCCACAAAGTCTCATATTTGCACTCCTGTAATGATGTTGAATACAGTATCAAATCCGCACTCTGAGACATATCAGCCGTGATATAATCTAACTTAACAACCGTGCGATATTAGTATGCAAGTCAAATCTGCACTATCATAAGGCCAAAAGGTGATTCTTTACATGAATCTGAAAATGCTGACAGAACTTAACTCCGCATCTGCCTCGAGTCGAGTCAAGCTTTTTTATGTGCCCTTACTTATATGGACAATCTTTATAATCGCTTCTGTGACATTGAACATCCGTGATCTAGAGCGCGCCCACCAAAGTCTTGTTATTGACAGGGCCAGGTCCTTCTTCGAAATTATAGTAATGCAACGCTCGTGGAACGCCAGGCATGGTGGTGTCTATGTGGCCGTAACTAAAGATGTCCTCCCGAACCCCTACCTCGATGATGCGTTAAGGGATCTGACATCACTGGAGGGAATTAAACTTACAAAGGTGAATCCTGCATATATGACACGTCAGCTTGGAGAAATTGCAAAAGAACAAGAAAGCACATTATTTAATATAACCAGCCTGAAGCCCATAAGACCCGATAACCGTGCGAACACGTGGGAGAGCAATGCGCTTATGCAGTTCGAGCAGGGCCGAAAGGAAAAATTCGAACTGATCGAAACCGCCTCCATGAAGCGATTCATGTATATGGCGCCGCTTTTAGTGGAAGAGGCATGCCTTAAATGCCATGCCAAACAAGGTTATAAGCTGGGAGATGTTCGTGGAGGCATAAGCATATCGTTTCCAGCCAGAACCATACTCGAAGCAAATAACGCACAAGAAAACAGAATGATCCTTATTCACTTTGGCATTTTTATTTCGGGAGTGCTCACGATCATATTTATATATCGAATCTCAAAGCAAGCAGAGGAGGCCCTGTTCAGACTCTCAATTCAGGATGGGCTTACAGGGCTTTTCAACCGCCGTTACTTCAACAAGGTAATGGAGAATGAATGGAAGCGGGCGATGCGTGAATCGACTGTGTTATCGGCTATAATGATAGATATCGATTTCTTCAAGCAGTACAACGACACATACGGCCACCAGGCCGGAGACTGTTGCCTTAAAATGATATCCGCCCTATTGGACAAATCCTTCAATAGGGCAGGGGACATGTTGGCGCGTTATGGGGGTGAAGAATTTTTGGCTCTTCTGCCCAATACTGATTATGAAAGTACTCTAGACATTGCCAGGTCGATATGCCGGAATGTCGAGGCCGCAAAAAAACCCCACGAGGGATCAAGCATAAAT
>DAOWET010000056.1 GCA_030638335.1 Nitrospirota bacterium
CTTCATCTTTCCATCGATCCTTATCTTGATATTGGCATGCTCCTCCACAACGCCGGAAGCGAAGGCGTACTCAAGTTCGTCAGGATTGCTGAAGACCATGCCCTCGCCCTTGCAGCCGGCCCTGCCCTTTGAAAGGTAGTATATGCCAAGCACCATGTCCTGGGAAGGCGTGACAATAGGCCTTCCGTTTGCCGGAGAGAGAAGGTTGTTCACGCTCATCATGAGCACCCTTGCCTCTATCTGGCTCTCGATGGAAAGCGGTATATGCACGGCCATCTGGTCGCCGTCGAAGTCAGCGTTGAAGGCCGTACAGACCAGCGGGTGCAAGCGGATGGCCTTGCCCTCAACCAACACAGGATCAAATGCCTGTATGCCAAGCCTGTGCAGTGTGGGGGCGCGGTTCAGGAGCACCGGGTGCTCCTTGATGACTTCCTCAAGAAGGTCCCAGACCTCCTCGCGCTCGTGTTCCAGAAGCTTCTTGGCCTGCTTGATGGTCGTGGCATAGCCCTGCTCCTCAAGCTTGTTGAATATGAAGGGCTTGAAAAGCTCCAGCGCCATCTTCTTTGGAATGCCGCACTGGTGGAGCTTGAGCTCCGGGCCCACGACAATAACGGAACGCCCGGAGTAATCAACACGCTTTCCAAGCAGGTTCTGGCGGAACCGGCCCTGCTTGCCCTTGATCATGTCCGAGAGGCTTTTAAGCGGCCTCTTCGTCGCGGCCTTTAGAACGCGAGAGCGCCTGCCGTTGTCAAAGAGCGCGTCCACAGCCTCCTGGAGCATGCGCTTCTCGTTCTTGATGATGACGCTCGGGGCCTTAAGGTCCATGAGCCTCTTGAGGCGGTTGTTTCTGTTTATGACCCTGCGGTAAAGGTCGTTAAGGTCACTTGTGGCAAAGCGGCCGCCCTCAAGCGGGACAAGCGGGCGAAGGTCCGGCGGAAGAACCGGTATGACGTCCATGATCATCCACTCGGGCTTGTTGCCGGAGGAACGGAAGGCCTCCACCACTTTAAGCCGTTTTGTGAGCTTGCGCTTCACGCCAACGGATTGGCTCTCGCCGATCCCTGCCTTGAGCTCCTTGGAAAGCACCTCAATGTCCACTTCCCTTAAGAGCTCGCGGATGGCCTCGGCACCCATGCCGGCCTTGAAATCAGGGCCGAACTCCATTGTGAACTTGCGATAGTCGTCCTCCACGAGAAGGTCCTTGGCCTTGACCGGGGCCTCTCCAGGGTCGATGACCACATAGCTCTCGAAGTACAGCACGCGCTCCAGATGCCGCATGGTCATGTCCAGGAGCGTGCCTATCCTCGAGGGCACGCCCTTAAGGAACCAGATGTGCGCCACAGGGGTGGACAGCTCTATGTGGCCCAGCCTCTGCCTGCGGACCTTGCTCTGGATGACCTCCACCCCGCACTTGTCGCAGACCACGCCGCGGTGCTTCATGCGCTTGTACTTGCCGCAGATGCATTCCCAGTCCTTGACAGGTCCGAATATCTTCGCGCAGAACAATCCGTCGCGCTCCGGCCTGAACGTCCTGTAGTTGATGGTCTCCGGCTTCCTGACCTCTCCAAAGGACCACTCACGTATCTTCTCAGGGGAGGCCAGCTTTATCCTTATAGCCTCGAAATCCTTCGGATTCTTTGGCCGCTGAAACGTCTTTGAGTTCTGGTCTTTCAAGCTATTCCCCCTTATCCGTCTTCTCAACCAGTTCCACGTCGAGCCCAAGGCTCTGCAATTCCTTTATCAGGACATGGAAGCTCTCAGGCACACCCGGCTCGAAGGCCGGCTCACCCTTGACTATGGCCTCGTAGGCCTTGGCACGCCCTGAAATGTCATCGCTCTTGACCGTAAGGAATTCCTGGAGCGTATGTGACGCGCCGTATGCCTCAAGCGCCCAAACCTCCATCTCACCCAGACGCTGCCCTCCAAACTGGGCCTTTCCGCCCAGAGGCTGCTGCGTCACAAGGGAGTATGGTCCTATGGAACGGGCATGTATCTTGTCCTCCACCAGATGGTGGAGCTTAAGCATGTACATGTAGCCCACTGTCACTGCACGCTGGAAGGCCTCGCCCGTACGGCCGTCGTGCAGAATGCTCTGTCCGCTTTCGGAAAGCCCGGCCTCCTTGAGCTTCTCCCGGATGTCAGCCTCCTTGGCCCCCTCGAACACAGGGGTGGCGACCTTGATGCCAAGGGCCATGGCTGCCCAGCCCAGATGCGTCTCAAGTATCTGTCCCACGTTCATGCGCGAAGGCACGCCCAGCGGGTTCAGGCAGATGTCTACCGGTGTCCCGTCTGGCAGGTAGGGCATGTCCTCCACCGGGAGGACTATGGACACAACGCCCTTGTTGCCGTGCCGGCCGGCCATCTTGTCACCGGGCTGTATCCGGCGCTTCATGGCGATGAATACCTTGACCACCTTGTTCACGCCAGGGGGCAGGTCATCGCCCTTCTTTATGATCTCGACCTTCTTGTCGTAGAACTTCTGGAGCTTCTTGTTAAGCTGTGCCATCTCCGTGCTCAGCTCAAGTACCTTCTCCACGACCTTCGAGTCCTTGATCTTCATCTTGGTGAGGTAGGTGTCAGCCACCTCGTCAAGCATCTCTTTGGTGATCTTCTTGCCCTTGGCTATCATGACCTTCTTCGTCTTTGAAGATGAAAGGTCCTCGCCGAGGGACTGGTCCAGCAGCATGGAGCGTATCTTGCGGAAGCACTCCTGCTTTATCAGGCGGAGTTCTTCCTGGAGGTCGCGCTGCAGGAGCTTGACCTCCTCCTCCTCTATCATTTTCGCGCGTTCGTCCTTCTTCATGCCGCGGCGCGAGAATATCCTTGTGTCGATAACCGTGCCCTCTATACCCGGAGGCACGTACAGGCAGCTCTCCTTGACCTCCTCGGCCTTCTCGCCAAAGATGGCCCTCAGGAGCTTTTCCTCGGGAGTAAGCTGTGTCTCTCCCTTGGGCGTGACCTTTCCAACGAGGATGTCGCCTGGCTTCACTTTCGCGCCCATGCGGATGATACCGCCCTCGTCCAGGTCCTTCAGGGCCTCCTCGCCCACGTTTGGAATGTCGCGGGTGATCTCCTCGGGACCAAGCTTTGTCTCGCGGGCCTCGATCTGGAAATCTTCAATGTGTATCGAGGTGTAGACGTCCTCGCGCACCAGACGCTCGCTCAGGAGGATGGCGTCCTCAAAGTTATAGCCGCCCCATGGCATGAATGCCACGAGCACGTTCTTGCCAAGGGCCAGTTCGCCCTTGTCCGTGGATGAACCGTCTGCGAGAACCTGGCCCTTCTTAACCTTCTGTCCCAGTGAAACGATGGGTTTCTGGTTGATGTTGGTGGCCTGGTTCGAGCGCTGGAACTTGATCATCTTGTAGATGTCAACACCGCCGTCGCTTGCGGAGACCACCACTCGCTTGGCGTCGACGCTCTCAACGACTCCCGCCCTTTTGGCTACGACAACAGCGCCGGAGTCCCTGGCCGCGGCCATCTCCATGCCTGTGCCAACCACAGGGGACTGGCTCCTCAGAAGAGGAACAGCCTGCCTCTGCATGTTCGAGCCCATGAGGGCACGGTTGGCGTCGTCGTTTTCGAGGAAGGGGATCAGAGAGGCCGAGACACCCACGATCTGCTTGGGTGAGACGTCCATGTACTGTACTTCCTCAGGGGTAACGATCCTGAAGTCGCCGCCCACGCGCGCAGGCACTGTATCGCCTTCGAGCCTGCCCTTATTGTCAATCGGGCTCGTGGCCTCGGCGATAATGAACTTCTCGCCCACAATGGCCGAGAAGTAGTCAACCTCGTCCGTGACCCGCCCGTTTGCCACACGCTTGTACGGGACCTCTATGAACCCGTATTCGTTCACGCGGGCATAGGTTGCAAGCGATGTGATAAGGCCGATGTTCGGGCCTTCCGGGGTCTCAACCGGACAGATGCGGCCATAGTGTGTCGGGTGCACATCACGCACCTCGAAGCCCGCCCTCTCACGGGTCAGTCCGCCGGGGCCAAGGGCCGAGAGGCGGCGCTTGTGGGTTATCTCCGAGAGCGGGTTGGTCTGGTCCATGAACTGGCTGAGCTGGCTTGAGCCAAAAAACTCCTTCACGCTCGCGATCACCGGCTTTGCGTTGATCAGGTCGTGGGGCATGGCCTCGTCCAGCTCGGCAAGGGTCATCTTTTCCTTGATGGCCCTCTCCATCCTCACCAGGCCGATACGGAACTGGTTCTCCAGAAGCTCGCCAACCGCACGTATGCGGCGGTTGCCCAGGTGGTCGATGTCGTCCTCGACCCCGCGGCCCGTCCTCAGGGCCAGGAGGGCGCGGACTATCTCCACGATGTCACCGTCAGTGAGCACCTTTGTTGTAAGAGGCGTGTCAAGACCGAGTCGCTTGTTTATCTTGAGCCTTCCCACAGGGGAGAGGTCATAGCGCTTGGGGTCGAAGAACAGCCCGTCAAAGAGCTCCTTCGCAGCGTTCTGGGTGGGGGGCTCACCAGGGCGGAGCTTCTTGTAGATCTCCACCAGGGCGTCTCCCTGGGATACGACCTTGTCCTCCTCCAGCGTCTTGCGGAGCGAGGGCAGGTAATTGTTGTTGTCGATGTAGAGGAGGTCCATGGACTTTATCTTCAGCTGCTCGATAGTGCCCAGGATCTCTTCTGTGAGCTCCTCGTTGCTCTCAAGTATCACCTCTCCCGTCTCAGGGTCGATGATGTCCTTGAGGGTGACGCGTCCAATGAGCTCGTCCCGTTCTATGGGGATACGCTCCACGCCAGCTGCGTCGAGCTTCTTCAGAGCGCTGCGGGTGAACTTGCCGCCTTCCTTGATAAGGGGCTCGTCAGTGCCTGGGAGCGTTATCGCGGCCTGTGTCCTGCTGCCGTGCAGCACCTTGTTGACGGGCCTGGCATAGCCGCCCTTGCCGCTGATGATGTTCTCCACCGGATAGAAGGTCTTCAGCAGGTCTTCATTTGAATAGCCGAGGGCCTTCAGCACGATAGTGGCAGGGAGCTTCTTTCGACGGTCGATCCTCACGTAGAGGATGTCCCTTGTGTCGAACTCAAAGTCCAGCCAGCTGCCTCGCGCGGGGATGACCCTGGCCGAGTACAGAAGACGGCCGCTTGCGTGCGTCTTTGCCTTGTCGTGGCTGAAGAACACGCCGGGGGAGCGGTGCAGCTGGCTCACTATGACGCGCTCCGTGCCGTTAATGGTGAACGTCCCGGTGTCGGTCATGAGGGGCATCTCCCCTATGTAGACCTCCTGTTCCCTGGACTCGCTGAGCCTGCGGGCCCCGTCCTCGCCGGTCTCCCAGAGGTTCAGCTTCACACGGATGCGAAGCGGCGAAGCATAGGTCAGCCCCTTGTGCATGCATTCGCGCACAGTAAACTTCGGCTCGCCCATGGAGTACTCGATGAACTCTATGGAAGCCGTCTCATTGTAATCCGAGACAGGGAACACGCTTGTAAAGGCCGACTGAAGCCCAGCGTCCCTGCGCTCATCTGGTGAAACGTCCTTCTGAATAAAATCATTAAAAGACTTCAACTGGATCTCGATCAGATTCGGCACGTCAAGAATCGCCGGGATCTTGCTGAAGTCAAGCCGTTCTACGGAAGCAGTAACCATACGCCTCCCTCAAGTTACAGGGTTACTCGAAACCAACACCAATGCGGATAACTACTTAACCTCGACAATAGCCCCTTGCTCCTCGAGCTTGGCCTTGATCTCCTCGGCCTCCTCCTTGGAAACGCCGGTCTTGACTGCTGTGGGAGCGCTGTCCACGAGCCCCTTGGCTTCTTTAAGCCCAAGGCTGGTGATCTCGCGCACTACCTTGATGACCTGGATCTTCTTGTCCCCAGGGGCGTTAAGGTTCACGTCAAAGCTGGTCTGCTCCTCGGCTGCGGCCTCGCCGCCGCCTGCGCCGGGGGCTGCCGCCACTGCCGCCGCTGGGGCCGCTGCCGTAACGCCGTAGCGCTCCTCGAACTCGCTGATGAACTCCGACATGTCGATTATGGTCATCTTGTCTATGAACTCGAAAACTTCTTCCTTGCTTATAGCCATCTTTCTTCTTCTCCTTGTCTTAATGTGCCGGAAGGCCTGGTGCCCGGTCCGGCTTTTTTACTGGTTATTTTTTTATATGCCGCCTATTCTCCGGCAGCAGCCTTCTGATCCTTGAGCGAACTCAGCGCGTAGCCAAGCCGTGCGACCGTGGCGTTCAAGAGCCCGGCCAGCTTCGTGGCAGGCGCGTTAAACGTGCCGGCCATCATCGACAGAAGCACTTCACGCGAGGGCAGGTCCGCTATCTTCTTGATGGCGGCCGCATCGCAGTAAGCCCCTTCGATGACCCCGCCAAGGACCTTGAACTTGTCGTTCTTCTTTGCGAACTCGATGGTGCTCTTTGCCACCTGTGCCGCGTCGGTGTAGCCCAGGGCCATGCCGATGGGGCCTGTTATGTGCTCCTTGGCCGGCTCTGCAGGAGTGCCTTCCGTGGCAATGCGGGCCAGGGTGTTCTTTACGACCTTGTACTCAAGTTCGTCCTTGCGGAGCGCTTCCCTGAGTTCGGTTATCTCGCCGACGGTCATGCCCTTGTAGCCGGTCAACACCAGGCCCTTGGCCCTGGTCAACCTGTCCTTAAGAGCTTCAACCGCCTGCGCCTTCTGTTGCTTGTCCAGTTTGATGCCTCCTTTCCCGGATGAGACGCCGGGAAAACGTCTCGGCAGGCAACCCCTTCACTCGCTCGGGCGATTAAGGTGCACCCCATGGCACACCGCCTGCTGTCTCTGACCGGTATTTATATATGAGACTCCTGCGCTCCAAAGGTGAAGGGGCAATCTGCTGCCTTCTCTTTTATTGCCCCACCCCGATTCCGCCCAGGGGGCCTCATAAAGCGGACAATGCCCGCTGTTAAAACCTGTAATGATCTGGGAGCACAACTCCGGCAGGAATGCGGCAAACGCGCCTACGGCCATCTCCATGGTCGCCGCTCATCATCTGCGAGCCATTCACATCATGGCCCCTGTCTTTTCCCGCGCCTATTACCGGCACCATCTGGCGCCCCCTTGGACTATCGCTTCTTAAGTCCCATTTATATATGAATACGGCGCTTTCTTTACTTTGTAAGCTGGGCCACATCCACGCGGATGCCCGGGCCCATTGTGCTTGAAACAGTGCAGCGTTTGATGTAACGGCCCTTGCTGGACGAAGGCTTTGCCTTTATGATGGCGTCCATCACGGTCTTGGCGTTTTCAAAAAGCGCCTCTTCCGTGAAGGAGAGCTTTCCGACTGCGGCATGCACTATGCCGGCCTTCTCGACCCTGTAGTCCACCTTGCCGGCCTTAAGCTCCGCCACTGCCTTGCCTACGTCAAAGGTCACGGTGCCTGTCTTAGGGTTGGGCATCAGCCCCCTGGGGCCGAGGATCTTGCCGATCTTGCCCACAGTGCCCATCATGTCCGGGGTCGCGACAGCCTTGTCAAAATCAAGCCATCCGCCCTTTACCTTCTCCACCAGGTCCTCGGCACCTACAAACTCGGCGCCCGCGTCAAGGGCTTCCTTTTCCTTCTCACCCTTGGCGAATACCAGCACGCGCACCTTTTTGCCTGTACCGTTTGGCAGGCTCACCGAGCCCCTGACCATCTGGTCGGATTTCCTTGGGTCCACCCCAAGGTTCACGGCCAGGTCAACGGTCTCGTCAAACTTGCTCTTGGGGGCCTCTTTAAGAAGCTTTAGGGCCTCCTCAAGGGAGTATTCCTTTTCTCTGTCCACGCTTTCCTTTGCCTTCTTAAGCCGCTTGCCAATCATCTTTTTAACTCCTGTCTATTTAACCCACAACCTCAATGCCCATGCTCCGGGCCGTACCGGCGATTATCTCTATCGCGGAATCGATGTTCGCGGCGTTGAGGTCGGGAAGCTTGGTCTCGGCAATGCCCTTGAGCTGCTCCCTTGTTATCTGAGTGACTATTTCCTTGCCAGGGTTATCCGAGCCCTTGACAATGCCCACAGCCTTCTTGATGAGCTCGGAGGCGGGAGGGGTCTTTGTGATGAATGAGAACGTACGGTCCCCATAGACCGTCATCACCACAGGGATGAGAGTGTCCCCCATCTCCTTGGTCTGCTCGTTGAAGGCCTTGCAGAACTCCATGATGTTGACCCCGTGGGGGCCGAGCGCAGGACCCACCGGAGGGGCCGGATTGGCCTTGCCCGCGGGTATCTGCAACTTAACCAGTGATAATACTTCTTTTGCCATCGCTTGCTTGCGCCTCCGTCTTACGCCTTCTCAACCTGGTAGAAGTTCAATTCTACAGGTGTCTGGCGGCTGAATATGCTTACCATGACCTTCAAACGGC
>DAOWET010000226.1 GCA_030638335.1 Nitrospirota bacterium
CCATATTAAGAATATCTGGTAAAATGTGATCTATGAATATCCTGTTACGCCACTTGCCCGTATTCCCTGTAGTGATCTTTTTCTTTCTTGCTCTGCCTCACACGACCGGCGCCACCCCTGAGTACTCATCCAGAAGCGGACAGAGTTGCAAGACATGCCACACAGACGTCATGGGGGGGCAGTTGAGCGAGAGCGGCCTGGAGTTCGCGGCCTCTGGCTATGTCTGGCCACCCACCGGCGGGTACAGGGTCATAAGCCCGATAAAGAAATCCGTGAGGCTGTTCCTTGGATACATGCATATACTTGCCGCGTTCCTGTGGTTTGGCACTATCCTGTATGTACACCTGCTGCTAAAACCCGCGTACGCGGAAAAGGGCCTTCCAAAGGGAGAGGTCATGCTGGGGCTGGGCTCGATGGCAGTGGTGGGCTTGACCGGCATACTGCTTACCATTTCGAGGGTAAAGAGCATAGAGATACTCTTTGTGAGCCCATGGGGCATAGTGCTGACCATAAAGATAATCATCTACCTTGTCATGGTGTTGTCCGCATTGATCGTAGTCCTGTTCATAGGGCGTAAACTGAAAGGGAAAATGACCGTAGCCAAGCTGCCGGATGACGGGCTATTCGACCCTCAGACCCTTTCCGCCTTTGACGGCAAGGAGGGCAGGCAGGCCCTTATTGCTTATAAAGGGAAGGTCTACGATATGTCAGAGCTAAAACTCTGGAAGAACGGCCTGCACGTGAAGCACTTGGCCGGGGGAGATATGACCGAGTTTCTGCCTAAAGCCCCGCATGGCCAGGAGAAGCTTGATGGCCTGGAGGTCGTGGGCACTTATGACAGCAGCATGAAGCCGCCAAAGACCATACACCAGAAGATATTCTACTTTATCGCCTACATGAACCTTACGTACGTGTTCCTGGTGCTGTTCGTCATCGCCTACTGGCGGTGGGGGATTTAGGGCATCACTCATGGGGGATTTCAGGCACTCAAACTGGGCTGACGAGTCCTTTGCCGACAACTACCTTGAGAAGGCCGATGTCTTCATCCCCGAGCGCAATAAGATGTTTGAGCTTCTTGCCTCGATCTACAAGCATCTAAACGGAGACAGGAAGGGGTTGAGCGTATGCGACCTTGGATGCGGAGACGGGGCCGCAACAAAGGCCCTGCTCCAGCATGACGATTCCATCTGCGCCACACTGGTCGACGCCTCGGAGTCAATGCTCGACAAGGCCAAAGTAAATCTTTCCCAATACAATAGCCCGACATTTATCAGGGGTAGTTTTGAGAATCTTCTTGACGGAAAAGTTGACACCGGCAAACATAACACCTTTATATCGGCTCAGGCAATACATCATCTTACCCTTAAAGAGAAGAGCTCTCTTTTCGGACTTATATTCAGCCGTCTGAGAAGTCCGGGGCTGTTCATAAACATTGACGTTGTGCTTCCCCCCTCCGGTGAGATTGAGGAACTGTACTTTAACTTTTGGTCTGAAGGAATGAGGAAGATGGCGGACATTGCGGACATGGACGAATTTGATCCCTTAGATGTTATAAAACAATACAAGAGCCCCGAGAGCTCGAACAGGCCTGACACGCTTCATGACCAGTTGGACGCGCTCAGGGCATCGGGTTTTACAAATGTGGACTGCTATTACAAGAACGGGATATTCGCGGTATTTGGCGGACAGAAGGGTTAGCTTTCCTTTTCAGGCAACCCCCTGTAATTCCTTCTGCTCTAAGGTGTTTCGAGTCTTTGGAAAAAACCGGGCCTAGTCCTTCTTACCCCTGAGGTAGTCGCCAAGGAGGCCGCGGGAGTGTTCGTCCTCATGGCAGTGGGAGCACAGGTTCTCCCAGTTCGAGCCGTCCTTGGGATTGTTGCGGGGGTTGCCGTCCTTGTGGTGCACTGTCAGGTGATGGCGGTCCTTTGGTTCAAAGTCGCGGGCGCACTTGGCGCAGATAAGGCCGTGGATGCGAAGGGACTGTTCGCGGTAGTCAGAGCCCGTGGCCTCGGTGCGCACGTT
Source organism: Nitrospirota bacterium (assembly GCA_030638335.1). GTDB lineage: Bacteria > Nitrospirota > Thermodesulfovibrionia > Thermodesulfovibrionales > JdFR-86 > DAOWET01. Next base: position 2,023 of record DAOWET010000226.1, read on the forward strand.
CATGGCCTTCAGGCTCTCCACAATCTCACTGGCGCTTCGGGTTTCCTTCTTCTTTTTCCCAATGCCGTATCGCCGCTTTCCCCTGAATGCCATGAAGTATTATACCCCCTGCGCGATGAATTAAAGCCTTTTAATGAATTTCATTCACTCAACAGATCAGGGCAATGCCTGTGCCTGAAAGCACACGCCCCTCGGACAAGCAGAAGCGCATAGGCATGGAGCCTTCAAACTCATTGTTTTAAATTATATTTTTGCTACCCTGGCCCCTTTCCCGCGCCTTGGCATATTCATATCATTGAGAGACATATACACAACTTGTCCGCAGGACATCCGCTCGGATATACTTAAAGTTAAACCAAAATCAGGATTGGTGAAAATGCTTGATTCCATAGTAATAAAGGGCGCAAGGGAGCATAATCTCAAAAACCTGTCCATTGCCATCCCCAGAGACAGGGTGACGGTAATCACAGGCCCCTCGGGCTCCGGGAAGTCCTCGCTTGCCATAGACACCATCTACGCAGAGGGCCAGCGCCGCTACGTGGAGAGCCTCTCGGCCTATGCGCGCCAGTTCCTTGACCAGCTCCAGAAACCCGAGGTGGACTCCATCGAGGGCCTCTCCCCATCCATCGCCATAACACAAAAGACCGTGGTCAGGACACTGCGCTCCACGGTTGGCACCATCACCGAGATATACGATTACATGCGCGTGCTCTATACCCGCATCGGCAAACCCTATTGCTATAACTGCGGCGGGGCCATCGCCAGCCAGAGCATAGACGGCATAATCCAGACCATAATGAACCTGCCAAAGGGAAGCCGCGTGCAGGTGCTGGCCCCGATAGTGCGCGACCGCATGGGCGAGTACAGGAAGGAACTTCTGGAGATGCGCGCCGAGGGGTATATACGCGCTCGCA
>DAOWET010000162.1 GCA_030638335.1 Nitrospirota bacterium
ATTATCTCCCCCACAACCCTGCAGGGGATCTCGTCCTTGTCAGAAAGCGCTTCAAAGGTGGCCTCGGATATGTATATCTCGCTTGGGTTGGCGCTGGACTCGAACCTTGAGGCAGTGTTCACCACGTCGCCGAAGATATCATGTTTTTCGATTATGGCCTCCCCGGTGTGGATTCCCACCCTGATAATGACCGCGCTCTTCATGGACTTCCTGACATTGTAGTCCTTAAAACCCTTCTGAATTTCCACGCCAGCCCTGAGCGCGCCCTGGGTGTCGTCGAAGTAGGAGAGGGTGCCGTCGCCCATGCCCTTTACGTACACGCCGCCGTTTTTCTCTATTGCCGGGAAGACGATCTTGTTGTGGTCCCTGATCATGGCGCGGGTGGCCATGTCGCCTTCGCGTTCGGCAAGGGCGGTGGAGCCGGAAAGGTCAGTGAACATCACAGAGACTTTCCTGGTGAACTTGTCCTTGATCATCCCCTCAAGGAGTTCTTTTTGCTCCAGCAGTTTTTCCAGGTCCATGCTGCCTGATTCAAAATCGTTCTGGTCGCTCATCTGCTATGCCTTGTAGTTTGTGTCGTCGGGTTTGCATTTGGAAAAGCTCGGGAAGGACATCTGCGGCTTGCTTTTCGGGTCCACAAAGACACCCCCTCCCGTTCTCATCGATTTGCACATCTCGAACCTGCAGTTCTTCACCTCGGGGCTGGAGGCGATTACCGCAAGCCCTCCCCCGCTGTACTTGCTCATGCATGTCTTGAAGAATGCTGCGTCGATCTTCGAGTTCGAGGCCAGGAGGTGGGCGCCTCCGCCGTTCTTGCCCGCGGAGCAGCTGCTGAAGGTGCACTGGTTAAACATCTGGTTGCTCTCGAAGGTGGCCACCCCGCCGCCCGAGCCCATGGCAGTGCATTTGTCAAAAAAACAGCTCTCCACGTTTGTCATGGACTTGTGGAAGTACATGCCTCCGCCCTCGTAGGCTGAGCACTTGAAGAAGGTGTTCTGTTTTATCTTGACCGTCTTGTCCGTTCCCCCCGCAATGAAGAGGCCGCCGCCGTAGTAGCCCTTGTCGTGGATGGCCGGCCGGGTGATGTTGAACGTGTCCTTAAGGTATTTTCCGTTTATGCCCCTGCCGAAGTGGAACTTGCAGCTGTCGAACATGGTGATGCCCGACCTGGGCGTGGAATAGAGGGTTATGTTGTTCCATTTCTTGGCCCCGTCGATGGCGCTGAAAAGCGAGTCCCTGGCCCTTATTGCCCCAAGGGAGATGATACCCGTGTTCTCGGCGAAAAACAGCTTTGAGTTGGTGATGCTCAGTATAGCGTTGCTCTCCACGAATATATTGCCCACCACCTTGGCGTTCTGGTTGTTTATCTTCAGGGTCTCGCCTTTTTTGACCCTTAGTCCCTTTATCTCTTTTTCTATGGAGTTGATGATCTCTTTCTCGTCTGATATGCTTACGCCGGTGCCGGAAGACTTCTTGACCTTGCGAAGGCCTGTCCTCCTGGCGGCGGCCGGGCTTGGGGCGGCAATGCTATTTGAAGCAGGCGCTGCTACAGGGGCCGCGCCGCCCACGGTTATCGTGCCTTCGCCAAATGCGCCTGCCGGCTGCGGGCTACCCCCAGGTGATGGGATGGGTGTTCCGCCGCCGCCTCCTCCCACGGTTATGGTGCCGCCAGCGAATTCGTCGTCCGCGGGCCCGTCCTCAACGGTCAACTGTCCCCTGAGGGCCTGCACGATATCTTCAAAGTTCTTGAACCTGTGGTTAGCCTCAAATGCCACGCATTTGGCGAGGACCTTCCTGATGGTGTCGGTGATGTCGGTCCTTGCATATGGCAGGCCCTTGTCCTTGACCATGTCCAGGCGAGCGGCGAACCTCTGGTCCTCATAGGGGAGGTGTCCCTCGATTATGTAGAAGCCGAGCAGGCCGAAGGAGTACATGATGGAACGGATGTCCGGCACCTGGCCTTTCCTCAGCACCTCCGGGGCGCAATAGGTGGGTGTGACCTGGCTGCCGGTAAGCCCGATGCTCACCACGTTCTTGAGGCCGCCGATGTCGCCCACCACCACCTTCAGGTCGCCAAGGTGTTCTTTTATGAGTATGTTGTCAGGCTTGAAGTCCTCGAAGAGGAAGCCCTTCTTAGTGTAGAGGTTGCCTATCATCAGGGCCACCTTCTCGATGACCTTGCCGGCCACCATCATGTCCAGGGGCCCCCCTGTCTTCTCGTAATGGCTGACAATATAGTTGTCCAGGGCCGCGGGATATATCTCCATTATGACAAGGGCATAGGCCTCTCCCTTGTCCTCGCTCTTGTCCATGTAGAAGTCATAGACAGTGACGATCTCCTCGCAGGCTATCCGCTCATAGCTCTCGACGATATGGCGGAAGTCCCTCTCGAGCTTGGAGTCGGCGGAGACCACCTCGCCTCCTTCTATGCCAACGGAGGCGTTGAGCTGGACTATCTTGGCGGCCCTCTCTTTGAGTTCGTCCTTGATCTTATAGACAGCCCCGAAAGAGCCCTTTCCCAGCTCTCCGGATATCGAGAAGTTCGGGAGGAACTTTTTTATGAGTTTTTCAGCTTCTTCTTTGTTCATTAATTGACCTGGACAAGATAAGGCATTTTTCCCCTTAATACCTTTAATATTATTTAAAAAAGAAGCAGATGCTCCTGAACTACATTTATAACATTAATCATAGTGAAAAGCAACCCAAAAGCAAACGGCCACATAGGCCTAATAATTTGAATTTTAAGGGAACTATTGTCATATTCATGCAAAGCAGTCTTTACAAAAGGAGGGAATTCTTGCATACTGAATAAACATAGTTAATGCTTGAGTATTTATTGACGCATACCAGATAAATACAAACAAGGGGATTATGGCTGCAGAAGAAAGAAAGATGAGAGTCGGTGATATCCTCATTGAAGAGGGGGTAATCACCCAGGAACAACTCGACGAGGCCCTCGATTACCAGAAAGCCGAAGAGGTGCCCCTGCCCCTTGGAGAGGTATGCATAAACCTGAAGCTCATCTCCAGGACTGACCTCAGAAGACTTCTCAGGAAATACAAGTCCAACATCCAGCTTGGTGAGCTTCTTGTCAACATGGGCCTGATCGACGACGAACAGCTTGAGGAGGCGCTCCAGCACAAGGAGATAACCGGAGAGAAGCTTGGCACGGTACTCATTGAGCTTGAGTACATCACAGAGGCCGAGCTTGTGGAGGCCGTAAGCATCCAGCTGGGGTACCCCAAGATACTACCCACCATGGCCCTCATAGACAAGGCCCTGCTGCAGGGCCTGAGCGCGTCCTTCCTCAAAAAGAACAAGTCCCTGCCTGCCTTTAAAGAAGGCGATGTGCTGACAATTATCATGGCAGACCCACTGGACAACGACACTATCGACCTGCTCCAAAGGCATTTTAAATGCGATATCGAGCCTGCGGTGGCGACCTCGGATGAGATCATCAAGGCCATCAGCTTGTACTTCAAGGACGTGGAGTTCGGCGTCAGCACTGATACAAAGGACCTGGTCATAGGAGATGTCACGCTCTCGGGCAAGGGCGACGACAGTGTGGTGGAAGTGGTGAACTTCATTATCACCAACGCCATCATCGAAGAGGCAAGCGATATCCACATCGAGCCCCAGGAGTCCAAGGTCAGAGTGAGATACCGTGTTGACGGCATCCTCCAGCACAAGACAGACCTGCCCTCTTCCATGCAGGCCCCCCTTGCCGCGCGCATCAAGGTCCTTTGCAAACTGGACATCGCAGAGAAAAGGAGGCACCAGGACGGCAGGATCGAGGCCAGGGTCATGAACAAGGAGATCGACCTTCGTGTCTCCACCTACGCCTCCATGTGGGGTGAGTCCGTTGTCATTCGTGTGCTATCGCGTACGAGCGCCATCGACTTAAACGTGCTCGGGTTCACACCGCGCCACATGAGCATTTTCAAGACCATGCTGGACAGGCCCTCTGGCATCATCCTTGTTACAGGCCCCACGGGCTCTGGAAAGACCACAACCCTGTATGCCTCCATCGCATATCTGAGCGAGCAGAACAAGAAGGTCATA
>DAOWET010000094.1 GCA_030638335.1 Nitrospirota bacterium
GGCCGCGCGCGCCGGGTCGGAGAACGTCAATATCATAACCACCGGGCTTACGGCCTTTGAGGCCGCAGGCAGGATATACACGCTGCTTGAGAAAGAGGGGGTCAGCTAGAGCGGGCATCCGTCATTGCAGACAGGGTGCTGCGCCGGGCGGTAATACATGAGAGAGTTTATCGCTGACCTGCATATCCATTCCTGTCTGTCAGCATGCGCGGAACTCGACATGTCCCCCAAGCGCATTGTTAAGCGCGCCAGGGAGGAAGGGCTTGATATCATCGCCCTCACTGACCACAACTCAGCGCGCAACACCGAGGTGGCTGTGGAGTTGGGCCGGCGGGCCGGAGTGCTTGTGCTGCCGGGCATTGAGGTTTGTTCAGCGGAAGAGGCGCACGTGCTGGCGCTGTTTGGCGACACTGATGCGGCTCTCCGTTTGCAGGAGCAGCTATACCAGGGGCTTATGCCCCTGGGGGACGATCGCTGGCAGGTGGTGGTGGACGACGAGGACGTTGTCCTGGGCTTTGATGGCCTGGCCCTCATGGGGGCCTCCGGGCTGACATTGGCCGAACTGCCGGTGAGGATAAGGGAACTCGGAGGGCTTGCAGTGGCCAGCCATATTGACCGGGAGGCCTTCAGCGTTTCAAGCCAGTTTGGCTTCGTCCCTGAGGACGTGATCTTTGATGCTTATGAGGTCGTTGAGCCCGCCCGGGCCAAGGCCCTCCTTATGGGGGGCCCGCTCGGGGATGTCCCGTGGGTCTCCTTCTCCGACGCCCACCGTCTGGAGGACGTGGGCAGAAGGCAGACGGTGCTTGAGATGGAGGAGGCGAGCTTTGACGAACTGTGCAAGGCGGTCAGGGGCCAGGATGGGCGCGGGATGCGTCCAAGGTTTGTGCCGGGGCCCTGACAATGCTGGAGCTTTCCCTGCATATGCTAGACATTGCCGAGAACTCGGTGAGGGCCGGCGCGAGCCGCGTGCTGCTTGAGGTCACGGACAGCCAGAGCGCTGACAGGCTGGCCTTTCGGATAAGGGACAACGGCAAGGGAATTGATATGAGGTGCAAGAACACCGATTCCTTCTTCACCAGCAAGGAAGGCAAGAGGTTCGGACTTGGCATCCCGCTGCTTGCGCATGCGGCTGAGCTATGCGACGGCAGTCTGGAGGTGGCTCCGCTTGAAGAGGGCGGCACTGAGATGCGTGTGGAGTTTCGCCGCAGCCACATAGACCTCATGCCCATGGGAGACGTTGGCGCCACCGTGGCCGTGCTTGTGGGCGGCCACCCGGACATTGACTTTGATGTTGTTGTGATACGCGACAGTGGGGAGTTCAGGTTCTCCACCGCGCGTTTGCGTGAGGAGCTTGAGGGGCTTCCGTTGAACGTCCCCCAGGTACTGGAATATATACGTCAGGAAATACAGGAAGCTTTCAGGAGGCCCGATGGGTGAGAGCAAAGGGAAAATACTGGTTGTAGACGACGAGCTTGTGGTGCTTAAGAGCTGCGAGCGGATCCTGGTTCCCCAGGGCTACGAGGTGGTTGCAGTGCCTTCGCCCGTGGAGGGGCTGCAGAAGCTCGATGACGGGAAGTTTGACCTGATCATCACGGACATCATGATGCCTGAGATGGACGGCCTGGAGTTCTGCCGCCGCGTGCGCCAGAAGAACACGGACATCAACATCGTGATGATAACCGGTTTTCCTTCGCAGGAGAGCCTCAAGGAGGCCCTGAGCCTCCGTATCGTGGACTACCTGCCAAAGCCCTTCTCGCCGGCCCTGTTGCAGGAGGTGGTGGGCAAGGCCATCGCGGTCGCCAAGAGCGGGACCGCACCGGAGAGCGAAGCCGAAGATTTTACTGAAGAGGTTGCCGAGAAGCTCGATGCCCTGATAGAGAGCTTCAGGGGCAAGCGCGGCAACCTCATCCCCCTGCTTGAGGAAACACAGGACATGATCGGCTACCTGCCGCCCGTGGTGCTGAAGCACGTGGCACGCGCCCTCAGGCTCCCTGTGGCCGAGATCCACGGGGTGGTCTCCTTCTACCATTTCTTCACCATGATACCCAAGGGAAAGCACAACATAAAGGTCTGCACCGGCACGGCGTGCTTCGTCAAGCGGGCCGACGAGATAGTGTCGCGCCTGTCAAAGGAACTGGGCATAGGGTTTGGAGAGGTCACCGAGGACAAGATGTTCTCCATGGAGA
>DAOWET010000210.1 GCA_030638335.1 Nitrospirota bacterium
GATAAGAAACTCGCGGCGGACACGCTCTTTAAAGGAATGCGCTTTGACACTGAAAACGGCATGCTCCACCAGGAGATGGTAAAGCTTGGCGTGCGCAGGGAACCCTTCTTCACGTTCTTAAAGCGCAGCAACCCCATCAACAAGCACATCGGGCTGCTTCTCCACAAGAAGTAAAATTATCTCTCGCGGTACCTTTCCCGCTTATTTCATGAAGAGAGGCTTATAAACCACCAAGCAGTATGGAACCCTTGCTGAAGAAAGTCCCGGCCACGGCCGCGGTCATAAGGCAGGCAAGCGTTGCAGCCACAAGCGCGCGGAACCCAACTGAGGAAAGGTCCTCAGTGCGGGAGGGCACAAGGGCTGAGATGCCGCCTACAAAGATGGCAAGAGAGGCAAAGTGCGCAAACCCGCAGAGCGCGTATGCCGCGAGAAAGGCCGATCTTGGATGCACAAGCCCGCCATTTGCCATAAGCACGGCCAAGCTCTGGTAGGACTTCACCTCAGTGGCCACGACCCTCTCCCCAATGAGCCTCCCAACCTCCATGGCATCAGCCGGGGGCACGCCGATAATGAGAGCAAAGGGATAGAATATGTAACCCAGGATGCCTGCGAGGCTCAGCCCCCCGATCCAACCGACGCCCATATCTATCAGGGCCACGATACCTAACGCCGCGATCAGCAGAGCAGCAATGCCTACGATAAGCCTCACCCCGTCATTGGCCCCGCTTATTATGGATGCCATGGCGGAAGGGCTCTTCTCATAATACGGCTCCACATCAACCCCGAGCGTCACAGGCTCCGCAGTCTCCGGCATAAGGAGCTTTGATATCACCACGGCCGCAGGGGCACTCATCACAGAGGCGGATATCAGGTGCCCCGCTATTGTCGGGAACTGTCCCTGGAGTATGAACACGTAGAGCGCCATTACGTTGGAGGCGATGCTTGCCATGCCAACGGAAAGCACCGTGCAAAGCTCAGAACGTGTCATGCGTTCAAGAAAAGGCCGCACTGTCGTGGCGGACTCAACGCCAACGAATATATTGCTGGCGGCACAGAGAGACTCTGCCCCGCTTATCCTCATCAGACGTGTGAACACCCGGGAGAACATACCCACGAGCCAGGGCAGCACACGCATGTGATACAACAGGGCCATGAGGCTTGAGAAGAAGATTATCGTTGGCAGGGCCTGGAAGGCAAGGATGATGCCAAGGGATTCCTGCCCGAACTCGTCCGTGGCCCCGGGGGGAATCGCAAGCCTGCCAAACACAAAACGTGAGCCCGCTGTGGCTGACTCCAGAACCTTTATGACAACGTCATTCAGGAACAGAAAGAACCTTGCGCCAACAGGGATGACGAAAATGAAGATCGCAAAAACGAACTGGATCGCCAAACCGCCCGCAACGACCCGCCAATTGACGGCTTTTCTTTCTTTGGAAAGGGCCCAGGCCACAAACAGAAGAATAAAGACACCGGCAAAGCTGACCAGATTGTACATATTCAGTCTGCCCCCTCTTTATGTGCCCGCTGAGTCAGAAAGAGACAGGCCCTCTCTCACTACTCTAAAGCTCCATGCGCTCTATAAAGACCGTGGAGGCGGCTATAAAGCCCTCGTGCTTGATAACAGGCTTGTTGTACTCAAGCTCAGTCTTCTGCCCGGTATGGATGAGCCTGCCCCCGGCCTCAAGGAGTATCGCATGCCCGGCAGCGGTATCCCATTCCCATGTGGGGCCAAATCGCGGGTATATGTCCGCCTTGCCCTCGGCAACCAGGCATATCTTGAGCGAGCTCCCGGCGGATGTGCGCTCCTGAACGGTAAAACGCTCAAGGAACTTCTCCGTCTCTTGAGAGCCATGAGAACGGCTTGCCACCGCCACCAGAGGGTCCGTGGGCAACTTTCCGGAAACTGCTATCTCCACGGGCGCGTCAGTGCCTGTCTGTTTGAATGCGCGCTGCTCCTCTGCTGCAAAGTACGCCACATCCTGCACAGGGACATATATCACGCCAACGGAGGGCCGACCCCTGTCGATCACGGCTATGTTCACCGTGAACTCGCCGTTTCGCTTTATGAATTCCTTCGTGCCGTCAAGAGGGTCCACAAGGTAGAAGATCTCCCAGCCCTCGCGCTCCTCAAGCGGGACTTCCTTGCCCTCCTCGCTGAGCACAGGCACGTCAGGTGTCAGTTCCTTGAGCCTCTTGGCGATGATCTCATGAGAGCGGCGGTCAGCCTCCGTAAGGGGAGAGCTATCGTCCTTGAACTCCACGCCGAAATCATCTGTGCCGTAGACCTCAAGGATGGCCTTTCCCGCCTCCCTTGCCACCTCCACAAGGGCCTTTGCCGCCTCCAGGCTTATCGCTTCGCTGATCGCGTCCATACCATTCTCCTAGAGCAGCAGGATGAACCTCTTTTCCTCAAGAAACTCAAGTACCTTCTCAACAGACTCCTCTACGCTCAGGCTGCCGGTATCGAGGTTTATATCAGGGCTTTCAGGCTCCTCATAGGGGGCGTCCACCCCAGTATAGTTCTTGATGATGCCAGCGCGGGCCTTCTTGTAAAGCCCCTTGGGGTCGCGTTTCTCACACACGTCCAGGTCGCAATTCACATACACCTCAAAGAAATGCTCCGTACCCACTATGTCCCTTACAAAGGCCCTGTCATCGCGATAGGGAGAGATGAACGCGGCCAGCACGACTATGCCACTATCAACGAACAGCTTTGAAACCTCGGCTATGCGCCTGAGGTTCTCCCGCCTTCCCTCACGCGAGAAGTCCAGATTAGAGTTGATGCCATGCCTTATATTGTCCCCATCCAGCACGTAGGACCTGATCCGGCGGTCAAAGAGCTCCTTTTCAAGGTGATGGGCTATTGTGGACTTGCCAGAAGCTGAAAGCCCGGTGAACCATATCACGCCGCTTCTGTGCTTGTTCGCCCTGTGACGGTCGGCCATATTGACAAGACTTTCGTGCCAGACAACATGTTCCATTCAGTTTTCTCCTTTAACCGGCTGAATAATAAAATGATATTTTACCACATATGACACACACCGGGAAACTTGCCCGAACAGGCCGGAATCTCTTAGGAACCGACAACTACGGCGTTCTTCTGATTGCACGGAGGGCCATGGCCAGTGCAAGTCCTGCCGCAAGGCCTGCCAGGTTCATCCTGAGGTCCTCCAGGTTCCCTGAGCGGTGGGGCACGAACTCCTGAAGACCCTCTATCAGCACCGCAAACACAGCAAGCCCGGCCGGAGGCAGATAACGAGCGGGAAAAGCAGCCACTGCAAGCAGGCCAAGCAAGGCAAAGGAGCTCAGGTGAACAAGGTTCGAGATGGCAACAAGGCCCACCTTCAGCCCAACGTGCCTGTCAATAAATGCATACACGGATATGTGCACGTTGGAAGGCAGGAGGTACAGGACCGAGACCGTAGCAACCACCAGGGCGAACAACACGGCCAGAGCCGGGGAACGATCCCTGGGGGCGCTCTCTGATGGCCGGGCTTCCATCAACGGCTTTGTTTCCCTGACGCAAACGCCTGTTCCCATTGCCATGAGGTCCTGACCCTGGCCATCCCATACGGATCAATCGGGTTAAGCGGGGTGTCCTCAAGGCCGGCCTCCACAAGCTCTCCATACAGGATGGACCATGGGTTGCCGGTAGAGAGGTTGTCGTAGACCAGCACTCCATGCCCGGCCTCGCCAAGGGCCTTCACCGTACGGCTCCCTATATATCCGGCGCCGCCTGTGACCATGACTCTCATCCGGCGTGCCTCCTTGTCCAGTATAACCCGGAAGCTATTTATTGAGGCCTCAGGGAAGCTGCGATACATATTACCATTAATCCCCGTTCACTTAACAACGTTACTCTGGCTCTTCCCGGAAAGGCTTTCCAGACGACGGACTATTCTGATGTTGCCAGGATCCAATGACAACGCCTTTTCATACTCCTGTCTTGCCATCTCGACATTACCGGTTCTCTCATGCGCAGATCCAAGCCATACCCGGCTCCAGAACTGCCCGGGAAAGTTCTCAACCGCATCTTCAGCAACCGCCCGGGCCGCATCAAACCTCC
>DAOWET010000163.1 GCA_030638335.1 Nitrospirota bacterium
AAGGGCGAGGACATGATAAAGGTCCTTGAGTCCTACAAGCTAAATGATGTGGACGACCTCTTTGCCGCCATGGGCTACGGAAAGATATCCCCTGTGCAGGTCATGCACAGGCTCCAGCCCGAGACCGAGGTCAAAGAGGAAAAGAGGGTAACAAAAAAGAAAAAACCCAAGGGTGAGCACAAGGGCATAACCATCCGGGGCGTGGACGAAGTGCTCTACCATACTGCGAAATGCTGCTACCCCGTACCAGGCGACGAGCTCATGGGGTTCATCACCCGCGGCAAGGGTGTTGCGGTCCACCGCAGTGACTGCCATAACCTGGACCGCCTTTCAACGGACGCCGCCCGCCTGATAGAGGTGGACTGGAAACGTGACGAAGAGCATAACGCATATGCCCGCATAGTGGTTGACACGGCTGACAAGCCCGGTATTATCACCACGATAAGCTCTGTCATATCGGCAGAGGACATAAACATCTCGCATATGGAGGCCAATACCAGCAACCAGGAGCGGAGCGCGCGCATAACCTTTGTGCTTGAGGTCAAGGACCGCAAGCAGCTGAACGCCATTGTGCGCACCATTACCCAATCCGACGGCGTCATAAGAGTGAGGCGCTACTGATTCGCCCATCTCCTGCGTAATTGTTAGAAAGAGGGCTCTTGGCCCCTCGAAGTAGCGCTGCTACGACTTCGCGAATTCTTACTTGTATATGAACGAATCAGTACACGCCAATGCAACAACTTTAAGTTACCTTCTTGACATCCAAAGTAAATCAGGATTAAAGCGGTCGGGGCGGAAGCCCCCAGTTTAAAGGGGGTCCATGACCCCGATTGCAATGCCCGGAGGGGTTCTGGTAAATTAATCAAATGCCAAAGAAAAAAATATTAAAACTCGGCGTTCCCAAGGGGAGTCTCCAGGAGTCCACCTTCAAGCTTTTCAGGAAGGCGGGGTATAACTTCTCGGTCTCCAGCCGGTCCTATTACCCAAGTGTGGACGACCCCGAGATCCAGCCCATGCTCATCCGGGCCCAGGAGATGGCCGGGTACGTGGAAAAGGGCATAATAGACTGCGGGCTCACCGGCAGGGACTGGATCATAGAGCAGAACGCGAAGGTCCGGGAGGTTGCGGAGCTGAACTATGCCAAGGAGGGGCTCCGCCCCGTGCGCTGGGTGCTGGCCGTGCCCAACGATTCGAAGATAAAGAAGATAAAGGACTTAAACGGCAAGCGCATATCCACCGAGCTTGTGGGCTATACCAAACGCTGGCTCAAGCAGAACAAGGTCAAGGCCGAGGTGGACTTTTCCTGGGGTGCCACAGAGGTCAAGCCACCGCTGCTGTGCGATGCCATCGTGGAGCTTACCGAGACCGGAAGTTCCCTGAGGGCCAACAACCTCCGCATCGTTGAGGTGCTTTTTGAGTCCACAACGCGCTTTATATCCAACAGGGAATCCTGGAAGAACGGGTTCAAGAGGCGCAAGATGGAGAACCTTGTGCTCCTTCTGCAAGGAGCGCTTGCCGCAGAGGAGAAGGTGGGCCTCAAGATGAACGTGCCAAAGTCATCCATGAAGCGTGTCATGAGCCTGCTGCCCTCGATCAACTCGCCCACCGTATCCCAGCTTGCCCAGGAGGGATGGTTCGACGTTGACACGATCATCGATGAGAAGATCGTCCGGGACCTCATCCCAAGGCTCAAGGATGCCGGAGCTACAGGCATAGTAGAATACCCTCTCAACAAAGTAATCCCCTAGCCCTGGCATTAGGATTCACTGCATCTGCGGCGAAATAAAGCATTCGACGTAGCTATAGTACGCCCTCATACTTTCTTTTTTGCATCTACAGCAAATCCTAAAGCCAGCTACAATTTCTGCCAGCGTTAGAAAAGGCAAGAACAAATGGAAAGACAAGTAAAAGGGGCCCGTGGCCCCCTTCGCGTCTTCTTGCTTGCATCTAACGCAAATCAGCCCTTTAGACCGTTTGCAGTAAGTAGAATGTCATCTGCTTCGGAATTATGTATTCGGCGTAGCTATAGTACGCCTCGGATCGAGTCTTCGACTTCATACTTTCTCGTGAGCGAGTCTTCGACTTGCTTGCATCTAACGCAAATCCTAAAGCCAGCCACGGGCTGGACTTTATAGGTCGAGTCGACCCGACCAGCATCCTTCTAAAGTGAATTTCTTTAATACAGGAAAAGGTTCTACGTTACATATCCTGTAAGCGGTTGAGGCTGACGGCCACCAGTGTAATCGAGCCCGTGGCTCGTTCGTGTCTGACGGCCACCAGTTTAAGGGGGGCTGGTTCTTGTAAGGGGTTGGGGCTGACGGCCACCAGATTAAATGGGGCCCGTGGCCCCCTTCGCGTCTTCTTGCTTGTGTATGAACGAATCAGAGCGTTTAAGGTTTCAGCCGCGCATCCACAGCAACCAGCATACTACTAAATATATACTTTCAATACAGGAAATGACATTACGATACTTCTCTTGAGAGGGGTTGAGGCTGACGGCCACCAGTTTAAATGGGGCCCGTGGCCCCCTTAGAACTTGAAGTTGAAGTCCTTGGTGACTCCTGCTGACTTGAGCAGAGAGATGGTATGTGCGAAGTCCTTCTCTGAGGTTTCTATATAGCCCATGATGCCGAGGCCATTCTTTATCTCCATGGCCTCTGCGGAGGTATCGCCTGTAAGGGCAAGGAGAGCTTCCTTTGCCTTGGCGATCTTTGCCGGGTCGGTATTGACCGATGCTATAAGCGTCCCGTTGGGGTTTGCTCCTTTGTCTTCGGCGATCTTCTTCAGGTGCGGGAATTGCTCACTCATGTTGTCCCAGACACGGTTCTTAACTATTGCCACATCCGCCTTGCCCCTGCCAAGGGCGTCGATGGCAGAGCCGTGGGAGGGGGCCTCAAGAGTTGCTTTGGCTGCTTCCATGGCTCCGGGGATAGATCGGAAGAAGAACTCGCCGCTTGAGGCCAGAGAGCAGAAGATGATCTTTTTGCCTGAAAAATACGACGAAATGCCAGTGTATTCCTTTGCATCCTTGGGAGCCAGGAGCACGGCCCAGTAGGTGCTCCAGCCGGCCTTGCTCAAGGGGCGGACCACTGGTTTTGCAAGGCCCTTGATTATGAAGCTGCCCGCAATGCCAGAGCCGCTGAACATGGCGTCGATCTTCCCGGATGCGAACATTTTTGCGGCGGAAGGGTAGTTCCGTGCGGTGATGAACCTGGCGTGCAGGCCATTTGCGTTAAGATAGTTCAGCAGGGGCTGGAACTTCTTGGCCTCACCTGCCTTGTCCTGCATTATGGCGATCTTGAAGTCATCGGCCATGGCCAGTGAAGGCATCATGGAAATGGAAATAAGGCAGGTCAGCAAGATAATGATACTTTTGCGTATCATAACCAGATACCTCCAAACACTGTTTGAGTTATGGACATCCCTATACAAATGTCCGTGCGATGAAGCAACCGGAATATGAATATATTTTAGCATAGAAGTAATGATTGCGATACATAGTCACATCTTCATATGGACAGTATCCAATGGTCTGGCGGGAATCACTTTTCTATGGCTTTATGGGAGGCCTCCAGCATGTCCACGCTCTCCGTGCGCTCTATCAGCAGGTCCATGTCGATGAGGATGATGAGCCTGTCCTCCATCTTCGCGATCCCCTCTATGAATTCCGTGCCCAGTTCCGTGGCCACGTTGGGCGCGGGGTCAACGGTGTCGGAAGGTATGCGAAGGACCTCTGATACGCTGTCCACGATGACCCCTATGGTTATCCCCTGTATGTCCATGATGATAATGCGGGATTGCTCGTCCTGCTGTTTCTCGGCGAACCCGAAGCGCTTGCTAAGGCTGACAACGGGTATGACCCTGCCGCGGAGGTTTATGACGCCCTCCACATAGTGCGGGGCGTTTGGGACCCTTGCTATCTCTGTCATCCTGTTGATCTCCTGGACCTTCAGGATGTTGACCGCGTATTCCTC
>DAOWET010000259.1 GCA_030638335.1 Nitrospirota bacterium
GCTGACATGATCTCCCTGAACAGCGGCCTCAGGGCATCATTTGGGAACGGGCCCTTGTTGAGCTTTTTGAGGCGGTTGACGATCTTCTGCTCTCTGGTGGGAACGTAGAATTTGGTTCCGGCTTCGCGCTTGAGGCGGGCTACTTCGAGGACTACTTCTGCTCTCTGGTTCAATGAGTCAAGGATGTCCTCATCTATTGAGTCTATCCTGTCTCTTAGTTTCTCGAGTTCGTCTTGTTTCTTCTTCATCCGGTTTATACTGGTCTCCCTGAAATTGCCAACGCTGCTTAGCTATGTGATAATATTACATTAATTTGTTATATATAATCAAGGTTTAAATGGATTACTTTAAGAAATAATTTTAATATATATATAAAAATACCTGTAATAACTAAAGAAGAATACCACGGGCAGTGGGGACGACCTGACCGCCTACCCGGACTGTTATTATTCCATTTTCCTCCCAATTTGCAGAAAGCTCCAGGACCGATGGCCTTCCCATCTCAACACCCTGTTCAGCCCGAGCTCTTATTGGGCCTTCTCCCAGCACAGCGTGCTTCAGGAGATAAGCAGCCAGGCACCCTCCCCCGCTTCCGGTTGCAGGGTCCTCGGAAATCCCGTAATATGGGGCGAACATGCGCACATGCACATGGTTTTCTAGAGACTCCGCTTCAAGACAGAATGGAAGCAGGGCCTTGGGCGATATATCGGAAATAAATCTATAATATTCACTCGTTTCAAGGGTTATCTTCCCCATGGCATCAAGCCCGGTAACAGGGACTATCACAAATGGCAGCCCGGTTGATACTTCCTGCACCGGGAATATATCCTCTATCTCAAAATCATCCAGCCCCAGCACCTCCGCTACCCGGCTTTTACTGAACTCCTGGCCGAATTCCGGGGGGCTCTGGCGCATGGTGAGAGATGAGGGAATATTATCTATATATTCAATAGTTACATCAATACTTATGGCCTCCAGATTAAGAGATACAGCCTCGGGATTGCCTTCTGAAAGCTCAGTGGCGCAAACATAGCTCGTTCCAAGCACCGGATGCCCTGCAAAAGGGATCTCGGAGGCAGGGGTGAATATCCTCACATCAAATCCATCCTCCAGTGAGCCTCCGGTGATGAAAGTGGTCTCGGAATAATTCATTTCCAGGGCAATGGACTGCATCAGCGAATCTGTCATCCCCTCCCCTGCCATCACCACTGCCAGAGGGTTCCCAGTGAATTTTCCGGAGGAGAAAACGTCCAGGATCATGAACTCGCCATTATGCATTTCTGATCACACTCATTACTATTATTTATGCTAACATGATACACTGAAATCAACTCAAGTTCATGTTATGCTCAAGTTCCTGTTTACATACTAAATGCTATATGGCATATGCCATATGAAGGAATGCTCAACCCATGAAGATCGCGATCACAGGAAAAGGAGGTGTAGGCAAGACAACAATGTCTGCCTCCCTTAGCCATCTGTTCGCTTCCGAGGGCAAACGGGTGTTGGCAGTGGATGCTGACCCGGATGCGAACCTGGCTTCCGCTTTTGGCATCCCGGAGGAAGATATAGCGAACATCCACCCTATTGCGGAACTTCCGGACCTGATAGAAGAGCGCACCGGAGCCAAGCCTGGTGCCTCGGGCGGCATGTTCAGGCTTAACCCCCGCGTGGACGATATCCCGGATGAGGTCGGCTACAGGTTTGGTAACATCACATTGCTCATTACAGGGAAGTCCCGTGAGGCGGCAACTGGCTGTTACTGCCCTGAGAGCGTTCTGCTGAGGCGGCTTCTGAGGCACATGATAGTCGAGCGCGACGAGGTGGTGATACTGGATATGGAAGCTGGCATCGAGCACCTTACGCGCGGCACAACAGAGGCCATGGACGCATTCATAGTCGTTGTGGAACCGGGCCAGCGCAGCATCCAGACCGCGCATACGGTAAAGCGCATGGCCGGGGAACTTGGGATAAAGGATGTTCTCGTCGTTGCAAACAAGGTACGCGGAGATGAGGACGTGGAGAAGATAAAGCATGGTTTGACCGAGGGGATGACGCTTATTGGCTCGCTCTCATACAACGCGGGCATAGTCCAGTCCGATATTGACGCGACCCCCCCCTATGAGAATAATCCTGAACTGATGGAAGAGATAAAGGCGATCAAGGAGAAACTTGAACAGCACCTTAAAACATATGTCTGAGATGAAGAAGGACCTTCGCCTGAGGGCGGCACGGGGCCGCGACGCCCTGCCCCTTGAGCGGCGCAAGAGGTTCGAATGTGAGATCCGTGCGCGCCTGTTCGCACTTGAGCAGTTCAAAGTGGCGGACAAGGTACTCTTCTACGCGTCATTCAGGACAGAGGTGGACACCGGGATAATGATCAAGGAGTCCCTTGAGATGGGCAAGACGGTTATTCTGCCGAGGGTCCATCCGGAGGAAAACCGCCTTACAAAGCACGTTATTGACGGGCTTGAGGAGCTTGTTCCAGGCCATATGGGCATTCTTGAGCCGGACATGGAAAAACACTCAGAGATCAAAGTAGAAGACATACACATGCTGGTCATACCCGGGCTTGCATTTGACATAAAGGGTGCGCGCATAGGCTATGGCGGTGGATATTACGACAGGCTTCTGCCCCGCATAAAGGGAGAGCGCACGATAGCCGCACTGGCCTTTGAAGCACAGATATTCGAGAGCCTTCCAATGGAGAACCATGACATACCGGTTGATTACATAATCACCGAACAAAGGATTATCAACTGCCATGGATAAGGAAAAGATCAAAAAAGGCGTAAGGCTGATCCTTGAGGGGATCGGGGAAGAAGTATCACGCGACGGGATCAAGGACACCCCAAAACGCGTGGCGGACATGTACGAGGAGATTTTTGCAGGCATCGAGGAGTCAGAGAAGGACCTTCTGAAACCCATAAAGGGAGAGACACATGATGAGATGATACTCATCAAGGACATCCCTTTCTACTCCGTGTGCGAGCACCATCTCCTGCCCTTCATCGGCAAGGCGCATATCGCTTATGTGCCCGCTGGAAACATAGTGGGCTTGAGCGACCTAGCAAAGGCCCTTGAGCACTTTGCAAAACGCCCGCAGGTGCAGGAACGGCTGACCACACAGCTTGCGGACTTCATCATGAAGAAGATAAAGCCCAGAGGGACCATGGTGATCATCGACGCGGACCACCTCTGCATGAGCATGAGGGGCATAAAGAAACCCGGCTCAAGGACAGTGACCTCAGCGGTGCGCGGCATATTCAGGACAAAACCCTCCACCAGGGAGGAAATGCTGAATCTTATTAAAGGCGATAAATAAAAACAGGTTCTGTAGCGAAAAGGAGCGGGGCCATAGGCCCAATCCAAAGGGGCTTGTAGCCCCTGCCGAGGACAAGGAAGCGCAAGTAAAACGCCCGGAGACGCAAGCAGAGCTGCTTTGAGGACGTTTTACTTGTGATGACGCAGCCCACGGTGATTGCAGCCCTTTGCAGTAAGAAGCTGTTTTTAGAGATTGCCATAAAGCGATAAATAAACAGGAGGAATAAAATGTCAGCAAAGATCATTAGTGGAAAAGACATTGCAGCGGAGATCAAGGAAGAGCTCAAGAAGGAAGTTGAAGAACTCAAGGCCAGCACGGGTATTGTCCCGGGCCTTGTGACAATTCTCGTTGGCGCGGACCCTGCCTCTATCAGCTATGTCACTGCAAAAGGCAAGACTGCAAAAGATCTTGGGTTCAACTCCATCCAGGACGACCAGAGCGAGGACCTCAAAGAGGACGACCTTCTCGCCCTCATAGACAAATACAACAAGGACGACTCGATCCACGGGATACTGGTTCAGCTCCCTCTTCCAAAACACATCGACGAGAAGAAGGTCTTAAACGCCATAGACCCTGACAAGGACGTTGACGGATTCCACCCGGTAAACGTGGGCAGGCTCATGATAGGCGGCGACGAGGTGAAGTTCCTGCCCTGCACGCCCGCAGGCATACAGGAGCTCATCATCCGCTCCGGCATGGAGACAAATGGAGCAGAGGTCGTGGTTGTCGGTCGGTCGAATATAGTAGGCAAGCCCATAGCTAACATCATGCTCCAAAAGGGCGCGGGCGCGAATTCAACGGTTACCGTAGTACACACGGGCACAAAGAACCTTGACGAGCATTGCAAGCGTGCGGACATACTTATTGTCGCCGCAGGCGTACCGGGCCTTGTGAAGCCTGAGTGGATCAAGCCCGGCGCATGCGTGATCGACGTTGGCGTCAACCGCGTGGGCGAGAAGATAAGCGAGAAGACAGGCAGGAAGATCGCAATACTCAAGGGAGACGTGGACTTTGACGCTGCAAAGGAGATAGCGGGGTCCATCACCCCCGTACCCGGCGGCGTTGGCCCCATGACCATAACCATGCTTATGAAGAACACGGTCAAGAGCGCGAAGATGTTGGCTGAAAGCAAAAAATAAAGCGCGTCGGTGTCTCATGCTTTATTGAGGCTTGCATTAACAATGTCCTGCCCTTGCATCAGGGCGGCGCATGACGGAATAGGGCATTAATTCTGCCCGTGGCAGTAATCAAGATAACAAGAGGAGTAACACATGTCTGAGGCACAGGCTGCAACAAAGAACTCGAAACAGGGCGGATACGCTTCCGGGACACCCGGGAAGATGCACTACCCGCCGTGCAGGGCCGCCTGCCCCGTTAACACGGACGTGCAGAACTATATCTGGCTTATTGGCGAGGGCCGATACAATGAGGCCATGGACGTTATCCGTTCCGTAAACCCCATCGCCTCTGTCTGTTCGCTCATATGCCATCACCCATGCGAGCAGGAGTGCAGGCGGTGCGAGGTGGACGAGCCCGTATCCATCAGGCAGCTCAAGCGGTTTGCCCTGGAGCAGGGTACGGAGCACAGAAGGGGCATGCGCAAGGCCATCCCCAAGACACAGGGAAAGAGCATCGGTATCATTGGCTCCGGGCCCTCAGGGCTCACGACAGCGGACGACCTTGCGCTTCTTGGTTACGATGTCACGATATACGAGAAGAATCCTGATCTCGGCGGCATGCTCTCAAGCGCAATACCCACGTACCGTCTTTCCAGAGAAGCCCTGAAAGAAGACATAGACGACGTGCTTGCCAAGGGAGTGGAAGCGCGCACCGGCTTTCAGGTTGGCAGGGATGCGACGCTTACCGAGCTGAAAGAAAAGCACGATGCGGTATTGATCGCTGTAGGTCTTTCTCTCAGCCGCTCCATCCCCATTCCCGGCGTGGACGCACCGGGCGTAATGCTCGCCATCCCGTTTCTGTTTAACGCCAACTACGACAAGCCCATGGAGCTTGGCGAAAAAGTCCTTGTCATAGGCGGCGGCAACGTGGCGGTAGACGTAGCCAGGACCGCCCTTCGCCTTGGAGCGCAGAAGGTGGAGATGGTCTGCCTTGAAAACGAGGAAGAGATACCGGCCTGGCCCTGGGAGGTGGAAGAAGGTGTTGACGAAGGCATAAAGATCCACTACCGCTGGGGGCCGAAGGCCGTAAGCCTTGATGGCGATAAGGTCAAGGGCCTCGACGTGGTAAAGGTAACTTCCGTGTTTGATGAAAACGGCCGCTTCAGCCCCAGTTTTGACGAGAACGAAAAAACCTTTATAGAGGCCGATACGATAATCATCACTATCGGCCAGATGTCGGACAACGATTTTCTAAAGGACGGCCCGGTGGAGCAGGACGAGCGCGGGCTTATCAAATGGGACCGCGCAACACAGATGAGCACAGCGCCGGGTATATTCGTCAGCGGCGAGGTCGTGACCGGCCCCGGCTCCGCGATACAGGCGGCAGCCACGGGCCACCGCACGGCAGAGGCCATACACCTCTATCTCCAGGGCAAGGACATTGCCAAGGGGCTTCTCCTGAAAGAAGCGGAGTTTGAGAAGATCGCGGCCCTCCCCTCTGACGTTGCGGAGAAGGTTAAGCGCGTATCGCGTAACGAGACCGAGCTTCTGGACCCTGCCATAAGGTGCAGGGAGTTCGTGCAGATAGAGATCGGCTATGACGAGTTGACCGCGCTTGGCGAGGCACGCAGGTGTCGAAGCTGCGGCGGCGGCGCTGTGGTGGACAAGGACAAGTGCATGGCATGCCTCACCTGCCTCCGTGTCTGCCCCTACGACGCCCCTGTTGTTACCAGCACGTCCGAGATATCGCCCGACAGGTGCCAGGCCTGCGGGCTCTGCGCCCCGGAGTGTCCGGGAAGAGCGATCAAGATGTTCGGATACGACGTTGACGA
>DAOWET010000187.1 GCA_030638335.1 Nitrospirota bacterium
CTTCACACGGATGGTGGATAACGGGGAGTTCGTGGAATGGGCCGAGGTGCACGGAAACTACTACGGCACCTCCAGGGAGATGCTCGAAACCCTGCTGGGCCAGGGCAGGGACATAATCCACGATATAGATGTGCAGGGGGCGGCACAGCTCAGGCGCGTGCTGCCCGAGGCGGTCTTTATTTTTGTGCTTCCGCCCTCTATAAAAGCCCTTGCCATGAGGCTCAGGGGCCGGGGCGCTGATGCTGACGCGGTCATGGCCGAGAGGCTCAAAAATGCCAGGGGCGAGATAGAGAGCTATTCCTTATATGATTATGTTATATTAAACGACGCGCTTGATCACGCTGTGGAGAATTTCCGCACGATAGTAAAGGCGGAGAGGCTCAGGGCTTCAAGGGTGGACCCCGAAGGGGTTTTAGAAGAGATATTTAAAGAAGAAGAGGCCAAGGAGGAAGCACAGGAATGAATATTGTCAGGCTCCCAATAGAGTACGACAAGAAGAAGATAGACAGCCGTTTCAGGCTTGTAACGATAGCTGCCCAGCGCGCCAGGGAACTGGCCTTCGGGGCAAAGGCGAAGGTGGAGACCACGAGCGAGAAGATCCCCACTGTGGCCATTCTGGAGGCCCTCCAGGACAAGCTGGAGTTCCTTGTTGGCGAAGAAGCTGAACTGGCGCAGAAGGAAGCCAAGAAGTTCGATTACAAGCGGTTCCTCGACGAGAAGAAGAAGGACGCCATGCCCGAAGACCTCTCGGAGCTTGAGAAGGACCTCAGGGCTTACCTCACGGAGCGCGACGAGTTCGACAAACAGGCAATTGAGGACCTCTTTGGCGAGAAGAATGAAGGCAAAGAGGAGAAAACTGAATAACACAAGAGTCCTTGTCGGCATCACTGGAAGTGTTGCCGCCTACAAGGCTGTTGACCTGATAAGAAGACTTAAAGACGAAGGGGCGTCGGTCAAGGTTGTAATGACCGATGCCTCTTCTCGTTTTATAACCCCCCTTTCCATAGAACTTGCCGCAGGGCCCGGAAACGTCTTCTGCGGAATGTTCGACAACCCCATGGCCCATATTGAGCTCGCGGTGGAGAGCGACCTGATGGTGGTGGCCCCGGCCACCGCAAATACCATTGGCAAGTTCGCCCAGGGTATGGCCGACGACCTTCTGGCCGCGTGTTTCATGGCTTACAGAGGCCCTGTGGTGCTCGCCCCTGCGATGAACTGGCGAATGTATGAGAGTTTTTCATTCAAAGAAAACCTCACTCTTTTGAAAGAGCGGGGGGCCTTTGAGGTGGAGCCCGAGGAGGGACCGCTTGCCTGCGGGGAATATGGAAAGGGCAGGATGGCCTCTGTGGAGCGCATAGTGGAGGCGGCCAAGGCCGCTCTTTGCGAGAAGGACCTCTTAGGCAGAAAGGTCGTTGTCACTGCCGGGCCTACAAGGGAGCATATAGACGACGTGCGCTTCATCTCGAACCTTTCATCAGGCAAGATGGGTTTTGCACTTGCGCGCGCAGCAGCGGCAAGGGGGGCTAGTGTCACTCTTATATCCGGCCCCACCGTACTTGCGCTGCCTGACGGTGTGGCCTTTGTCCCTGTGACAAGTGCTTCTGAGATGAGGGAGGCGGTGCTTGAGGAGGCCGCAGGCGCCCATGCCCTTGTGATGAGTGCTGCTGTGGCTGATTTCGCGCCGTCCGTGCGCCTTGAGGGCAAGGGCCCAAAAGAGGACATTGAGGGGGGACTGTCACTCACTGGAAACCCTGACATACTGGCTGAGGCCGCAAGGCTTGAGGCAAGGCCCCTTATTATAGGTTTCGCGGCAGAGGCGGGCCAGGACACGGCGCGCGCGGAGGACAAAAGAGTTGCCAAGGGCGCTGACTATATGGTCTTCAATAATGTCTCGGATCCCGAGGCGGGCTTTGATGTTGATACCAACAGGATAACCGTGCTTGGAGGCGGCTCGCCTGTGAGCCACCCCCTCATGAGCAAGGAGGAGGCGGCGCACGTTGTGCTCGACCTTCTTATCCCTGAGCCTGGCGCATAAGTTAAAGGGTTGACTCCAGAGACCTTTTAGGTGGACAATTAGGTTATGGATGATATAGAAAAACTAAAGAAACAGGTCAAGCAGAAGCCTGACTCCATATTGCTTGTGATGAAGCTGGCCGAGGCACTGCGCGCGGCCGGGAAGCACAGGGACGCAGCCATCACTTTGGCCGCGGGTCTCAAGCTCAAGCCAAAGTTCATAAAGGCCAGAAAGCTCCTTGGCGAGGTCTGCTTCGAGGCCGGCAAGTTCGACCTGGCCGAGAAGGAGTTCCGCAGGATACTGTCCGTGATGCCCGAGGACATAGATGCGCTCCTTATGCTCGGGGACTCTTTCCTGAAGCAGGGAAAGAAGAAGGAAGCCTTTAACGCCTACAAGAAGGTCCTGAAGATCGACCCATACGAAAAACGCGCAACACGCAACCTGGAACGCTTGAAAGGCGGGAAGGGCGCGGAGGTTGCCGATACCGTGACCAAGGGGGCTGGCGCGGCAGAGCCCAAGGAGATAGAATCGCCTCTTGCCCAGGCAGAGGCAGAGGGCGCAGAAGAGATGCCCGGAGACATGGAAGAGGACGCCACGATGGTGATGGAGGCCCCGGAGTTTGGGGGACCGCCCGAAGCGGCTGAAGTGCCTGAGGCCGTGACCCTGGAGCCTGAGGCACCGGCTCCGCCTGCTGTTGAATCCCCGTTTGACGCTGAAGAAGAGGCCGGGGGCGCAGAGGGGATGCCCGGAGAGCCGGAAGAGGACTCCACTATGGTGATGGAGGCCCCGGAGTTCGGGAGAACTCCCGTGATGCCTGATACAGAAGGCGCTGAGGCCCCCCAAGATCCGCTGGCCGAGACAGTGCTTGAGACCCCCTTTGATGAGGAGCAGGAAGAAGAGGGCGCGGGCGCTGCTGAGGCCGGGGAAGAGCCGGAAGAACTGGAAGAGGACGCCACGATGGTGATGGCGGCCCCCATATTCGATATGGACACCGGGCCAGGGATGGACGAGCCATCGGAGTTCGAGAGCGATGCGGGTGCGCCTGTTGAGCATCTGGTGCCTGAGGAGGTAGAGGC
>DAOWET010000143.1 GCA_030638335.1 Nitrospirota bacterium
AAGTTCGTGTTCAGTGGGAGGTAACGCAATGTCCAAGGAGCCT
This sequence comes from Nitrospirota bacterium, assembly GCA_030638335.1. Lineage (GTDB taxonomy): Bacteria > Nitrospirota > Thermodesulfovibrionia > Thermodesulfovibrionales > JdFR-86 > DAOWET01. The sequence goes on from DAOWET010000143.1 coordinate 44, forward strand.
CTGGAGTTTAAATACAAGTTCGTGTTCGAGGACGGCAAATCCTCGCAGTTCGACCTGACCCTGGACCCTGACACCCTCCTCATGCAGAGGGACATCCCCGAGCCCTACCCCGAGTGGACAAAGCTCGAGTTCGAACAGTGCCCGCACTGCCCCCTTGACCCGAGGCTCGACCCTTACTGCCCCGTGGCCCTGAACATACTGGCCCCTGTGACCACGTTCAAGGAATCCATCAGCTATGAGAAGGCGGACGTGTACATCGCCTCGCCCGAGAGGCGCTACATGAAGCCCACCACCATACAGGAGGGGCTGAGTTCCCTGGTGGGCCTGTGCATGGCCTCAAGCGGATGTCCCTACATGGAGTACCTTAAGCCCATGGTGCGGTTCCACCTGCCCTTTGCCTCAAGCATGGAGACACTGTACAGGGTGCTCACCATGTACCTGCTTGCGCAACAGATGCGCTCAAAACAGGGAGAGGAACCGGACTGGGACCTCAAGCAGCTGGACAAGATATACGACAACATCCGCCAGCTGAACAAGAGCTTCACGGAAAGGCTCAAGAACATCCATGTGCAGGACGCGACCCTGAACGCCCTTATCAACCTGGACTGCTTTGCCATAAGCGTGAAGTTCTCCCTGAACTTCGATATGCTGGAGGAGATCACTGACTTCTTCGGCGCGTACATGGACTAGGAGACTGGCGGCCATGGGCGACCTTACATTCAAATACAGATTCGTCCTTGAGGGGGCCAAGGAGATGGACTTCGAGGTCTGCCTGGACGAAAAGACCCTCGCGCTTAAATGCAGTCTGCCGGAGCAACACCCCGGGTGGGCAAAGCTGGACTTCCACAAGTGCCCCACATGCCAGCTCGATAGCCCTGAGCACGAGTACTGCCCGGTTGCGCTCGCGGTGTACAGGCCCGTGGTGGTGTTCAAGGACTTCCTCTCATACGACGACGCTGACATCTACATAGAAACACCGGAGCGCAACTACCACAAGCGCGTGCCCCTGCACGTGGGGCTTGGCTCGCTTGTGGGCATCTATATGGTCACTTGCGGGTGCCCCACCCTTGACTGGCTAAGGCCCATGGTGCGCTACCATCTGCCCTTTGCCGGGGAGGACGAGACCCTCTACAGGGCCATGGGCATGTACCTCGTTGGACAGCACCTTGTGCAGAAGCAGGGCGGCACGCCGGACTGGGAGATGGGTGGGCTTCAGAAGATATACGACGACGTGATGGAGGTGAACAAGAGCTTCCTTGCGCGCCTGCAGAACACGCCGGTTAAAGACGCGAGCCTTAACGCCATCATCACGCTTGACTGCTTTGCCATGAACGTGAGCTTCACCCTGGAGGGCGAGCCCCTTACTGACATGCGCAAGACATTCGGGATGTACCTTAAGAAGTAAGTTTTATACTTATTCCCGAAAATATCACTTCAGGAACCCGTGACAGTCCCGGGATCACTTCCCGCACTTCGCAGGGGAGCATGAATCCTGTGTCTGAACAGCACATACGGAAATCCACAGGTTGAACTTTCAAAGGATTTGAGAACTTCCACATAAAGCCGGATCTCTACATTTATGGCCGGCCCGGTTTTGGGGTGGCCTTTAGTTTTCCTTGACTTGCTCTATTGTCTGCAAGCAACATAATGGGGTAATATACTCAATGCTTTTCAATACATATATATATTTTGCTTTATTTCTACCTGTTACTGTAATTGGCTACTTCCTTCTGAACAAGTTAAAGCTTACGATTGCATCCAGGAGCTGGCTTGTGCTCTGCTCTCTGTTCTTTTACTCATGGTGGGAAATAAGTTTTTTGCCCCTGATCTTATTTTCGATCTTGTTTAATTACACGATCGGTACTGCACTGGGCGGGAAAATGTTAAACAGGAAAACCATTCTTGCCTTTGGGATAGCAGTTAATGTCGGATTGCTTGGTTTTTATAAATACACGGATTTTCTCTTAAATAATATAAATATTATTATAGCTACTGACATAAAACCACTTAATCTTATTCTTCCTTTAGCGATCAGTTTTTTCACATTTCAGCAGATCACCTTTCTGGTAGACAGCTATAAGGGAGAAACCAAAGAGTATAACTTTCTGGACTATGCCTTGTTTGTATCTTTCTTTCCACAGCTGATAGCCGGCCCTATTGTCCATCATAGGGAAATGATGCCACAGTTCAAGAGGATCAGGAACAAGATCGTGAACTACAGGAACATGACCGCGGGTATTTATTTATTTATAATTGGATTATTCAAAAAAGTCATTATCGCTGATTCTCTATCTCCATATGTTGCACAGGCGTTTGATAGAATGCAGACAGTATCCTTTGTTGATGGATGGACAGCCTCGCTTGCTTATACATTTCAGATATATTTCGACTTCAGCGGATATATGGACATGGCTATGGGTTCAGCACTGTTCCTGAATATCAAGCTTCCGATCAACTTTGATTCTCCTTACAAGTCTTTGAGTGTGCGTGAGTTCTGGCGCAGATGGCATATTACGCTTGGCAGGTTTTTAAGAGAGCATATATATATACCTCTTGGGGGAAACAGGAAGGGAGAAGTGCTGGTTTATGCAAACCTGATGGTTACCTTTCTTATTGGCGGGCTATGGCATGGTGCGGGGTGGACTTTTATTGCATGGGGATTCCTTCATGGGATGGCCGTTGCGATTAACTTCGCCTGGGAGAAGACAGGCATCAGGCTGAACAGGATATTGGCCTGGTTCCTTACCTTTAATTTTATAAACATTACCTGGGTAGTCTTCAGGGCCAACAGCTGGGAAAGCGCTATTAAAGTGCTAAAGGGCATGTCCGGTTTAAATGGCATATCAGCAAAAACCGGATTAAGTGACGTTATATCGTTCTTTGAGATACTTCAGATCAAAGCGATCAGCAATAGCAGTGAAATATATGGATTTCTATTAATACTAATGTTTGCTGTGATCTTTCATAAGAATTCCATTGCCATGAAAGATGACTTTACATCATCTGGGATGAATATCGCATTTATCGTTACTCTTGGGCTGTTAGCGTTTATTGGATTGGATAAAGTAAGCGAATTCCTATACTTTAACTTCTGATGGAGACTGCTATGAGGCATAAGAAGTGGTTCCTGATAACTGTTACTTTGTTAGTAGCGGGAAGGCTGCTATTTCTGCTACTAAACTACCTTGTAGATCCCTTCGGGGTGTTTGGAACGAATATACTGAAACATTCAGGTACTGATAACCTTCGAGTCATGAAATATAAATATTTAAGCAGGAATTATAACAAGTATGATTCATATGTTTTTGGTAGCTCACGTGCTGGTGTAATAGATCCGGGAATGCTGCGAAAAAGCTTGAACAATGTGAATTATTATAATCTATGCGTTCATTCCGCAAATTCACTGGATTATATTTTACAGTTGAACTATTTAAACGGTTTTGGAGCGAAGATAAAGAACGTTCTACTTGTTATTGATATTGATCTAATGTCTGATTATTCTGGGATCCGTTTCGGAGAGTACATGAAAATTGGACACCCAAAGACAACAGGAAAAAATGAAACAGCTTTTTATCTGGATTTTGCTTCTAAAATACCTATATTGGAAATTAGTTCTAAAATATCTGAAAACATTGCTTTCCTCAGGGCTCCCAATTATTTTAACGACATGGAATCCGGAGTGCTGTCTTTTCCAAATATCGACAATAAAATTGAAAATAACCATCAAGAGTTTATTGCTGACTCTAAAGGACTGAATAGCGATTCTATCAATAGAGCGGCCCCGTGGGTAAGCTGGTCAGAAGAAAATATACATTTACTTAAAGTTTTTTTGAAACAAGCCAAAGCACAGAATATCAATTTATCCATCATGACGACTCCTCTGAATTATAATAAAATGAATGAACTTGATTATTTTATTTATGCTGGCAAGCTATATGCACTTAGCCAACTCACCGAATTCTGGGACTTCAGCGGTTACAACACAATTACTACAGACAATCTCAATTATTATGATGAGTCTCACTTCAGGCCCAATGTGGCAAACATGATGATCGCAAGAGTATTTAATTACAGCACTAACGATGTTCCAGATGATTTTGGGGTATATGTATCAAATAAAAACATATTAAAACATTTAGGCGATCTGAGAAAACAATTCAAATGGGCTGATGAGAAATGGGCAAGGGCTGATTGAAATGAGATCCTGAAGGGGTAACGCTTCAGCCTCTTTCCAAGCCAGGCAAATCAATCAAGGCTTCCCGAATGATAAGACACTTGGGAAATCCGCGTCAGCCCTGGAATTGCTTCCTGTTATCAACAATGCCATGCGAGAACCGTTGCAATACAGTTCAATTGGAAATCCTCAAGCCGAGCATTTAGTTGATTTGAGACTTTCTACATATAGTCCGCAGAAATGAGGTGAAGCTTTCGTCTACAAAGAAACATTCAAGTATTGATTGTAATCGGGGAAAGGAAAATAAATGGACTCTGTCCCCATTTTCTTTTTATTGGGTATCTGATAGTTTTTCCATTTCTTCCAGCAGTTCTCCCAAATCTAAGGACAAGTAGCTTTCATTGATCAAATTTCCATTCAAAGGGCTGGAACCTGTCTTAAATCCCACAATGACAACATGAATGCCTTGTTCAGCTATAAGCCGTATGGCTGGAACGAAGTCTGTGTCTGATGAAAATAGAACTATTGCGTGAGGTTGCTGACTAGATTGTGAAAGCGTCATCATTCTTATGAAAACTGTAAGATCCACGCCCTTTTGCTGTTTTGTATGATGGGGAACTTCCAATACTGTAACACCCTTTTCATTCTGCAGCTTTTCAAGTAGTTTTTTTCTTTCGTCTCCTTTGAATGGACCAATTTCACCCTTATCCGAGCATATGAATTCGGTACGTATGAATGGGTGACCGTACAACCCTTCTGAATTTAACCTTTGCTGAACAACTGTTTGTAGGTTTGGGAAAGACAGTTTGTTCAATACGTACTCTTCCCCCTTGCCCTGCCTTTTCAGATCATTAATGAAATTATGGCCATCAATTACTATTGAAAACGCCATCACTACCCCCCCTCATTTATTGCAATGCAACATTCCTCTGTGTCTCCTGTTTCCCCTCCGGCTACAACCATCAACTGATACCTCTACATCTCAAACTAGTATGCATGAATAGTGAGAAAAAGGGAATACCTTCAACGAAGGGGCCCGATAATGCTAGCTTCAGGGTGAAAGCTGCTCTGCGACTTCCTATGAGTAAGTCGCAGCCTTTAAATGGCTAAAACTCTGCTGACTTCAACCGCAAATCCACGTAGTTTCAAACTCCAATATCTGTTTGCTTGTAGTTGAAGCAGGAAGTTGTGAAAGGTTTAATAATTCGTGGCTGGTCAGGCTTCCACGCCGAGCTTCTTCTTGAGGATGCGGATATTGGTCTCAAGGGTCTTGTCGGTGGGGTTGATGACATGGGCCCTCTCCCAGGCGTCAAGCGCGCCATGCAGGTCCTGCGCGCGGTATTTCTCGAACCCCTGGTCAAAGAACTTCTTGAACTCGTCCTGCGCGTCCTCCGTGGACTCCACAGCCTTCTTCTTGGCCAGGGCCGCAAGCTTCTCCCTGATCTCGGTCTCAACGGCAACGTGCTGTTTCTCTATCATCATCTCAAGCTCGCGCTTGTCTATCTTCCCGCCCGAGACACTGTTGATCTTCTTGTTCATCACACGTCCGTCCACAACCACGATGGTGACTATCTGGTTTGAAGGCTCGGTCACAAACTCGGTCTGCAACTGGAAGAGCCTCTTTTCCACCTGCACGCCGGAGAGCTTGCCCATGGGCTTTTCCTGCTCAGCGTAGACCTCCGCCTCTGTCTCCGGGGCATAGTCGGTCACCGCGAACTCCTTGAGTTCCTGGTAGTCCATGGGCAGGGCGCGGATGATGAACATGCCCTGATCGAGGTCGTAGACCTTCATCAGCACCTCGTCGTTGGTCTCGTCGGACTGCATCTGGCCCGCGCGGAAGGAAAGGATTATTGGCTCCTGGCCCTCTGCCTGTATCTCCACCTCTCCGGTGAGGCCCCTGGACTCGCAAAACTGCATGAGGCGAAAAAAGGGCAGCTTGCCCACATCCGCGAAGAAGGTGTGGATGAGGTAGCGCTGCCTGCGCTTGAGCACGGCCTGGAGGCGGGCGGTCAGCATACGCTTTGAGGCGGGCCTGACTATGTAGTCGTCCGAGCCAAGCTCAATGCCGCGAAGTTTGTCGGACTCGTCAGCCTTTACAGTGTAGAAAACAAATGGGGTGGTGTTGTTGGGGTATGCCCAGTTGTAGGCCCGCTTGAACTCGAAACCGTCCATGCCCTTCATCTCCACTTCGGTGACGATGAGCTCGGGCTCCTGCAGGGTCTCGATCAGGTCCAGGGCGCTCTCGGCGCTGTCGAAGGTGGCCACCTCATAGCCCAACCCCTCAAGGATGCCCTTGACCTCCTTGATCCCCTTGGCCTCACTGTCTACGACAAATATCATCTGAGCAGCTCCATAATGGCTATAGTGGGAAAAACAATTCTATTTTATCAGATTCAGCAGGATTATTACAGGAAGGCCCGCGGCCCGGAAACAAGGGACTATTTTATGAACTTGCGAACGGCTCCCAAGAGCTGTTCCTCTGTGAAAGGCTTGATTATGAACGCGCGCGCTCCGGCTTGCCGGGCCTCTTCGCGCACCTCCCCCTTGGCCTCGGTGGTGAGTATTATGAAGGGGACGGAGGAGTGCCTGCTGGAGGACTTGACCTCCTTGAGCATGGTCATGCCGTCCATGACGGGCATGTTCAGGTCGCAGATGATGAGGTTCACACCGCCTGTCTCCTCAAGCATCTTAAGGCCCTCCTCACCGTTGCCGGCCAGGAGGACCTCGTAGCTGTCCTTTTCCAGGGAATACTGGATCATGGTGACGATGGACTTGGAATCGTCAACAACAAGGACCTTCTGAGCCATTATGACCTCCCTAGGTTAGCTACGGTATTGATGGATATATTAACCTAAAAGAAACGCGTATTCAACAACTTTCGGATGCCAGGGCCCGGCAACGGCGCTCTTTGCTATGATATTGCATGCCGAAAAAGCACCTGAGCCAGAACTTCCTCTACGACCCTGCCCTGCTGAGGCGGATCATCCAGGTCGCGGGCGTGGGGCCCGAGGACACGGTGGTGGAGATAGGCCCGGGCCCGGGCAGGCTCACGCGCATGCTGGCAGAGCGGGTCGGGCGGGTGGTGGCAATAGAGCTTGACAGGGACCTCTACGCACGCCTGAGGACCGAGTGCGCGGACCTTGCGAACCTTGAGCTGGTGCAGGGGAACGCTCTGGAGTATCCCTACGCGGAGCTTGGAGGGCCCTTCCGCGTGGTGGCCAATATCCCGTACCACATCACAACCCCGATAATGTTCCGGCTGCTTGAGCACCGCGGCCAGCTCAGGAGCATGACGCTCACCGTGCAAAAAGAGGTGGCCGAGCGCGTGGCCGCAAAACCCGGGGGCAAGACATACGGCGTGCTCTCGGTGATGGTGCAGTACCACGGGAGAGCAAAGCTCAAGTTCGTCATACCAAGGGGGGCGTTCCGGCCCGTGCCGCGCGTGGACTCGGCCTGCCTGCATGTTGAGATAGCTGATGAGCCAACCGTAAGTGTCAGGGACCCGGAGCTGTTCGCCTCGGTGGTGAAGGCAGCCTTCGGGCAGCGCAGAAAGACGCTCAGGAACTCGCTGGGGAGCCTGGCCCCCGAGGCTGAGGATGCGCTTAAGGCCTCTGGCATAGACCCGGGGCTCAGGGCCGAGAAGCTGTCGATAAAGGAGTTCGCGCTCATCTCGGACTCGCTTGGGAGCCTGATCGGGAAGCACGCATGAGGGCCTTCAGAGACAAGCCCCGCAAAAGGACCCCCTTCCAATCAGTATGAATATCCATTACAATCATCATATGCATGCCCGAAACACATCAGGGCTCAAAGCCTCGCTAGGCGCTCTGGCCATCGCCTTGGCCTTGGGCACAGCGTCAGTCTCGGCCGAGCCGGTGGTGGTGGCCGAGGGGATCACGCCCGCCCCAGGGGCCGTGGCCTGGAGCCCAGACAGCATGCGCCTGGCATACGCAGCAGAGCGCCTCACCATCTACAACACCGTGGGCGGAGAGATCGCGCAAGTCCCGGTGAATCGGCCCTACTACATCACATGGCTTCGAAACAACAGCGTGGCCGCGCTCTTCCAAGAGGGTGAAAACACCATGCTCGCGCTCCTGGCCCCGGACGGCAGAGGGCTCTCCCGAACAGTGATGCCTCCGGGCACGACCTCGGTCCACGAACAACCATTCGCGGAGGGGTTCCTCATCGCCCAGGCCCTAAGGATAAGGAGTATCACCCCGGGCGGCATAGAGACCCACCACGCCCTGCACGTGCTCCAGAGCGACGGGAGCATCGTGGAGCGCTTCGCCACAAGCCACGCCCACGACCGCAAGACAATGGCCCTGCCCGCGCACGAAGGATGGCTGCCCGCGGGCCCCGGCCCCCTGGCGGGCAGGATGCTCCTGCTGGAGTACCTGTCCCCACAGGACAGAAATCCGTACACGAAGCTCTCGATAGTCGACCCCGTCTCTGGCCACAGGGAAGACCTCCTGCGCACATCACCGGAAACACTCCCTGCCGAGGGCTCATGGTCGCCCGGCGGAAGGGCCATCGCCCTGCCAAACAGCGACTCAAAACTCCGCACCCTCTCCATGGACGGAACCCTGAGGGCGGTGGACGAGACACTCACTGGCGACTTCCCCGCGTGGAGCCCTGCCGGAAGCCAGATATACTTCGGCGGCTCCGTGGTGATGGCCGACGGCTCGGCGCATAAGGAGATCATCCCGTCAGACCGCACGGCCCGCGGCTTCTGGCGCCCGGACGGAACAGGGCTTGCGATCCTCACCAAAGACGGCACACTGAGCCTGCACGCGGGCATCACAACCCCCATGGCCCTGCCAGGCGACGCGCCTCCTCCTCCTGGCCTGCACGCAAAGTTCCGCCTGCTGAGCCAGCTCCTGGCCGAGGGCCTCATCACCACCCATGACTACACCGAGCGCGCAGAGCGCCTACGAGAAGGTGCCACTCAAGGAATCTCTCAAGGAGTCAGGCCATGACCCGGCTCATGACCATAATGATAACGCTTGCCATCACCATGACCGTGGCAGTACTCATCCCCGCGCTCACGCAGATGGAAACCGCTGCGGCAGAGGTGCGCGAAGACTCCTCAGCCCAGAACGAAGGCTCATGCGTGGACTGCCACCGCGACACCACCCCCGGCATCACGGCCACATGGGAGATCTCGGCCCACGGCGCTACGAACGTGCCCTGCACAGACTGCCATGGCACGGACGAGCAGGCGGCCCATGACCGCAAGCACACGGTGGACGCAGAGCGATGCGGCGCATGCCACAGCGGTGCTCTCGCCGACCACCGTCTGGGCTCGCACTCCAAAGCCATGGATGCCCCCGGGGTAAAGGCCGCGGACTGCACGGGCTGCCACCGCGTGGCCTACTCGTGCCAGAGCTGCCACAGCTCGCACTCAACCGACCCGGACATATCCAGCCGCGCCCAGACATGCGGCGCATGCCACAACTCCGACGCCCCCCTCACTCGGATATGGGCCTCATCCGCCCACGGCCCGCTGTACGCTGCGCGCGGCGAGCCCACATGCGTCACATGCCACATGGAGGGCGGCTCCCACAGCACGGGTAGGGGCATGGCCTCAAGCCTGCCCGCGGACAAGAGGGTAGAGCAACGCGGGGCCATGGTGGGCATCTGCACCTCATGCCACGCGCCGGCCACGGCGATCAGAGCGCTCGAGGACGCCGACCGCCTCAAGAGCCAGGCCCGCGCGCTCATGGACAGGGCCCGCCTCACCCTGGACACGAAAAACCAGCCTCCCCCCCACGCCTTCGAGGCCACGGACGCTGAGTCCCGGCTCCTGGCGGCAATGGCCACCGCGTACAAAGCTGTGCGCATGGGGGCGTACCACCAGAACCGCGCTGTAGCGCTCCGCGCACTGGCCTCCATGCAGCGCACGCTGGCAAGCATCAAGAGCCGGGCCGAGACTCTGGAGCGCATCAAGGCACTGGAGATGAGGCTTGATAACCTGGCCGCGCGCCAGGCCAAAAGCGCGGGCACCGACTCCACCGAGGCCCTCAAGCAAGACCTCCGCGCGCTGAAGGACAGCCTGATAAAGGGTGAGGTCTCAGAAGAAGAATATCAGCGGGACAAGGACGCGCTCCTCGACGGGGCCGGGCTCTAGCCCTCCCCGCTACTAACTACCAAGCGGCGACATCTCGATAAGACGGTTAGCTAGCGGAGGGAGCTTCTCAAGCACGTAGTCAATGTCCTGCTCAGAGTTCCCGTACCCAAGGCTGATCCTGAGCGTTCCCCTGCTCCTGACAGCGTCAAGCCCCATGGCCCCCAGAATCCTTGAGGGCTTGCCAGAGTCTGACGCGCACGCGCTCCCCGTGGACACCGCTATGCCTTCCTGGTTCAGCAGCGTCATCAGGGCCTCGCCCTCGATGCCCGGGAAGCTCATGTTCAGTGTGTTGTACACGCGCCTCTCCGCGTGGCCGTTCACCACAACACCGGGCACTGCTTCGAGTATGCCCCGCTCCAGCCTGTCGCGCATGGCCCCCAATTCGTCGTGACGCTTGCGCATCTCGCGCATGGCTACCTTGCACGCGGCCCCAATGCCCACGATGCCCGGCACGTTCTCCGTGCCCGCGCGCACGCCGAACTCCTGCGAGCCGCCCGATATAAGCGGCACCGTCTCCACGCCCTCGCGCACGTACTGGAACCCCACTCCCTTGGGGGCGTTGAACTTGTGCCCGCTCGATGTGAGCATGTCCACCCCCAGCGAGTTCACGTTCACCGGTATCTTCCCCACGCACTGGACCGCGTCAGTGTGCATGAGGGCCCCGTACTGCCTGACTATCTCGGATATCTCGACTATGGAATTGATCGCCCCTGTCTCGTTGTTGGCGAACATGATGCTCACCAGCGCGGTCTCCGGGCGCATGGCCTTCTGGACCTCCACCGGGCTGACGATCCCGTACTTGTCCACCGGAACGTAGGTGAACTCGAAACCATAGCCCTCAAGCATCTTGCACGTAGAGTATATGGCCGGGTGCTCCACCTCGCTGGTGACGCAATGGGCTCCCTTGCCCGCGCGCATGAGCACTCCCTTGATCGCCATGTTATCGCCCTCCGAGCCGCCCCCGGTGAATATTATCTCCTCAGGCTTGGCGCCTATGAGCCGGGCAACGCTGGCTCTGGCCCTGTCCACGTGCGGGGCAACTTCAAGACCTGCCCAGTGGGTGGAGGATGGGTTCCCAAACCCGTCGGTGAGGAAGGGCAACATGGCCTCAAGCACCTCGGGGTGCACGGGGGTGGTGGCGTTATGGTCCAGGTAAACTCTGCTCATGTCAGTTCGTCCTCATGTTCTCCAGTGGAATCTATAATAACTCACTTGCCCGTGATATTCTACCCTCTTCTTTTCTTTTATGTGTTCATTCTCCGGGCCGATTTTCTTCGCAAGTGTTTGAAGTTGCTTCGAAAATCGCCTCTCCCTGGTGTTCATTTTGTTCATTCACATTTTCCCTTGTCGTCATTCCCGCGCAGGCGGGAATCCAGAAGGCGTATCCGGTTCCGAAGATCGTCTTATTTTTATGATAATGTTTGCCTGTCATATGGGCTAACATTACCACTCTTATACTGACATTGTCCATATGACACGTGTCAGGGAAAATGTGTCACAAACTGAAGTTAATAAATCGATCGCAAGACCTTGCGGAGAAAAGATTTTTACATTTCCAAAAGGCCCGATATTATGAACTTTGGTTAGAATTTAATCTTAAAATAATCATTTATCATTCCAATTAATTTGAAAGCTCTAGTAGCTTCCTCCTGAGCAATACGTATTGTTTCTGAATCCATATGTGCCTTCTCATGAAGAATTTCTTTCCGTACTTGCCGAAAATGCTTGCACTCTTCAAAAATTAACTTATCCGAACACCCTAGCAGATTGAGTTTCTCCTCATATGGTTTCCAGTCATATTCTTTAAATGTTTTCAATCCCTTTTCTTCAACAATACGCAAATGTAAAAGTGCTTCCAAATAAATTCCACTGAATGCTATAACAATTAAAGCTGCTTTGAAACTTTTTCGTTTTGGATCAAATGTATTAATAAAACCAGGCTCTCCATTTGGCTTAGGTTGTCTTCCTGATTCCCATAAGATATTCATTTGCTCAAAATATTCATTTACCATATCGTAGAAAACCCGCAAATTTGTTATGACATATGTATTATTCTCTTCCATGAATAATTTACTAACCCTTTAATGCTCGAATAAAAGTAATGGTGCTTTTAATCATTGCCAGCAGATCATTATATGTAAGTATTGAGATTGCCTGATTCATTCTCTCCTTACGACGAATTTCCTTGACCTGCTCTTTTGAAAGGTTAAAGCCAATAATTAAATAACACTTAGGATTATCAAAAAATAAACCCTTCTGTCTTTTTAAATAATCTGCTTCTTGCCGTGCAAAATCTAAATACCTCTCTGCCTGATTCCATGCATTATTGAATTCTGCTCTCAATACATTGTCAGGAGTAAATAACTTTAAAAAGGGTTGTTTTATTTCAATGATATCTCGAACTGAATCCCTTACTCTAATCCCAGTAAAATCCGGTATGTTCGCATCATCAAATGATTTTAGTGAATCGATTTTTTTGTACTGTGCTCCTAAAACCCACGGATTTGAAGTAAGAAATCGCTGATATTCACCTTCTTCGTTAATTTTCTTAACGAGCATTCCCTCCAAATCTTTACTAACACTTTCAAGTTCATCAATGCTTTGTGGCACCGACTGTTCTTTCGCTCTCTTTCGCATTTCATCAATTCCTATAAAATCAACAGCTTCTTTTTCAACGTTTTCCCCTGAAAGTATATCTCGAACCGAAACACCAAACTTAACTTCACCTTCTTGATATAATCCCAACAATCCAGCAAATCTTTCGGATCCTTGCAGAAACATTACCCCATCGTCATACCATTGAATGTGGTTAGGAGACACAAATACATTATTCCCTTCTACTTCTCCCTTTACACTATAATTTCTCTGTATTACCAATCTAATAAGAGCAATGATTTGTAGCCGATTCTTATTATCTAGCATATAATCATATAGAGTTTTTTCATCATTCTCTTTTGGACTAGCTATTGCCTCTATAAAAGCATTAAGTATTCCATCTCCTAAAAGTCCAGGAATATCATCATTACCCGCATCACCAATAATCTTATTTATCTCAGAAAAATAATAATCAAGGTTTTGCTTTATCTTATCTTTTCTTTTACCCATTATGTCTTCCTATATCCCAAATATTGTCATTCCTCTAATCCTCCATACTTATCATACAATTCAATCATTTCCTTGTTGGTCTTATATGCTCTCTTCTCATAAAAGCCAACATGATACTTATTAAACAATAAAGAGCTTGGCATATTATCAATCAAATGATAATCGTTCACCATAGGATAAAAATTATCCCTTCCGTGTTCAGTTAAACAGTTATAAAATAAAAGCGCAAGCTCTTGATCTGACAACTGTGCTTTTACAATTCCCGTATATTTCTCTTTATCCTCTATATCACTATCTTTTACAAACTTAAAAACATTAAATAAATATCTGAAGTAATGTCCTAATTCAACTTTATGTTCAGCCCAAAAATATCTATAAGCACTCTCAATTATTTCAGCCTCATTACTTTTCTTATTTATCTGAGCTTCAAATAGAACATTATAAGGAAGTGGCCCATCTATTTTATTTGATTTAACAAAAACACTCTTATATTCCTCGCGCAATCTTTTAAAAAACGATACAAAACAATCCCTGCCCGACTTTGTCCTTGTTCCGGAATCATCACTCCATTGCAAATCAATCGAATTTAAAATATCGTTATGTAACCTTAACATCTGAAAGAAAGTGCCTTCAAAGCTCTGTTTTTTAATTTCTTCTCTAGTTAATTCTAGTTCTTCGCGCTGAACATTCAAATCTTCTCTCTGCAATAAAATCGTCACAATTAATCCTGCAAAAGCTAGTCCGGAAAATAGTGCGGCAAATATTCCAAAGCTATCACCAAAAACACCAGGACTTTCAATTTGCATTCCGCCAAATAAAGGTCCATTAATTAATCCGGAATTTATCATTTTCATGTTTTGATTTATAAGTAAGAATGCATAAGAACCAATTAGAGAAAATATAGCAATTACAGAGCCAACTCCTGCAACCCAAATCCACACCCTGCTATTATTCACTTTACTCAATTATTACCCTCACATGAAAAGATTTAGACTTAATATCTATTTGGGCAACTTCCCCCTCCAACACCCCTATCCTATCCCCCGCAACCGATTTTAGTCAATATTTTTCTTCTTCACACTTGTACAACTACAGGAAAAGTTCGCACACATTTGCCGCACTGATGCAAATAATCATTGAACTGCCAGGGAA
>DAOWET010000260.1 GCA_030638335.1 Nitrospirota bacterium
GAACTCCAGGTTCACGGCCCCTGCCTCACAGTGCCCGGTCATATGCGAGGACTGGGAGAACCCCGAGGGCGTTCCCATCGACATATTCATCTTCGGCGGCAGACGCAGCTCTGTCGTGCCCCTGGTCTCCGAGGCCTATAACTGGAACCACGGGGCCTTCCTTGGCGCAACAGCGGCAAGCGAGACCACAGCCGCGAACATCGGCTCGGTTGGCAACCTTAGAAGGGACCCCTACGCAATGAAGCCCTTCTGCGGGTACAACATGGGCGACTACATACAGCACTGGCTCGATATGGGCGTAAAGCTTGGGGACAAGGCCCCCAGGATGTTCTACGTCAACTGGTTCAGAAAGAGCGAAGAGGGTAAATTCCTCTGGCCCGGATTTGCGGATAACTCCCGCGTGCTCAAATGGATGTGCGAGCGCGTGGAGGGCAAAGTAGGCGCAAAAGAGACCCCCATCGGGCTTCTGCCTGAGGACGGCGGCCTCGACCTCAGCGGCCTCAACGTATCAGACGAGGTTATGGAAGAACTCTTAAAGATCGACGTTGAGGCATGGAAAGCAGAGATCCCTGACATCGAGGCGCATTTCGAGCAGTTTGGAGACCGCGCACCGGCTGGCATGAAGAAGCAGGTGGAGGAATTAAAGAAGCGCTTAGGCTAGTTTTTTAATTGATTGAACTCAAAAGCCCCGCACTGTTTGAATGTGCGGGGCTTTTTTAATAAAAAATGAGCATCTCTGTTATCATATCTCTCATGACAAGCATATTCATAAAAATAATCTTTGCATTTACACTTACCGCAACATTATGCTCATCAACTGTTATAGCTTCAGAGAATGAGGTTGATCGAAAATCGCTTACAATATTAGGCATCACTCCAGGTGTGAGTAAATTCAAGGATGTTTTTTATATCTTTGGAAAAGCAAAAATGAGAAGCATCGGTGATGCAGGATTATCTAGGACTGAAATTTGCTATTCACTTTCTGGCAACGTTAATGGAACAACAATATTATTTACTTCTGACAATGAAATGGCAGGGGCACCAGATTTTATTGTGTCTACCATACACATATATAGCAAAGATTATCCGTTTGATACATCGAGATATAGCGAGCAGTATCCAATAGACTTGATTCATGGAATCTGTTCAACGGCCCAACCTTTCACAGGCGCTCTTGTTACAAAAAATGGACTAAGACTTGGCCTGACATCAGGTGAAATGCATTCTATTCTAGGAAAACCAGCTAAATCAGAAAATAATAGTGCCAGCTACGTTTCATGCATAAAACAATACTTGCTCCCCACTAATAAATATTATGATAGGTTGCGGAAATTGGAAGGCTGTTTTGAAGACGATGCTGGAGGATGGAAAGGGGAGCCATATTATAATATTTGTTCCGGTGTTTTTGTTATATTTAAAAACAATTCTATCGTTTGCCTACGGGTAAGCAGTGGTACGTCGGTTTGCTAATATTAACAAACAATACCTTTTTCAGTCGTTAATATAATCTAAAAAACAAAAGCCCCGCACCGATTATATGTGCGGGGCTTTTTTATTTGCCATCTCCGGCAGGAAATCCCTGTTATCTATTTCGCCTTCAGGAAATCATTAACCGTGATGCCGCTTTTTCTGATCAACCCCCTTAATAAACCTGGGGCCAGTTCTTTATGCTTCGGCACGGACAGCGTTGGCCTGTTTTCATGGTAGAGGATCATATGGCTGCCAGTATGATGGTCAAGGGTATAGCCGAACTGGCTGAAGATTTTCACGGCATCCTTGCCTGAAAGGTTGGACAGGACGCCCAATTAGACGGTAACCTCTCCGAGGAATATCTCACCAACTTCCGTGGTATCAAGCCTGCCGTGTTTCTGCTCCACCAGAAGCCAGCCCTGGATGGCGTCTTTTGTGTTGGCCAGAGCCTCGTCAATGGTCTTGCCCTGGCTCATGCAGCCCACAAGTTGAGGGACTTCTACAACATATCCTTCATACTCATTGTCATACATTATTACAACTTTATATGTCATTACAGCCTCCGTATCCCTATTAAAATATTTTACCATATAAGCAGACAGAGGGCATGAAGAAGCAGGTGGAGGAGCTAAAGAAGCGTCTGGGGTAGAACAGGCTTGATTAACAGTTTGAAAAGCCCAGCACTGATCTAATGTGCGGGGCTTTTTTATCTCAGCAAGACAAAAAAACTGGAGTCGTCCCCTACGGCCTCTTTGGTTGAGCAACCCAGCTTGCCTCAACCCGACAGGGTCAGTGCGTCATCCTCTGCCTGGGACGGCTCCAATCTCCATATCCTCTTAATTATATTTTACTCCTTTTGCAGCGGACTTCAAGATATCCTGAAAATAGCAAATCTTGAGACGATGCAAGGATCTTCTCCCCGCAGGGCCCCTTGCGTACAAAAAACTTCTGTGTTAATGTTAAATCTCCGCTGGGTGGTTCTATAGCCATCCCGCATGGAATGAGAGTGAAATCCGAAACCCGGCATATAAAATAGCCGGATGGAGGCGGATATGAGCAAGAAAAAAGTCGTTCTGGCATACTCTGGCGGGCTCGATACGTCGGTCATCATCAAGTGGCTGATAGACAAGTACGACGCAGAGGTCATAGCCTTCTGCGCAGACCTGGGCCAGGAAGAGGACCTCAAGGCGGTCAAGAAAAAGGCCCTCGCAACGGGCGCAAAAAAGGTCTATGTAGAGGACCTGCGCGAGGAGTTCGTGCGCGATTATGTCTTCCCCATGCTTCGCGGAAACGCGGTCTACGAGTCAGGCTACCTGCTTGGCACCTCCATCGCCCGGCCCCTTATCGTCAAGAAGCAGGTCGAAATTGCAAAGAAGGAAAAGGCCTCGGCCATTGCCCACGGGGCCACAGGAAAGGGCAACGATCAGGTCCGTTTCGAGCTTGGGGCATACGCGCTGAAGCCAGACATAGAGATAATATCCCCCTGGCGCGAATGGGACCTGAACTCACGCAAGTCATTGATTAAATACGCGAAAAAGCACGGCATCCCCGTGCCCGTGACCAAGAAAAAGCCCTATTCCACGGACATGAACCTGCTGCATATCTCCTACGAGGGAGGGGTGCTCGAAGACCCATGGACAGAGGCCCCAAAGGACATGTATACAATGATAACCCCGCCGGAGCGCGCCCCGAACAAGCCCTCCTACGTGACCATAGAGTACGCAAAGGGCAACCCGGTGGCCGTAAATGGAAAGAAGCTCACCCCAGCAAAGCTATTGAAAAAACTCAACGAGCTTGCGGGCAAAAACGGAGTGGGCCGGCTGGACATGGTAGAGAATCGCTTTGTAGGCATGAAGAGCCGCGGCGTATACGAGACCCCCGGGGGCACGCTCCTTCATCTTGCCCACCGCGCGGTTGAAAGCCTCACCCTTGACCGCGAGGTCCTGCACATGCGCGACTCCCTGGCCCCGAAGTACGCGGAGCTCGTGTATAACGGTTTCTGGTTCTCCCCCGAGCGTGAATCTCTGCAAACCTACATGGACAACATCCAAAAAACCGTCACCGGCACCGCCCGCCTCAAGCTGTATAAGGGCTCTGCCTCGGTGGTGGGCAGGAAAGCCCCTCATAGCCTCTACCACAAGGGCTTTGCCACATTCGAGGCTGACGAGATTTACAACCAGGCCGATGCCGAGGGGTTTATCAAGCTCAACTCCCTGCGCATGCGCATAAGAAAGATGCGGGGGTCACGGACCCCTTTTTAACTTGAATTCGACGGTTGAACTTTAAACCTCGCGGCCCTGATCGTCGCGACCGCTTAAGGGGGTCACGGACCCCTTTTTAAGGAATTATTAGCCTGAGATGAGCTTGCACATTTCCGCAGACAACATACACCTGCTTGCGCTTTGCGCCATACCGCAGCTGGGCGCGGTGACCAGAAGGCGCCTGATGAGGGCCTTTGGCTCTGCGGAGGACGTCTTCAAAGCGGATTTCGAGGCTCTCTGCGAGGTCGAAGGCATAAGCGATACCAGGGCCAACGCTGTAAAGGATTTTGGTAGTATTGGGGCCTTCGAGCAGAAGCTTGAGAATGTAAGGGCATCGGGCGCGGACATCGTGGCATGCGGCGGCCCTGGCTACCCGGCACCACTGGAGTCTCTTGGGGAGGAATCCCCGCTTGTTCTTTATATAAAAGGTAAGTGGCTTGAAAGCGACGCCAACTCCGTAGCCATAGTGGGCTCGCGTAAAGCCACGCCGTACGGCCTGCGCATGGCCGGGAGGATATCCTCCGACCTTGGGGCAAAGGGTGTCACTGTCACAAGCGGCATGGCCATGGGCATAGACACCGAGGCCCACAGGGGCTCCATGCAGGGCGGGGGCAGGACCCTGGCAGTGCTCGGCACGGGCATAGACGTCATATTCCCGGCAGGAAACCGTGGCCTGATGGGGCGCATCGAGACTTACGGAGCGGTGATAACCGAGTTCCCTCCGGGCACGCCCGGCCTTGCGATGAACTTCCCCATCAGAAACAGGCTGATAAGCGCGCTGTCGCTGGGGGTGCTTGTTGTGGAGGCAGCGGCAAAAAGCGGCTCGCTGATAACCGCCGGTCACGCCCTGGCCCAGGACAAGCCCGTGTTCGCGGTTCCCGGAAACGCGGACTCCGAGTACTCCGAGGGCGCAAACGAGTTGATCAGGCGCGGGGCTCGCGTAATAACGGACGCAGAGCATATAATAGAGGCCCTGTCCCCAAGCCTCAAGGGGCTCCGCAGAGGCGGCGAGGCTGCACGGATGCCGGACCTCAGCGCGGAAGAAAAGGCCCTCTGCTCGCACATGGGCAGAGCACCCTTGCACATTGACGAAATTGTTAAATTAAGCGGACTTACAGTACCAAAAGCGCTTTCATTGCTCCTGACGCTTGAACTCAAAGAAGCGGTAAAACAGGAAGAAGGGAAAAGGTTCTACATAAAATAATATGGCCACAGGATATACTGACTGGGATTACGATTCGATCAGGCGCATTCATGTAGAGGAACTTGACAGGCTCAGGGAAGTGCTTGTATATATATTAATGAAGGATTCTGACGTTGACGTAGACGAGGTATACTCCCTCGTATTCCAAAACGGCGCCAGCATAACCTGGCATTAAAGCACGCGCTCAGGAGGAACATGGGTTCACTGGTAATAGTAGAGTCGCCTGCCAAGGCTCGCACCATCAACAAGATACTCGGCAAGGAATTCACCGTAAAGGCCTCGGTTGGCCACGTAAAGGACCTTCCCCAGAAAAAACTGGGCGTTGACGTTGAGGACGGGTTCAAGAGCGAATACGGCATCATCCCCGGCAAAGAAAAGGTCATAAAGGAACTCAAGGCCGCAGCGAAAAAAGCCGACATGATCTACCTGGCCCCAGACCCTGACCGCGAAGGCGAGGCCATTGCCTATCACATAGCATCTGAGGTCACCACCAAGGGCAAAGAGAACAACGTCTTCCGTGTGACCTTCAACGAGATCACGAAAAAGGCCGTGCTCGAGGCCATGAGCAAGCCCGGCAAGCTGGACATGGAGAAGGTGGAGGCCCAGCAGGCCCGCCGCGTGCTTGACCGCCTGGTGGGATACAACCTGAGCCCCCTTCTGTGGAAGAAGATACAGCGCGGCCTCTCGGCCGGGCGCGTGCAGAGCGTTGCCGTGCGCCTTGTAGTGGACCGCGAGCGCGAGATTGACGCCTTTAACCAGCAGGAATACTGGTCATTGCCCGTAGGATTCGAAGGTGCTACTCCTCCTGCCTTCAAGGCCAAGCTCCAACGCTACAAGGGCGACCTGCTCATCACCCGCACGGAGGAGGACGGCAGGAGCTTCCTCGTCACCAGCGAGGAACAGGCAAAGACCATTACCAAGGAGTTATCCGCCGGACCCTTTAGAGTGTCTTCCGTGGAGAAGAAAAAGCGCAAGCGCTCGCCCTACCCGCCCTTCATCACAAGCACCTTGCAGCAGGAGGCCTCCAGAAAGCTGGGGTTTTCAGCCAAGAAGACCATGAGCCTGGCCCAGAAGCTCTACGAGGGCGTTGATTTCGGCGGCGAGGGCTCAGTGGGACTCATAACTTATATGCGTACCGACTCCGTGCGCCTGTCGGCTGAGGCTCAAAACGCAGCGCGCGCATACATATCAAAGACATTTGGAGACAATTACGTGCCTGTGAAGCCCCCGCGCTACAAGAGCAAGGCCGCGGCACAGGAAGCGCACGAGGCTGTGCGGCCCACCTCCATGGAACGCCCGCCCAAGGTGGCCAATAAGTTCCTGAGCCGGGATCAGGCAAGGCTCTACGAACTCATCTGGCAACGTTTCATAGCCAGCCAGATGAAGCCTGCAGAACTGGAGCAGACAGCGGTTGACATCGCGGTTGACGGGGACAAGGACACTGTGTTCCGCGCCACAGGACAGGTCATAAAGTTCCACGGCTTCATGGCGCTTTATACCGAGACAGTGGAAGACGCCTCTGAGGACGAGAACGGCGACGCCATACTGCCGCCGCTTAAGGAAGGCGACGCGCTCTCGCTTAAGGAGATAGAGCCCAAGCAGCACTTCACGCAGCCCCCTCCGCGCTACACAGAGGCCTCGCTCGTGAAGACCCTTGAGGAAAAGGGCATAGGCCGTCCCTCCACGTACGCCTCCATCATGTCCACCATAGTGGACAGAAAGTACGTTGAGCGCGACAAGGCCAGGTTCTCGCCCACGGAACTCGGCGCCATGGTCAACGATTATCTGGTTGCCCAGTTCCCGGACCTCCTGGACTTTGAGTTCACGGCCAAGATGGAAACGCGCCTTGACCGCATAGAGACCGGCAAGCACAAATGGGACAAGGTCATAAAGGACTTCTACAAGCCCTTTGACCGTGACCTCAAGAAGGCCGTCGAGGACAAGACCAAGGTCAAGCCCGAAGACGAGGAGACCGACGAGAAGTGCGACAAGTGCGACTCTCCCATGGTCATCCGCTGGGGCAGGCACGGACGCTTCCTGGCATGCACCAAATACCCCGATTGCAAGAACACCCGCCCGCTGGAGGG
Source organism: Nitrospirota bacterium (assembly GCA_030638335.1). Taxonomy (GTDB): domain Bacteria; phylum Nitrospirota; class Thermodesulfovibrionia; order Thermodesulfovibrionales; family JdFR-86; genus DAOWET01. The sequence goes on from DAOWET010000260.1 coordinate 7,023, forward strand.
CGAGGGCCAGGCCCCTGCTGCCGAGGAGCCCTATGACGAGAAATGCCCGAAATGCGACTCTGACATGGTCATCAAGAGCGGGCGCTTCGGTAAGTTCATAGCCTGCACCAAATACCCCGACTGCAAGACCACCAAGGCCATCCCCACGGGCGTGAAATGCCCCGATGACGGCGGCGACATGGTCGAGCGCAGAACGCGCAGGGGCAAATCCTTCTGGAGCTGCGCCAACTACCCCAAATGCAAATACGCCATCTGGAACAAACCCATACCCGAGCCATGCCCCCAGTGCAAGGCGCCTTTCCTGGTGGTAAAGTACAAAAAGGATGCGGGCGAGTACAATGCCTGCCTGGTCAAGGAGTGCGGGTATAAGACAGATCCCGCTTAGGGGTCATAAGAGCCATAGAGTGCCACAGGGTGCCACGGGGTGCCACGGGCACCTTTATTCATTACAGTTTTGCGTATCAATTATTCAGAGGCAAAGACTTCTCTCAAGATAAGGAGTCTTTGCTTTTTCTTTTCAATTGCACGAGCAGAAGATGATATACAGGCTAGCAGGTCAAAACAAAGACTCCAATTAAAAATGAATTCATTCTTTTCTCCCACGTTCATTAATGGCTTGCCTTTTTTAATGTCTTCATCAATATGTCTTAATTAGCAGTTTTCATTAGATGAGCGAAAGTTCGCTTGTCTGACGTAGAGATTCGGAATCGGGATGTAGTAGATACAAGCCAGGAGTCGCGACGGCGTATCCCTATACGTCGAGCGGCTGATGGCGCAGTAGATGCTGCATATCCGGTTTCGAAGATCGTCTCTTATTGAGCCTGACGGAGTAATTCGGGTACGAGGTGCCTCAGATGCAAGGCGCGCGACACGAAGCTGTACTTATGCTACCGCGAGTGTCGCGCAACACAGCAGATGAGGTGCATTCGTGCCCGAAGTCCGTCAACCTTTCTACAGACTGTTATACTAACTGCATGACCATAAGACCATTGCTGATAGGCATAGGCGGGGCGCACAGCGACTCTGGCAAGACCACCCTGGCCTGTGCGCTCCTGGAGGGCGCCCTGCCCGGATGGGGGGCGCTCAAATGCAGCCCTGATGCCCTGTACACCTCTGTTGTGTACGACCCCGAGGAACTTGCGCGAGCCGGAAGCGACACCGCGTCCTATCTGGAGGCTGGCGCTGGCGGGGCAGTGCTCGTAAAGGCCCCTCTCCAGGAGATGCCCGAGGCCCTTGAGCTGGCCCTTGAACGCCTTGGCGGGCTGCCCGGCGTGGTGGTGGAGGGAAACAGCGCAATTGAGGTTTTAAGGCCCGATATAGTAATATTTATTTTTAACGAGCCGGAGCGGCTGAAGGAATCCTCAGAGCCTGTTCTAAAGCTGGCGGACGCCATCGTGTACGATTCAGAACCGCCCGGGCTGGTGGCAGAGCTTGAAGATCGGGATGTTCGTGTGTTCAGAAGAGATGAGACAGAGGCGCTTGCGGCCTTTGTAAAAGACGCCTTGCGGGAGCGCGAAAATGCCGGAAACTGACGACAGGATCAACGGACTACTGAAGCAAAAGGCCACAGAGGGCAAGATAAGCTGCGAGGAGGCATGGCAGATAGCTGAGGACCTGGGCATGGAGAAACAGGAGGTCGGCAAGGCGGCTGATGACCTCGGCTTAAGAATACACAGCTGCCAGCTGGGTTGTTTCTGATATGATCGTCTATCCCTTTGAACTGGCCCTCACCTTCTACTTCGCCGCGGTCATCTTCGGCGTGGTGGAGATAGTACGCCACAGCAGGATCACCGAGCGCCTGATGCTGGCATCCGTGGCCCTGGGCTTCATCAACCACACGGTGAGCATAGTCTACCGCTACGTGGAGGCCGGGCACCTGCCCATCACGAGCCCTCACGAGGCCGCCTCATTCTTTGCTTGGGCCATCGTGCTCCTGTTCTTCCTGATGGAGTTCCGCTACAAGATAGGCCTCCTGGGGGCCTTCATAATGCCGCTGGTCTTCTCCCTCATGTTCGCCTCTTCTCTTCTGTCGAGGGACATCAAGCCCCTGCACCCAACCCTTCAGAGCTACTGGCTGGGCATACACACGCTCTTTGCCTTTATGGGAAACGCGGCCTTTGCCCTGGCCTGCGTCACGGGCATCATGTACCTTGTGCAGGAACACTACCTGAAAAGCAAACACCTGGGAGACCTCTTCGAGCGCCTCCCTGACATACAGACCCTTGATTATCTGAACTACCGCCTCATCAGCATCGGGTTTCCCGCCTTGATACTTGCCATAATCACGGGCTCGCTCTGGGCCAACTCCGCATGGGGCAGCTACTGGCGCTGGGACCCGCGCGAGGTGCTGGCCCTTATCACCATGTTCATCTACGCGATCATCCTGCACGCAAGGCTCCTTGCGGGCTGGAGGGGCAGGCGCGCGGCACTGTTGTCAATACTCGGCTTCACTTTCATACTGATCGCATTCTTCGGCATCAAACTCCTTCAGAAGGGGATGCATATATTTTCATGAAAATTCTCATCGTAGGACTTAACCACAACACCGCAGCCGTAGAGGTCAGGGAAAAGCTCGCCTTTAGCGGCCCGATGCTGGAGAGCGGCCTTCGTGAGATACACGCGCTGCCGGAGGTCCACGAGGCAGTGATACTCTCCACCTGCAACCGGGTGGAGCTGTACACATGCGTATCTGACGAGGAGGCCGCCTCAGGGGCCATCATGGACTTCATCGCGAGGTTCCACGGGATCGAACGCGGGCTGCTGGACAGCTCGCTCTACTTCCACACAGGCGCCAGCGCCGTGCGCCACGCCTTCCGCGTTGCCGCGAGCCTGGACAGCATGGTTGTGGGCGAGGCCCAGATACTGGGACAGATCAAAGATGCCTTCGAGTTATCCCTTGAGCGGAAGACCACCGGGGTGTTCCTGAACAAGCTCATCAAGAAATCCATCTCCGTTGCCAAGCGCGTGCGCACCGAGACCCGTATAGCGGAAAACGCCGTGAACATAAGCTCCGTGGCCGTGGACCTTGCAAAGAAGATATTCAAGGAACTCACCGGCAGGTCAGTTTTACTTCTGGGGGCCGGTGACATGGCGGAGCTCGCGGCACGCCACCTTATCTCAAACGGCGTCAGGGACATCACCGTGGCCAACCGAACCTACTCCGCCGGATGCCAGCTAGCCGAGGGCATGAACGGCAGGGCCGTGAAGTTCGAGGAGTTCATAGACGAGATGACGGGCGCGGACATAGTCATCTGTTCCACAGGGGCCCCCGAATACGTCCTGACCCACAAGCAGATGAAGGGCGTGATGAAGGCCCGCAAGCAAAAGCCCGTCTTTCTCATCGACATCTCCGTGCCAAGGAACATAGACCCGGAGATCAACCACCTCGAAAACGTATACCTCTACGACGTTGACGACCTCCAGGGAGTGGCCGACGCGGGGCTTGAGGAGCGCAGGAAGGAGGCGGACAAGGGCGAGGCCATTGTGAGCGAGGAGATAGAGACCTTCATCAGGTGGCAGAGCTCCCTTGACGCAAAGCCCACGATCATAGCCTTGAGGAAACACGCCGAGGAGATCAAGCACCAGGAGATAAGCAGGCTCAACGGCAAGCTCGAGGGGCTCACCTCCGAGCAAAAAAATGCCGTTGAACAGCTTGCCACAAGCATCGTCAACAAGCTGGTACACCCGCCCACAGCCGCGCTCAAGGAAGATGCCGAGGACAAGGACGAGCTCATCGCCATGATCAAGCGCCTCTACGGCCTGGATTAAAAGCCTTCCATGAAAAAGAAGATTATATGCTTCTTTTTCGTTTTTGTAACTCTAGCTATTGCCAATACTGCCTGTTTCGCATCAGATAAAGAGCAAATTACCTCGACTATAGAATTATATAAATACAATATTGATCTTGACGATCCAGGGGGATTAGATGCGCTTGCAAAAAACAACCCTGAACATTACAGGATCATAAAGGAGATTGCTGAGAAGATCGCCTCAAAGAAACCAAACGAGATTGCCGGCTGGCTCAAGGTTGATTATGGAATTACATCTACATCTTTAAAGGAACTTGAATGGTTGACCTCTCACCCTCCTAAAAAACGACTTTTATTAGTTCTTGAGGGGATTTCTTATCGGTTGACTGTTACGGTTGATGCCAAGCCAGAAACTCTACTGCTAGAAAAGCAGGAATAAAAGGGGCCCGTGGCCCCTCAGTCTATCTTGAAGTGGCTGATGATGGCCTTCAGGTCGTCGGAGAGCTGTGCCAGGGACTTTGATTCCTCCGTTGTCTTTGAAGCGCTCTTGCTGGTCTCTTGAGAGGTCTTCGCGATGCCGCCAATGTCCATCGTTATAACCTCCACAGTGGTAGACATCTCCTCGGTGGCAGCCGCTATATGAAGCACCTTTGAGTGCAGGTCCGTAACCCTCTCAAGTATCTTCTTCAGGGCCTCCCCTGCCTGACGTGACAGTGAGGTCCCGGTATCCACCTTCTGGATGCTTTCAGTCATGGACATTATGGCAGCACTTGTCTCGTCCTGCATGGAGGTGATCATCTCGCTTATCTCGCTTGTGGCCTTGCTTGTCCGCTCCGCGAGCTTCCTGACCTCGTCTGCCACAACCGCGAACCCCCTGCCCTGCTCCCCCGCGCGCGCGGCCTCGATGGCCGCGTTTAAGGCCAGAAGGTTGGTCTGGTCGGCAATATCGTTGATCACGCCGATTATCTCGCCTATCTGGTTGGAGCGCTCGCCAAGGGAGGTCATGAGAAGCGAGGACTCGTTCATGGTCTTTGCGATCTCCTGGACCTCGTCCACGGTGCTCTCCACTATCCTTGCGCCTTCCTGGGCCACGCCCATGGTCTCGGTGGCGCTCTCGGCGATATTAGAGGAGTTCTGCGCAATATCTATGACCGTGTGCGAGAGCTCTGTGGTGGCGCTTGCCACCTGGTCAGCCGCCGCTACCTGGCTTGTGGCGTCATGGGAGAGCCTCTGCATGTCGGTCTGTATATCCTGGCTGCATTTCTGCACCTTGTCGGCGGAATCGATTATCCTGATTATGTCTTCCTTGAGCTTTATGGCCATCTTCTTCATCTCGCTGTAGAGGCTTCCGTTTTTTGCCTCAATATCAAGATGTACTTTAAGCTCCCCTGCGGAGATCCTCTTTGAGGCCTCAACGATGACGGCGGGCTCACCGCCCAGCTGGTTGAGTATGTCGCGCGTAATGTGGAAAGAGAAGAACAGCACGGCAAAGAGCGCGAAGAGCGTAACCGCGAAATCAATTATCAGCGCGTTATAGGATGTCCTCAAAAGCACCTCGATCTTTGCGGTCATGCCTTCTGAAAGATAGGTCTCCACTTCCTTGAGCAGGTTGATCTTGTCGGTCTTCACCTTGAACCAGTACGTGGCGTCTATGCCGAACCCGCCTGTCGTGGCATTCAGAAGCGCCATGTCCCGCATGATCTCAACTTCCCCTACCACGGGCTTGCTCATTTTGCTCTTGAAAAATACCTTCTGTTCAGGCGTCGCCAGGGACAGAAACACTGAGAAGTAAGTGTCCTGAACTGCCACAAGCGTATTGAACCTCAGGAGCGCCCCCTCGCCAAAGGCGTCGTTGGAGAAGGTATTGCTGAGCAAGGCCCTCTCAAGACCGGCCCGTTCCTTGCCCTGCAGAAGGCTTATGTACGCGGCGGAACTCTTCACAAGCTCCGGGTTGGCGCTGAGCTTCGGAAGGACCTCGATAACCTCGAACAAGGTGGAGTTCACTGAGGTGTAGTAAACCATGGCCTCATCCGCCGAGATCTGCCTCAAAAGCACCCTGGAGCGTAAACTGGCCAGTTGTTTTATCTTGCTGTCAAAGGTGGACAGGTGTTTTTCTATCTCTTCCACATCGCTGACTATATCGAGAGAGCCGGCCTTGTTCCTCAGCACTACGAGACTCGAGTCGGTATTCTTCTTCTGGATCTCCAGGCTGTCAGCAAAATCGTCGCCGCTTGTCCCCAGGAACCCTGACGTCATGCCCCTTTCCTTCTGGGTCTCATGTATCAGGTCGGCGATACTTATGGAAAGATCGGAAAGCTCTGAGAGTTTCTTCAGGTCATGGGCGCGCCCGAACTGCTCCACTATCCACGCCTGCGAGAAAAACAGCAACCCCGCAAGCGGAAACAAAAGCAGGACTATCAGTTTGTTGCGAAATTTGATCCTGTCAATGAATTTCATATTCCCCCCGGGAATTATGCCCTGATAAAAAGCTTAACATACTTTCCCGGCTCTTTTTCATGAGCGAGATAAACCAATGTCGCCGGACAAGGTGCTGCCTTGTTCCATTACCGGCCAACCCGTTACCGCAGCCTGATCAACCATCAAGGAGAAACTCCGCAAAGGCCCTTATGGCCCGGCCCCTGTGGCTCATGGAGTCCTTCTCTTGCGGGCTCATCTCGGCAAAGCTCCTCTCATGCCCTTCGGGTATGAAGACCGGGTCATAGCCAAAGCCGCTCTGGCCCATTTTCTTCTCAGCGATCACACCCTCGCAAACACCGTCAAAAACGAATTCCTCTCCATCGGGGAGCACAAGGGCCAGGCAGCACACAAAGCGTGCTCCCCTTTTTCCCGTCGGCACACCCTCAAGCTCCCTCAGGAGCTTTGAGTAATTATCCAGATCAGTTGCTTCCGGCCCGGCGTACCTTGCAGAAAACACTCCCGGGCTCCCGCCCAGCGCGTCCACCACAAGCCCCGAGTCGTCCGCGAGCGCAGCCCTTTGGGTGCAAGAAGATATCTCTCTCGCCTTCTTAAGGGCGTTGCCCCTGAAGTCAGGCGCGTCCTCCACCACTTCGGGGCATTCCCCCGCCTCGTCCAGGGTGAGCAGCTTTATGCCGGTGCCATCGAGCATGCGCGCTATCTCGTCCACCTTCTTCCGGTTCCTGGTAGCCACCACTATCTCATGAATACCATCAAGCATGATATCTCCTCA
>DAOWET010000286.1 GCA_030638335.1 Nitrospirota bacterium
CTCGCCACCATTACCTTCCAGAACTTCTTCCGTATGTACAACAAGCTTGCCGGCATGACAGGCACAGCCGACACCGAGGCGGTGGAGTTCGCGAAGATATACAATCTGGATGTCATTGTAATTCCCACGCACCGCCCGATGATCAGGGTGGACCACCCTGACATGATCTACAAGAACGAGAACGGCAAGTTCGAAGCCATCCTCGACTATATAGCTGAACTTCACGAAAAGAACCAGCCCGTTCTGGTGGGCACGATCTCCATCGAGACATCCGAGCGGCTTAGCAAAAGGCTCAAGAAAAAGGGGATCAGGCACTCCGTGCTCAACGCAAAGCACCATGACAGCGAGGCGGAAATAATCATGCAGGCCGGCAGGTCGGGCGCTGTCACCATAGCCACGAACATGGCTGGCCGTGGCACTGACATCGTGCTTGGCGGCAACCCCGAGGGCCTTGTGCAGGGCCTTCTTGGTGACATTGAAGATCCAACGCCCGAGGACAGGGAAAAGGCCCTCGGCAAGGCCCAGGCCATCTGTGACAAGGACAGGGAAAAAGTCCTCGAGGCCGGTGGTTTTTTCATACTGGGCACGGAACGGCACGAGTCCCGGCGAATCGACAACCAGCTCAGGGGCCGGTCGGGCCGCCAGGGAGACGTAGGCGGCTCAAGGTTCTACCTGTCTCTGGGGGACGACCTCATGAGGATATTCGGCTCTGACCGCATCTCCGGGCTCATGGACCGCCTCGGCATGGAAGAAGACATGCCCATTGAGAACAAGATGGTGACCAAGGCGGTGGAGAGTGCCCAGAAAAAGGTGGAGGGCCATAACTTCGATATACGCAAACACCTTCTGGAATACGACGACGTAATGAACAAGCAGCGTCAGGAAATATACGCCTACAGGCGGGACATACTCTCCGGGGAGAGCCATAAGGAACGCATCCTTGAGATGTCCGAGGACGTCGTTGATGACCTTCTCAATGTGTTCTGTCCTGAGGACAAATACCACGAAGAGTGGGACATGGGCGGGCTCGGGGACGCGGTATTCGGCACCTTCGGGTTCCATTACGAGGACATCCCCGACGACGTTGAGGTAAGGGATTTCATTGTCTCGGAGGCAAGGAAGCACTTCGAGGAAAAAGAGCTTGCAGTCGGCGAGGAGTTCATGCGCTACCTTGAGAAGATGGTCATGCTTCAGGTCGTGGACACACAGTGGAAGGACCACCTGCTGGCCATGGACCACCTCAAGGAAGGCATCGGCCTGAGGGGCTATGGGCAGCGTGACCCTCTGATAGAGTACAAGAAAGAGGCCTTCGAACTTTTCGGGGAACTCACCGCGCGCATATCCACGGAGAGCGTCTCGCGTCTCTTCAGGGTCCAGGTGCGGGAGGAACGCGAGATGAAGCGGGAGCAGAGACCCCAGCGCATTTCATATAATACCGGTGAAGGCGCGACTCCTGTTGGGCCAAGCAAGCGAGAAGGGAAGAAGATCGGCAGGAACGAACCCTGCCCTTGCGGAAGCGGGAAGAAATACAAGAAATGCCATGGGCGTAATGCATAAGGTTTTATTTTACGGGAACGGGCTCCGTGAATACATGGAGCAACTCAGGGGCAAGGGTTTCACTGTCCGTGCCTTCAGGAGTCATTCCGCCCTGCTCAAAAACATATCCAGAGCGGAAATTCTCATCATAGACAGCGCATTGCCTGGTGCGCGCAAAAAGATCGCAAAACATGTACGCGAGATCCCCAAGATAATTGTAAGCGACGGGTCAGGAGCAAAGACCGGCGGATGGGTGCTCGAACCCCTGGCCTACCCCGTTGTCTCACCCACGCCGAGCGAGCTTGGCGGGCTTGTGTCCCGCGTGATGAGAGAGTCCGGAAAGTTAAGAAAGCTCGACAAGATGTCCAGCGATCTTTCCGATGCACGGGACGATGCTGATTTCTTCGAGCGGATGAGCCATACGCTCATGACCTCAAAGAGCCCGGCCGAGATATTCTCTGCTTTTCTTCGCAGGGCGGTAAGTATCTCAAAGGCTGATGGGTGGGCCTACTTCATCGCTGATGACGAGACAGGCGAACTCCTATGCAAGAAGTCCTCAAAAATGGCAAAGGAATGCTTTCCTGATATGGTCTCAAAGCAGCACCTCGCAAGCGAGATTGCCCTTTCCGGCAAGACCCGAATTCTTCCAGGCAAGCGCAAGGGAAAAAAGCCCTCCAGGAAAGGCTCTGTTCCCTCAGGCCCTTATATCGGCGTGCCGGTCATAAAAGATTCAAAGGTCCTTGGGGTGCTGGAACTTTACAACAATCCGGGGGGTCGTGACTTTAACAGGAATGACGCATGCATGGTTACGAAATTTGCGGACCTTGCCGCACATGCAGTGGACAACATAGGGCTTCAGCAGCGCCTTGAGGACCTGGTCATAACTGACGACCTGACAAAGCTTTTCAACACAAGGTACTTAAACCGCAGCCTCGAGTCCGAGATACAGCGCAGCGCACGTTATTCCACCTCTGTCTCGCTCATATTCATGGATCTGGACCATTTCAAGGACGTAAACGACGTCCACGGCCATCTGATAGGGAGCAAGCTTCTGGCGGAGATAGGACAGCTTCTCATGAAGCAGCTCCGCACCCTGGACGTTGTGGCCCGGTACGGTGGGGATGAGTTCGTCATCCTTCTGCCACAGACCGAACTCAGAGGCGCAATGGTCATAGCCGAGAGGATAAGGGAGCGGATCGAGAAGACCATATTCCTTAAAAAAGAGGGCATGAACTTCAGGATCACGTCCAGTTTCGGTGTGGCCTCATATCCCGAGACGGCCGGGTCCAAGGACGAGCTTATCAAGATCGCGGACGACTCCATGTACAATGTAAAGAAAAACACCCGAAATGGTGTTTATGCTATAATTCTAGATGGCTCTTTTTAATTACGCATCAAAGGAAATCACTCTAAAAGTCGTCTATTACGGCCCGGGTTTGTGCGGTAAGACCACCAACCTGCAGCAGCTCCACGAGCACATGGGCTCTGATAAAAAAGGCAAGCTCCTCTCACTTTCAACGGACGCTGACCGCACCCTGTTCTTCGATTTCATGCCCGTTCAACTGGGCAAGATAAAGGACTTCAATATAAGGTTCCAGCTCTACACCGTGCCTGGGCAGGTGAGGTACAATGCCACCAGAAAACTCGTCCTGAAGGGCGCTGACGCCATAGTGTTCGTGGCAGACTCACAGACCGCCATGAAGGACCAGAACGTGGAGAGCTTCCAGAACATGAAGGAGAACCTCACCGCAAACAACATCAACCCCGACGACATCCCTGTTCTGCTCCAGTACAACAAGCGGGACCTGAAAAAGATAATGTCCGTGGAGGAGATGAACGGAGACCTGAACTTCAGGGCTGACGAGATCATCGAGGCATCGGCTTATGAGGGATGGGGCGTGGAGGAGACCTTCCAGATAGTGACCAAGAGGCTCCTGAAGTTCATCTCCCAGAAGCATAACGTCAAGATCGACGAGGACGATGAGGAAGAAGTGGCGGCAAAAGAACCGGAAATTACTGCTACCTCAACAAAGGACCGCGTGAACATAACCGTGGAGGACAAGGCCAACCGCCTTTTAGAGGAAGAACCGGTGGTGGAGGAAGCCCTGGAGGAAGAGGCCGAGCCTGCCCCTGCCCCTGCTGCCTCCACTGAGTGGGACGGCCTTCTTGGAGACAATGACAGCGCAGCAGATGATTCAGGCTCCTCTGACTGGGAAGGTGCCGTAGAGCTTGACGGCGGTGACACGGAGCCTGTTGTGGATGAGGAGCAGATAATAGAGCCTGAAGAGGACATGCTCAAGCATGAGGAAAACATCCTTGCCACAAGCGACCCGGGTGGGGAAGAAGGATCAACGACCGAGCTTGAGAGGATGCTCATAGAGGAGGGCTCGTCAGATGATGTGCTTGACACAGGTGGGTATGTTGATACCGCTGCCATTGACGAACTCAAGGAAGAGGTTGAGGAACTCAGGAAGCAGAACCTGACGATAAAGAACGAGATCAACAAGATCAAGGAACAGATTCGCCCCGTACTCCAGCTTATGAAGAAGAAGGCTGCAAAGTAGGTCTTTTCGGATAATGCTCTGAAGTCACATGCAACACAGCTACTCAGCCCTTTTGGAGGGCTTTTTTCTTCTCAAATGCTTCGCTCAGAAGGGCCTCCGCATCCAGCACCAGCACCACTTCGTTGCTGCCCACTTCTGCTGCGCCCGCAAACCCGCTGAGACCTTCAAAATAATCGCTCAGGGGCTTTATGACGATCTCCTGTTGCCCTGTCATCTTGTCCACGATCAGGAACAGCCTCTTGTCCCCGTGCCCTATGAGCATGGCGTAAGCGAACTCCTCCCCGTCGTCCGGGATATGGAGTACCTCGCCAAGGGATGCGATGGGAATCATCTCTCCTCGGAAGTCAACCACATCGCCGCCGTCGAGGTGCTTGATGTCCATCCTGATGATATCCATGGTCTCCTGCATGGAAGACAGAGGCATGGCGAATGTCTCCTTGCCCACGCGCACCATCAGGGACTTTACTATAGCAAGCGTTATGGGGAGTGTAAGGTTAAATATGGTCCCCATGCCCACCTCTGTGGTGATCTCGGTATACCCGCCAAGGGAGACCATCTTGGCTCTCACGACATCAAGGCCCACCCCGCGCCCCGAGGTCTCTGAGACGGTTTTCTTGGTGCTGAAACCGGCCTCGAACATAAAGTCCAGTATCTCCATGTCCCCCAGGGCAGATGACGATGACATCAACCCGCGCTCAATGGCCTTTCTCCTGACGACATCCACGTCAATGCCTTTCCCATCGTCAGTGATTTCGATAACAACGCTGTTGCCCCTCTGGCTGGCCCTCAACTGGAGCGAGCCGGCACGGGGCTTTCCGCTGGCTTCCCTGTCCTCGGGGGACTCGATGCCGTGGTCAATGCTGTTCCTGACTATATGCATGAGCGGGTCAACGATCTCCTCGGCAAGGAACTTGTCTATCTCAGTGTCCTCGCCAAAGACCGTCAGGTTTATCTCCTTGCCGGCGCCCCTTGTGTATCGCCTCACCACCTGCCCGAGCCTCGTGAAAATCTGCCCTATGGGCACCATCCTCACCTCAAGCACGTTGGTCTGCAGCTCATGAAGCCTCCGCTCCATGTTCTGGACGATCTTGTAAAGGTCGATCACCAGAGGGTTCTTTCCAAAGACCTCAGACATCTCGGTCCAGAGCTTTCTGGTGTTGTTCTTAATGAGATTAAGCTCCCCGACGGCGTTCAGGAGCCTGTCGAGCTTTTCGATATTGACCCTCACCGTTGTGGCGGACGTCTTAAGAGATGCATCCTCAGCCATTGTTGGCTGGGGCGCCTGTTGTCCCCCGGGGCCCCCGGGGGCCCGGGCAGCGTCGGCGGGCCTGGCCTCTTCCTCTGGTTCCGCCATGGAGGACATCACCTCAACATCAACGCCAGAGAGTTCCTTTACCTCCTGCGGGGTCTTCCCGGAACCGATCACGAGCGTGAACCCGATGGAGCCGGCTGGGATGCCCTCTGATGTTGGCATGGTGGAGAGCATCTCTCCGAAGTCCTTTATATCGGCTGTGAGTTCCTTGAGCCTTGTATCGAAATCATCGAGCGAGTAGACAACGTTCATCTTGTAGATGCCCTTGCCTTTTTTAAGGTTGCTCTTGAGCCTGTGCTCCTCGTACTCAGAGAGGATGCTGAGCAGGTCCTCATATTCCTCCAAGGCTTCGAGGGGATCAGCCTCTTGTGTCTCAGCAGCTCCGCCCTTGAAATCCGTTATCTCTGTCATGCAAGCCTGGGCATCCTCATCGCTCAGTGCATGGCCCTCCCGCAAGCTCGTTATGAGCGAGCGCAGCGTGTCCATGTGCTTGAAGAAGAAGTCCACGGACTGGTCGTCCATGTCCGCCCTTCCAAGCCTGATGTCGTCGAGAATGTTCTCCAGGGCGTGGCTGATGTCAGTGATGCACTGGTGTCCGTACATGCCGGACATGCCCTTGAGCGTGTGCATTGTCCTGAAAAGGCTGTTGATGGAATCGGGGTCGGGTTCGGCGGAGCCTGCTTCCTGGATGTCAAGGAGGTACGAACCCGCCTCTGTCAGAAGCTCTTCAGCCTCATCTACGAAATCATTGTCAGACGCTTTCATGGTCAGATCAGGGCCTTTATGGCATCCTGCACCTCTTCGGCTTTGAAGGGTTTTGTAAGGTAGGCGTCAGCGCCGATCTGCAACCCGCGCTTTTTGTCCTCTTCGCTCTTTTCCGTGCTGATTATGATCAGCGGAATGGCATGGAACCGGGGGTCTTTCCTTACAAAATTAATGAGTTCCAAACCATTTATGTCAGGCATGTTAATATCGGTAATTATCAGGTCGAACTGCTGGGAGGGCAGGAGCCTCAGGGCCTCAAAACCGTTTGCCGCCTCAATGGTTTCCATTCCTTCGATCTCCTCGGCAGCCGAGCGGATCATGGAACGCGTCATGGATGAGTCCTCAACAATAAGTACTAGACTGCCCATCCCGTATCTCCCACAATACAGCGGGTTGATAAATATATTTTTACTTTTATCTCCAGGCCTGTCACCTAAGGCAGTATATCAATAAAAATATCGTATTGTCAATAGGTTACAAAACAAAAAGTACGTTTTCACCTTCATTTGCAATACAGACAGGATGCTTTTGCGGACGGATCGGGAAATCATTCTATTGACAGTTTAATAGCATGTACCGTATAGTATTTTCCATGCTTGGAGGATACATGCCAACTGAATACCTACCGATCGTGATTTTCATGCTCGTGGCAACGGCATTCGGTCTTGGCTCCCTGATGGTGGGCATAATCTTCAGGCCCCATCGCCCTTATGCCGAGAAGCTCATCCCATACGAATCAGGCAATATCCCCGTGGGCGAGACCCGCAGCAGGTTCCACATACACTTCTACATAATCGCGATGCTGTTTCTTGTCTTTGACGTTGAAGCCGTTTTCATGTACCCTTGGGCAGTGGTCTTCGACAAGATCGGCCTGTACGCATATATCGAGATGATACTCTTCATCCTGATCCTTACCGTAGGGTACATTTACGCCTGGAAAAAAGACGCTTTCAAATGGGATTAAAGTCTATCTCCTGGAGGGATTTGCTTCATGATATCCGGAACTGAAGCCTTGGTGGAAGTTGAAGAGGGAGTGAAGGTCATCCCCGGAGGGAACGCCTTCATCACCAAGCTTGGGAAGCTTGTTGATTTCGGCGTGAACTGGTCGAGGCTGTCATCCATATGGCCCATGACCTTCGGCCTGGCCTGCTGCGGCATCGAGATGATGGCCGCGGGTTCTTCCCACTATGACCTTGACCGCTTTGGCATCATATTCCGCGCCTCCCCCCGCCAGTCCGACTGTCTGATAATCGCAGGCACCGTGACCAAGAAGATGGCCCCGATCGTAAGGCGCGTCTACGACCAGATGCCCGAGCCCAGGTACGTAATCGCCATGGGGAGCTGTGCCTGCTCCGGCAATATATACAACAGCTACAGCACGGTGCAGGGAGTGGACACGTTCCTGCCGGTGGACGTTTACATTCCCGGCTGCCCCCCGAGGCCCGAGGCCCTGATGCAGGGGCTCATAAAACTTCAGGACAAGATCAGGAAGGAAGAGTTGAGATGGAGCCGCTTCAGGTAGTCGAGTTCCTCAGGGAAGAGTTCACCGACGACATCCTCGAGACCGAAGAGTTCCGGGGGCAGATGACCCTCTATGTAAAGAAGGACAGGATCGTGGACATCTGCCGTTTTCTGCACGATGAGCCCTCCATGGCCTTTAAGTACATAAGGGACATTACGGCCGTGGACTGGATGGACAAGAAGGACAAGCGCTTCGAGGTCGTATACCACCTCTACTCGATCAAGTTCAAGGAGATGATAAGGCTAAAGGCCGCAGTTTCAGAGCGCGACTGCTCCATCGAGAGCCTCACCTCCATCTGGCGCGGCGCTGACTGGCACGAGCGCGAATGCTACGACCTCTTCGGCATCACCTTCAAGGGCCACCCTGACCACAGGCGCATCCTCATGCCGGATGACTGGGAGGGCCATCCCCTGCGGAAGGATTACCCTGTAAAGGGACCTGGCCCTGACCACGAGTGGCCCGGTTTCCAGGAGGTGCTTGAAGATGCAGAGCGCCTTAAGGAGCACGAATGGGAAAGATAGAAGAATACACTGTCAAGCGCGACGCTGACAGAACGGACCTCAAACTCAACATGGGCCCGCAGCACCCCGCCACCCACGGCGTGCTCAGGCTCGAGCTTGACCTTGACGGCGAGATAATCAGGAAGTGCACTCCGCATATAGGATACCTGCATCGCGGAACTGAGAAGCTCGGCGAGGACAGGACATATATTTCCGCTTTGCCCCTTACCGACCGCCTTGACTACATAGCTTCAATGAACAACAACATCGGCTACTGCGTGGCCGTTGAGAAGCTCTTTGGCATCGAGGCCCCTGAGCGCGCAAAGTACATAAGGACCATGTGCGCCGAGCTGGGAAGGATATCCAGCCACCTGCTCTGGCTTGCCACCCATGCCCTGGACATTGGCGCCATGACAGTTTTCCTCTATGCCTTCCGCGAACGTGCGATGATAATGGAGATGTTCGAGAAGCTCACCGGGGCCAGGCTCACCGTGAGCTATCCCCGCATCGGTGGGGTCAGGAACGACGTAACCCAGGAGTTCATCGACAGGGCGCACGCCTTTGCGGACGAGTTTCCCACTCACATGGAAGAGTACGAGACCCTTATCGACCAGAACCGCATATGGCTCAAGAGGACAAAGGGCATAGGCATCATCACCGCTGATGAGGCGATCAACTGGGGACTTTCAGGCCCCATGATCCGCGGCTCGGGCATTGCCTACGACATCCGCAAACACGAGCCATATGACGCGTACAAGGACGTGGAGTTCGAGGTCCCCATTGGCACGGAAGGCGACGTATACGACAGGTACCGCGTGCGCATGATCGAACTCAGGCAGTCGGCCCTGATAATCAAGCAGTGCGTCGAGAAACTTCCAAGGGGCGCAATACTCGACCCCAACGCGCCGAAGTTCACCCTTCCCCCCAAGGAAAGGGTCATGACGGACATGGAATCCCTGATCCACCAGTTCGTCCTGATCACAAAGGGGCCCATGACCGCACAGGAGGGTGAAGTTTACGTGGCCACCGAATTGCCCAAGGGCGAGTTCGGCTACTATTTCGTCAGCGACGGCTCAGGCAAGCCGTACCGTATGCGCCTCCGTGCCCCATCCTTTGTCCATGCCTCGGTGCTTCCGCTTATGTGCGAGGGAGGGCTCATAGCTGACGTCATTGCCAATATCGGCACTCTCGACATCGTCCTTGGTGAATGCGACAGGTAGCTGAAAATGCTTCCAGCGGAAGCAGTATCCCAGATCAATAACACACTGGAGAAGTATCCCGATTCGCGTTCAGCCCTGCTCCCCGCACTTTATATCGCCCAGCGCCATGTGGGACACCTTCCCTTGGATGCCCTGCACGCAGTGGCAACGCTCCTGGACCTGCCTGATGCGCATGTTCGCGGGGTGGCCTCATTCCATGTGATGTTCCGTGACAGTCCGGGCGGGCGGCACCTTGTTCAGCTGTGCACAAATGTCTCATGCATGCTGGCAGCCTCCTCCGGCCTGCTGGATGTATTAAAGGAACACTTCGGCCTCCGGCCTGGCGCAACCTCTCCTGACAACCGCTTTACTCTATTGGAGGGCGAGTGTATTGGTGAGTGCGAGAAGGTGCCGGCCATGCTGGTGGACTCGGATGTGCACACCGGGTTGACTGCTGAAAGCATAATTGAGATACTTGCCAGGTATGAATAAAATACGAATGATATGAGCAAGCTGATAGACCGGATAATACCAGACCCTGTGCGTTGCATAACCGGCATTTCGGCATACGAGGCCGAAGGCGGTTTCAGAGCACTCAAGAAGGCTGCCCGAGCAGGGCCGGATTTTGTGATCGAGGAAATAGTGCGCGCCGGACTTCGCGGAAGAGGTGGTGCAGGGTTCCCCACCGGCAGGAAATGGGCGGCTGTTGCAGAGGACACTGCCACGCCGAAATATATCATATGCAATGCTGACGAAGGTGAGCCCGGCACGTTCAAGGACCGCCTCATACTTGAGAAGAACCCTTTCCTGCTTATCGAGGGAATGGCCCTTGCGGCCTTTACCGTAAAAGCCGGTGTCGGTTATATTTACCTTCGCGGTGAATACCCAGCCCTATTCCATCTCCTTGAGGACGTCATAGCCCAATGCCGCAAAAAGGGCTACATAGGTCCGGACTTCATGGGCACTGGCGCTGATCTTGAACTCTACGTGCACAGGGGTGCGGGAGCGTACATATGCGGCGAAGAAACGGCCATGATCGAAAGCCTTGAGGGCAAGCGCGGCCAGCCCCGCTCACGCCCGCCCTACACGGTCAATTACGGGTACATGGGCAAGCCCACACTTGCGAGCAATGTGGAGACCTTTGCCAACGTTCCGATCATCCTCAATATCGGGGCTGAGAGCTATTCCAAAATTGGAAGCCCTGAGTCCCCCGGCCCGAAGCTCTTTTCCGTAAGCGGAGACGTCGTGCGTCCGGGCGTGTATGAGCTTCCGATGGGGGTGCCTCTCTCAGAGATAATCTACGAACACTGCGGGGGCATAAAGGGCGGCCGTGCGCTCAAGGCGGTCATACCCGGTGGCGTATCCACTGCGGTGCTCAGGTCTGATGACCTTGCTTGCAGAATGGATTTCACATCAAAGTGCGAGGGGTCGATGGGCATCATAGGCTCCGGTGCCGTCATTGTGTTTGATGAGGAAACATGCATGGTGCACACTGCGTATCGCATCGCGAAGTTCTTTGCCCACGAGTCCTGCGGCAAATGCACCCCATGCCGCGAGGGCACGGACTGGATAAGGGCCATACTGCTTCGCATGGAACAGGGCCTTGGCGTTGAGGATGACATAAGGCTCCTCAGGGAGGTCTGCGGAAATATCGCCGGCAATTCCTTTTGCGCGCTTGGAGACAGCGCTGCCATCTCCACGATAGGCTTCCTTGACAAGTTCGGCGATGAGTTCGAGGCTCATATAAAGGGAAAAACCTGTCCCTTTGGGGGCCCAGTATGAACAATATGAATAATATGAAAAACATGATAACCCTGACGATCAACGGCAAAAAGTTCGAGGTCAAAGGTCCTGTCAAGGTATTGGAAGCAGCGCTTCAAAACAACATCCACATACCAACCATGTGCTACTACCCCAAGATCGAGAGCTTTGGCGGGTGCAGGATGTGCCTGGTCCGCGTAGAGGGCATGTACCGCCTCCAGGCCTCATGCTCGCTAAATGCCGAGGACGGCATGGTGGTGGAGACCGAAACACCTGAGATACATGTTGCAAGAAAGGCCATGCTGGAGTTCATGCTCATCAACCACCCCCTTGACTGCCCCACCTGCGACAAGGCCGGAGAGTGCGACCTGCAGGATTTTTCAGTGCTATACGGGGCGGCCGAGGGCAGGTTCCATGAGCGCAAGCGCACAGAGCCCGAGAGCACAAAGGACCCGCTCATCGTAAGGAACATGGAGCGCTGCATAATGTGCACCAAATGCACGCGCGTGTGCGCCGAGCTTCAGGGCGCATCCGCGATCAATGTCATAGGCCGCGGCAAGCACACCTCCATCGAACCCTTCTCCGGTAGTAAGTTTGATTGCGAATACTGCGGTGCCTGCATAATCGCCTGTCCCGTGGGCTCTCTCATGTCAAAGCTCCACAGGCACAACTACCGTCCATGGGACACGGGAGAGCAGTTCGATTCAACATGTTCATACTGCGGCGTGGGATGCGGCATTCACATGCAGATAAGAGAGGACGGTACTCTCCAACGCCTTATCCCCGCGGAAAGCGAAGTGAACCAGGGCCTGCTCTGCGCCAGGGGCTTTTTCGGGTATGAATATATATCCAGTCCCTCGCGCCTGACATCCCCGCTGATCAGAAAAGATGGGAAGCTCGTACCTGTTTCCTGGCAAGAGGCGCTCAAGTACGTTGCCAGCCGCCTTAAGGAGATCAGGGATGCCTCCGGCGGAAAGTCTCTTGCCGCCCTTGCCTCCCCCAAATGCACGATAGAGGACAACTACCTGCTTCAGAAACTCATGCGCGCGGGCCTTGGCTCAAACAACATCGACTCCTCCGCCAGGATGGGCCTGGCCGGGCTCAGGAGGATAGTGGGCGGGCTTCTGGGCCACGCGCGCACTGTCTCCTATGTCAGTGAGATGGCACAAAGCGACGCTGTCCTCACTGTCTGCTCAGACCCGGTAACAGAGGCGCCTGTGCTTGGCGTGCGGGTAAGAAACGCCTATGACTCCGGGGCCGCCGTGATCACCTTTGGGCACGCGCCCGGGCTCAGGCACCACCGCTCCGTAACAATGCAGCCACGCCTGAAGGAACAGTGGCATGTGCTCGGAGCCCTGCTCTCGGCCGTGCTTGAGATAAAGAAGCCATCAGGCTCGCGCGAGATGATGCAGGAGTTGCTGGGCACTCTAATGCTGCCAACCCCGGAGGACATGGATGATGCCATGCCGCGGGAAGTCGTGAGGAAGGTGGCTGAGACCCTTGCCACATCGGCAAATGTCTCCCTTGTTGCAGGCAGGGAGCTTGCGTGCAGCCTGGCCGGGCCATGGAGCATTATGGTTTTTGCCGCTCTTGCCCATGTGCTTGAGGCAAAGGTCTATCTGATATCCGAAGGTCCCAACGAGCACGGACTTCTTGACATGGGTTGTGAGCCGGACATGCTTCCGGGCCCTGCGCCTATGACGGATGCTGGCGCAAGGCGGATGATCGAGGGCCTCTGGGACGCAAGGCTGCCTTCTGAGAAAGAGAAAGGGTTGAGCCTCATGGAGATATTCGAGGCTGCCGGGGCCGGAGATGTAAAGGGCCTCTATGTCATGGGCGAAAACCCTGCCAGGAGCCTGCCTGACAGCGGGTTCGTAACAGATGCTCTTGCCAAACTCGACCTCCTGGTCGTGCAGGACATATTCATGACCGAGACGGCAGAGCTTGCCCATGTTGTTCTGCCAGCTAAGACCTGGATAGAGCGCAAAGGCACATATATAAACATGGAGCGCAGGCTTCTGGGCATAGACGCAGGCGTGGGCGCGGAGGGCAAGGAGGACTGGAGCATACTTTCCGAGCTGTGTGAAGCCCTGGGCCTGAAGGCAGGATACAAGAGGTCTGACGACGTGTTTTCCGAGGTCATGAAGGTGTCTCCATATTACTGCGAGCTCCATGCCTCCAACATCCGCGGCGAGACATGCAAATGGCCGGCAGAAGGTGGCGATGGGCACGAGGCCATACTTGATCTCAAAGCGCTCAGGCCATACCTTGACATTCCCCCCGTGGTTGAAGGAGATGGCTTTGATATAGTTCTTGAAAAACCCCTGTTCCTGAACGGAACCACAGCGCTGCACTCGGACGCACTTCTGAGGATATCAAAAGAGCCTCTGGCAAGGATGAATACTGCATTGGCTGATAGTTACAAGATCAGACCAGGTGATACTCTCAGGTTTTTTTCAGAGCGTGGAGAGATTGAAATCAAGGCGCACATTGACCCTTATCTGCCTGATAATACAGTATATTTGACTGATACCCAAGAAAGTGCTGGAATTCTAAAATATTTCAGGTATAATAAAATGCCGTTCACGAATGCACCCTGTAAGTACACTCAAAAAACAGGGTTAAAAAGAGGTGAATAAGGGTCAATGAAAGCTTTGCTAGAGACTTTAATTTCTCCTGGTTCATTTGACATTATTATTAATATTGGTTTCATTTTCGGGAAAATAGTGATCGTCGTATCAGTGGTCATGCTCGCGGTGGCGCTTGCCCCCTACTTCGAGCGCAAGGTCATCGGGCACATGCAGGTCCGTATGGGTCCAATGCGTGTCGGGCCGCACGGCATCCTTCAGCCGATAGCTGACGCCCTGAAGCTCTTCTTCAAGGAAGACATAATCCCTGCCGAATCGGACAAGGTGATCTTCTTCATTGCCCCTGTCATAACAATGTTCGGAGCCATGACCTCGCTTGCCGTGATCCCATGGTGGAAGTCCTTCGCTGTTGCGGACATCAACATCGGCATCCTCTTTATCTTTGCCATGTCCTCTGTCGGGGCTTACGGAATTGTCATGGCAGGATGGGCATCGAACTCCAAGTTCTCGTTCCTTGGCGGTCTTCGCGCCTCGGCCCAGATCATAAGCTACGAGGTGGCGATGGGCATGAGCCTGGTTGGGGTGATGCTCCTTTCCGGATCATTGAACCTCTCGGAAATAGCGGCGGCGCAGGCTGGTGAAGGACTGTTTTTCTTTAAGAACTGGTACATATTCCCGCAGATAATCGCTGCTGGCGTATTCTTCCTCTCCATGCTTGCCGAGACCAACCGCACGCCATTTGACATGCCTGAGGCGGAAAGCGAGCTTGTTGCCGGCTACTTCACCGAGTACAGCGGGTTCAGGTTCTCCCTCTTTTTCGTAGGTGAGTACATCGCCATGTTCGTCATGGCCGCCATCGGAGTCATCTGTTTCCTTGGCGGATGGAGCGGCCCCGGGCCTTCCATCGTGCCGCTGCAGCTTCTCTGGTTCGTGCTGAAGCTGTGTTTTGTAATGTTCCTGTTCTTCTGGATCAGGGCCACGGTGCCCAGATACAGGTATGACCAGTTGATGGCCATCGGGTGGAAGGTGCTTATTCCGCTTGCCCTTTTAAACATTGTTATTACCGCGACATTAAAGATCATCTAAACAGGGAATAATGGAATTTAAAAAGATAGTAAAAACGATTTTGTTCTGGGAGATACTCCAGGGCATGTGGCTTACCCTGAGCAACCTCCCGCCCTGGAATGCGGTCACCCGCCAGTACCCGAAGGAGCCGCGTTATTCCGACCCTGGCTTCAGGGGCCTGCACGCCCTTGTCCGGAACCCCGACACCGGCAGGGAGAAATGCATCGCATGCGGGCTGTGCGCCGCTGTATGCCCCTCCAGGTGCATAACCATACACACGGGCGAGGACGACAAGGGCGAGAAGATTGCCGAAGAGTATGAGGTTGACGTCCTTCGCTGCGTCTTCTGCGCCTTCTGCGTTGAGGCATGTCCCGTGGGCGCTATTGTCCTCTCGGAGCACTATGAATATTCCGGCTATAGCCGTGGGGACTTTTACTTCAACAAGGAGCGCCTCCTTGATAACTGGGACACGTTCTTCCCCGGCGAGAAGGGCAAGTGGTACATGGACAATATCTGGAAGCACCCCAATGCCGATGACTACAAGGCCCATGACGACCAGGCCGTTTTCCACGGTATACAGAAGGAGGAGAAACAATAATGATCACTCTGCCCGTATTCTTCTTCCTCTATCACGCGCTGGTCATAGTAGGCCTGTCCCTCGTTACTGTCTCGCGCAGAAATCCCGTGCATTCCGTACTGTTCATGCTCATTATATTTTTCCACATAGCGAGCCTTTATCTTTTCCTGAACGCTGAGTTCATCGCGGCCATACAGATCATCGTATACGCAGGCGCGATACTGGTGCTCTTCCTGTTCGTCGTGTTCCTGCTGGACCTGCGCGCTGAGGAGCACGCTGATAAGTACTCCATGAGCCAGCCCGCGGGGGCAGTGCTCGCCCTGTCGCTTTTTGCTGTGCTTGCAAGCACCATGCGAGGGTTCGTGCTGGGCCCGCATGGAATATATGGAATAGAAAAGATCACGGAGATGACACATACGAAGGCCATCGGCACGGTGCTTTACACCAAGTACCTGTTCCCCTTCGAAGTGGCCTCTGTCGTTCTGCTTGTCGCTATCGTGGGCGCTATAACGCTCGCAAAGCGGCATACTAAATCGTGAGGTAAAAATGGTCCCTCTTTACTGGTATATGTTGCTCTCAGCTGCGGTTTTCTGCATAGGGGTGTACGGCTTTCTCGCAAGGAGAAACGTGATACTCATGTTCATCTCCATAGAGCTCATGCTTAATGCCGTGAACATAAACCTCGTGGCCATCAGCCATTACATGGAGGACCTTGCGGGCCAGATACTCTCGTTCTTCGTGATAACCGTAGCCGCTGCCGAGGCGGCCATTGGCCTGGCCATAATCATCGCCCTGTTCAGGAACAAGGAGACAGTGCATGTGGACGAGATGAAGGAGATGCAGGGATGAGCGCCTATCTTCTGATACCTTTTCTTCCGCTTTTCGCGTTCTTTGTGAACATCCTTTTTGGCAGGAATTTCATCAAGGGCCAGGCACACTGGATAGCGGTGCCCGCTGTAACGGTCTCATGCCTCGTTTCCTGGGTGATCGCGCTCAAGATGTTCATGTCGCACGACCCTCAAATAATAAACGAAGACCTCTATACATGGATCAGCTCCGGGGGCTTTAGAGCCTCTGTTGGCTTCCTCATAGACCAGTTGACCGCGGTGATGCTGATCGTGGTGACAACTGTCAGCATGCTTGTGCATATCTACTCCATCGGCTACATGCACGGCGAGAAGGGTTACTACAGGTTCTTCTCCTTCCTGAGCCTCTTCACCTTCTCGATGCTCATGCTCGTCATGGCCAACAACATCCTTCAGCTCTACTTTGGATGGGAGGCGGTGGGCCTCTGCTCGTACTTCCTCATCGGATACTATTACGAGAAGAAATCCGCCTCTGACGCCGGCAAGAAGGCCTTTATCGTTAACCGCTTCGGGGACTTCGGCTTCGGCCTTGGCATCATCATGATATTCCTGACCCTCGGCACAGTCCACTACGCCGAGGTCTTCGGCTCCATCGGCACACTCACCGGCCAGGGGATAGTCGTATTAGGATTCCAGATGGACGTCATCACGCTGATCGCCCTGCTCCTGTTCTGCGGCGCGGTGGGTAAATCAGCACAGCTTCCGCTCCATGTATGGCTGCCTGACGCGATGGAGGGCCCGACACCCGTGAGCGCCCTGATACACGCCGCCACAATGGTCACGGCCGGCGTTTTCATGGTTGCCCGATTCTCGCCCATATTCAACCTCTCGCCCGTGGCCATGGCCGTGGTTGCTGTTACCGGCGCCTTTACCGCTATATTTGCAGGTTCAATAGCATTGGTCCAGCGGGATATAAAACGTATAATCGCCTACTCCACATGCAGCCAGCTTGGTTACATGTTCCTGGCCTGCGGCGTGGGAGCTTACGGCGCAGGCATATTCCACCTCTATACGCACGCTTTCTTTAAAGCCCTTCTGTTCCTGGGCGCGGGAAGCGTCATGCACGCCATGGGTGGAGAGCTGGACATATTCAAGATGGGCGGGCTCAAAAAGAAGCTGCCCTACACATACTGGACCTTCCTTATTGCCACCTTGAGCATCTCGGGTTTTCCGCTCCTGGCGGGTTTTATAAGCAAGGACGAGATACTGTTTCTGGCCTTTGCCTCAGGTACTACAGTAGGCAAGTTCGTATGGGTCGTTGGAGTCATAACAGCGGTACTCACAGCGTTCTATTCTTTCAGGGTCTTCTATCTCACATTCCACGGCGAGTTCCGCTCTGATATAGAGGAGATGAAAAAGCACGCTGTAGAGCATGGCCACGACCCTCACCACCTTTTGCATGAAGCGCCCTGGACCATGAGGATACCCCTGCTGTTGCTTGCCTTCGGGGCCGTAACAGCAGGATGGATAGGCATCCCCGCGGCCCTTGGCGGTCATAACAAGTTCGCGCACTTCATGGAACCCGTAGTCGGGCACCCGGAAGTACACGCAGGCCATGCAACCGAGTACATTCTCATGGCCCTTGCAATAGCCATATTCATAGGCGGCCTTCTGTTTGCCCGTCATATGTACATCACGAACAGGGACCTTGCAGACAAGATGGCAAAGAAGTTCTCTTTTGCGCACTACCTGCTCTGGAACAAGTATTTCATTGACGAGCTCTACCACTTCACCATAATACGCCCGACAATGTGGGTGTCAAAGAGCTTCATAGTCGGTTTTAGCGACGGCAAGATAATAGAGGGCATTGTAAACGGAGTGCCCAGGGCCATAGGACAGATAAGCGGGTTCATACGCCACGTGCAGAACGGCCTTGTTCACCGGTATGCCACGGTCATGGGATTTGCCTTCCTGGCGATTGTGGCCATAGCCTTCATCTGGAGATAAAAGCAGAGGGGAATGTTTTAAAATGACTGAACTTGGAACTAACGTGCTTGGCTACCCGATACTGAGCCTGGTGATATTCCTTCCCGTGGCCGGGGCTGTAATGCTGCTGTTCATAAACAGGAGCAACGCATTCCTGATAAAACTCATGGCTCTTATCGTAAGCATAGCCACGTTCATAATATCCCTGCCCCTCTTCTTCCGGTTCAACATGAACACCTACGGGATGCAGTTCGTGGAGAGCCGCGCGTGGATACCCGCCTGGAACGTAAACTACGCCCTTGGCGTGGACGGCATAAGCGTCCTGTTCGTCCTTCTTTCAACCCTTATCACGATCCTCTGCGTGCTTATATCGTGGGAGGCCATCACCAATAAGCTCAAGGAGTTCTACATCGCAATACTTTTAGTGGAAGCCGCCATGATAGGCGTGTTCTGCTCGATGGACTTCTTCCTGTTCTACATCTTCTGGGAGGCCATGCTCATCCCCATGTTCCTTATCATTGGGGTCTGGGGCGGCCCCAACAGGGTATACGCAGCCATAAAGTTCTTCCTGTTCACACTTGTGGGAAGCCTCCTGATGCTCGTGGGTATAGTTGTCCTCTACACATACTCGGGCGGGTCATTCTCGATCCTGGAGCTGGACGCGCTTACATATCCCTACAATATGCAGATGATACTGTTCTGGGCCTTCTTTGCTTCATTTTCCGTAAAGGTGCCCATGTTCCCTGTGCACACGTGGCTGCCTGACGCGCATTCCGAGGCCCCCGCGGCCGGCAGTGTGCTGCTTGCGGCCATTCTTATCAAGATGGGCGCCTACGGCTTCCTGAGGTTCTCCATACCCCTGTTCCCGGACGCTGCAGTGGCCATGACCCCTGTGATGCTCACACTGTCCGTGATCGCCATCATATATGGCGGCATTGTATGCTTTGCCCAGACCGATCTCAAACGCCTTATCGCCTACAGTTCGGTCAGCCATATGGGTTTTGTCACGCTTGGCATATTCGCGCTGAACACCCAGGGCCTTGAGGGCGGAATACTGCAGATGGTCAACCACGGCATTATCACCGGCGCCCTCTTCCTTGCCGTGGGCGCCATATACGAGCGCACCCACTCGCGCGAGATCAGCGATTACGGCGGGCTTGCCACGGTAACGCCCGTTTTCGCGGCCTTCTTCATGATATTCACACTTGCCTCCATCGGCCTGCCAAGCATGAACGGGTTCGTGGGCGAGTTTCTCATCATACTTGGAGGTTTTGCCGCAAGCAAGATAATGGGCGTGCTTGCCGCCACGGGCGTGATCATAGGCGCGGCCTACATGCTCTGGCTCTACCAGAGGATTTTCTTCATGGACGAGGGCCCCAAGGCCGCCGGCCTCACGGACCTGAATGGCCGCGAGATCGCTGCGCTTCTGCCCCTGTTGGTGCTCGTATTCTGGATAGGCCTCTACCCCAACGCCTTCCTCGGGTTCATGCGCGTATCAGTGCAGCATCTTATCGAGCAGGTGGATCTGGCAAAGGCAACGGCCCTTGCCGCCTCGATGAAGTAAGGCAGCCTGCCGCCCCATGCATCATAGTCAACCCTGAAAGCGGATAGTCCCGCACGGGTTTGCATTCCTGGCTTCCTCACCTTAAAATATATTAATAGCTTATGGATTTTTAATACAGGGCATGGAGGAAACATGATTCGAAACAGAATTATCACAATAGGCGCAATTGGCTCAATAGGCATTAAGGATCTCCTCTCTGCCTGCGCCCTGGGCCAGTGCAAGCGTCTGGACATAGCCATATTCAAATACAGGTGTGAGCCAAACAATTAGAAGATAAATGGTAACAGGCTGATCATGGAGGACGATGACTTGAATGGAACTGAACGTTGACACCCTTCGCAAGATAAAGCTTTTCCAGACACTCAACGATAACGATCTCAAAGAGGTGCTGCCACTTATCAAAGAAGAGCCTTTCCCCAGGAAAACAGGCATATTCTCTGAAGGCGACTCTCCCGACTGGTTCTTTATAGTGCTTGAGGGCAAGGTGAAGATCACCAAGATAAGCCATGACGGCAAGGAGATCATCCTGGAGATCATCAAGGACAACGAGCCCTTCGGCGCAATAGCCGTGCTAAACGGCTTTCCCTATCCCGCGAACGCGGCGGCCATGGAGGACTCTGTTGTCCTCAGGCTGTCTCGTGCTGACCTCATGAGGATACTTGACAGGTTCCCCGGGCTCATGCAGGCCATGATGCAGGACCTTGGCTCAAGAATAAAGGACTCCCACGAGGCCATGAAGAGCATCGCCCTTGAGAAGGTGGGCTCAAGGATCGCCGCCCTGCTGCTGAAGCTTTCCCAGCAGATGGGAGAGGACACGCCCGATGGCAGACGCATAACCATAAAGCTCACAAAGCAGGACATCGCGGAGATGGTGGGCACAACGGTGGAGACCTCCATAAGGACCATGAGCCGGTTCAAGAAGATGGGTCTGGTAGTTGAAAAGGACGGGAGGATCGTTATTCCCGACCCTTCCGCCCTTGAGTCCTTTTAATAGACGATATTCGGGCACGAATGCACCTCATCTGCTGCGTTGCGGGGGTCACGGACCCCATTTAACTTGGGTTATATGCATTGAAAGGCAAAAGTAAGTACAGCTCTTGGCTGGTCGCGCGCCTTGCATCTAAGGCACCTCGCACCCGAATCTCTCCGTTAGACAAGATAACTTTCACTTAACTAATGAAAACTACCAATCAAAATCTTTTTTATAATGACATGCTAAAGGGGAAAGGCAAAGGCAATATACTAGAGGACGGAAGCTGGACGCTCCAGTTAAA
>DAOWET010000069.1 GCA_030638335.1 Nitrospirota bacterium
CAACTGGCCACAGGTATCTCAAGTTTTCTTGCAGCCTCAAGCACATTGAAGGTGCCGATGACGTTAGTGGATATATCAAGCTCAGGGTCTTCCCAGCTTATGGTCATGGCTGGCTGGGCAGCGGTATGGACAATATAGTCGCTCCCTGTGGCGTGGTCCATCATTTCCTCAAAGTTTCTCACATCACCCTGCACCATGCTGACGCCAATGGACTTCAGGTAATCGAAGTTATAATTCCTTGAATCATCTGTGGCAAACCCGGTACGGTCAAGCTCATGCTTTGTCATGTTGTCGTAGGATATTACCTGGACTCCCTTTTTTATATAAAACTCACACACATGAGAACCCAGGAAGCCGCATCCGCCTGTTACAAATACCTTCACAATACCTCCATAAAATAAGTCTATTTAACAATATATAATAACATGCTCCGGCTTAAAGTAAATATGCGGATTATATTTAGAAGCTGATAGAAATCATATGCAAGTTACAAAGGTAGAGCCCGAGGCAATGCTAAAATACATTATGAGAAGATTTCCCGTATCAGAGGCCAAGGAGAGGGCGCTTCAAAAGCGCATGGAGGAGTCCTTATGCCCACCCAACAGGTTTTTTAACGAAAAAGTTGACAACATGCTACTATTGGTGTAACATACCAATAGATGGGAAGGTTAGATATACGCTTATGGGAAGGGCAGCCGCAATAAATTATCTTTTAATTAAAAGGAGTATAGAGGAAAATGGCAGATTCGGAAAATGAACCGGAATTAATATTAGAACACAGCATTATTGATGAATATGGCAACAGGGTAGAACAGGTCATATGGAAGGTGCCGAAGTCGGATGACAAGCCGCACGGCTATAAGTACTCACTGGCATACATTGTTAATGATGAGCGCGTAATAGGATATGACAACGCAGAGGGCAAGGGCGACCACAGACACTACGCTGGCAAAGTGCAGCCCTATGAATTTAAAGGGATAAGGCTATTGACGATAGATTTCATGAACAACATCTACTCTTACTGGGAGAACCATTGTGAAGACGAAAACACTGAGGATAGGGGTTAAGAGCGTTGAGCAATCTCTGGATGAGTTTGCCTCCACGGCTGAGGCCATCGAGAGGGGCGAGGGTGTCAGGAAAAGCTCGGGCGTGTTCTTCGCAAGCTTGTCGGCCCTGAGGAAGTCGCTGACACCAAAGAGGCTTGAGCTGCTTGCCCTTATAATGGAGCGGGAGCCCGAGAGCCTAAACGAGCTTGCCCGGCTTGCAAAGCGGAATATAAAGAACGTGTTCGACGATATCACATATCTTGAGCAGGTCGGCATGTTGAGCAAGGTGGATGCCGGACGCGAGACCGTGCCCGTGATCGATTACGATTCCATCACTGTGGATATAGACCTCCATGATTTCATTAAGCCCGGTCAGGGTAAAGACTCTCACGAGGATGCAGCCTGAGCCAGATTCCAATGAGAAGGTTCCCCGTATCAGAGGCCAAGGAGAGAGCGCTTCAAAAGCGCATGGAGGAGCTTGGGCTTTTTGAGTCCGAGATAGAAGAAAGCTTTGTGCGCTCAGGCGGCGCAGGCGGGCAGAACGTGAACAAGGTGGCGACCTGTGTTGTCTTAAAACACCCCCCAAGCGGCCTTGAAGTGAAATGCCAGCGCGCCCGCACACAGGGCATGAACCGTTATCATGCCCGCGCCCTTCTTGCCGAGAAGATGGACACGCTTATTAATCAGAAAAAGAGCAAAGAGCAACAGAGGATAGAAAAGATACGCCGCCAGAAGCGTAAGCGCAGCAAGCGCGCCAAGGAAAAAATGCTTGAGAACAAGAAGAAGCAGTCAGTTAAGAAAGATATGAGAAAGCCCGTCTCAGAGGACGAAGACTAGGCGTTTCAAATTAAAGAATTTCAGGCCGGGATTTTTCAACTTATAAACCGGTCCGTAATCGAAATGGCATTTACTTTTTAAAATCCTCAGGCAAGAGCCAGCCCGCTATATGACGCGCGGCTGAAAAGGACGCCCACGATAATGTGACGATCAATTGGTCGTCATCCGGGCAGAATTTCCGGAACCTTTTTACGGCCCCTTCCTTTCCATGTCCGGCATGTCTGGCTTGTCCCGGTTTTTCCATGATCCGGCAGGCCCGGTGTCTTCCGCAAGCGCCTTCCTTAATAGCAGCATGAACTCCTCGCGCGGAACTTCCTCTGCCCCGAATCGCATCATGTGCTCGGTGGTCATCTGGCAGTCTATGAGCGTAAACCCCCAACTTTGGAGCTTCTCCACCAGAAACACAAAGGCCGCCTTCGAGGCGTCCGAGGCCGTGGCGAACATGCTCTCCCCAAAGAACGCCCCGCCGATGGCAACGCCATAGAGCCCTCCCGCAAGTTTATCCCCCTTCCAGCTCTCAACAGAGTGCGCAAGCCCGCATTTGTGCATCTCGATATATGCCTCCTGCATCTCAGGGGTTATCCACGTGCCTCCCTTGCTCCTGTCGTGCACCCTTGCGCACATCCGTATCACCGCCTCGAAATCCCGGTCCATGGTGTGAGTGTATGTCTGCCTGGAGATGGTCTGCCTGAGGCTCCTGGACACGTTGAGTTTGTCAGGCAGCAGCACAAGTCTGGGGTCCGTGCTCCACCACAGTATGGGCGAGCCGGGGCTGTACCACGGGAAGATGCCCATGGAGTAGGCAAGGGTGAGGCGCTCCACCGAGAGGTCTCCGCCCACAGCGAGCAGGCCGTCTTCTTCGGCCAGATGGGGCGAGGGGAACTCGATCTCGTCTGTCAGCGTGAACACGGGCATAAATGAATTATAACCCAATAATTTGATATTATAGATGCTGTGAAAACACTCGTTGTATTGCCTACTTATAATGAAGGCGAGAACATAGCCGGGATTCTGGACCAGGTGCTGGCCCACGGCCTCTTCGACGTGATGGTGGTGGACGACAACTCCGCCGACGGCACGCGCGAGAAGGTCAGGGAATATGTGACCCAGCACGATAACGTCAATATCATTGAGCGAGAGGGAAAGCTCGGCCTTGGCACGGCCTATGTGGAGGGATTTCTCTGGGGGCTTGAGCGCGGCTATGACTGCTTCATGGAGATGGACTCTGACTTCTCCCACAACCCCGGCGACATGCCGGCCTTTGTGGAGAGTGTCCAGGCAGGGGCGGACCTTGCCATCGGCTCCCGCTACCTGGGCGGCACCATAAGCGTTGTGGGCTGGGATTTCAAGAGGCTGCTTCTCTCTCGCTTTGGCAACATCTATGCCTCCACCATACTTGCCACCGAGCTCTCTGATATGACAAGCGGTTTCCGCGCCTACAGCCGCCGCGCGCTGGAGGCCATAGAGCTTGAGAAGGTCAGAAGCGAGGGCTATGCCTTCCAGATAGAAATGGCCTATTATGTCCTGTGCATGGGGTTCAAGGTGGTGGAGGTGCCGATAATATTTACCGAACGGACCAGGGGCAGCTCCAAGATGTCAAAGAGCATCGTGCGCGAGGCCATACCGCTTCCATGGAAGCTTCGCATACGCTCGGTGCTTGGGGGCCTTCCGCTTAAGAAACAAGTTCAGCCGCAGTAAATACAAGGAGGAATCGTGTCAAAGGATAACCTTTACGCAGTGATAATGGCAGGGGGCAAGGGCACGAGGTTCTGGCCCCTCTCGCGCGAGATGTTCCCCAAGCAGTACCTGAAACTCATCGGAGACAACACTCTCATCCAGGAGACCATGCTCCGCGTAAAAGGAGTGGTGGCCCCTGAGCGGATATACGTCATAACCACCGAGGCCCAGAAGTCCATAGTGGACTGGCAGGGCGGCGAGGTGCTTGGCTCGGCAAACACAGTGCTTGAGCCCCGGGGCAGGAACACCGCTCCGGCCATAGCCTACATGGCCTTCAAGCTCCACAAGCTCGATCCGGATGCAGTGCTGTTTGTGCTTCCCTCGGACCACCATATCAGCGACAGTGGGAGTTTTAACTTGTGCGTGGAGAAGGCCGCGCGAGCCGCGGCGGGAGGAGGCATTGTGACCTTTGGTATAGTCCCCACCCGCCCGGAGACAGGCTATGGCTATATAAAGAGCGGGGCCTCAAAGGGCGAGGGCATACACGAGGTCGAGCGCTTTGTTGAGAAACCCGACCGCACTACGGCAGAGGGTTATCTGAAGGAGGGCGGGTATTACTGGAACAGCGGCATGTTCGTTTTCAAGGCGGCAACCATGCTTGAGGAGCTGAAAATTCATATGCCCGTCACATACGAGGCCTTTGCCGCTGCCTCCGACGCCCTGAACACGCCTGGGGAGGCAGAGGCCGTGCGCGAGGCTTACGAGCACGTGGAGGAGGAGAGCATAGACTACGGCATCATGGAGAAGTCCGGGAAGGTATCCATGGTCACTGCCGATTTCCCGTGGTCTGACATCGGGAGCTGGAACGCGCTTGAGGAGGTCATGGACCTTGATAGCGACGGCAATGTGGTGGAGGGCAATGTTGTGGGCATGGACTGCCACGATTCCATATTCTTTACGGGCGAGAAGCTCGTTGCGGGCATCGGGCTCAATAACATGGTGGTGGTGGACACCGCCGACGCCACGCTCATTGTGCCAAAGGACAGTGTGCAGAAGGTAAAGGACATGGTGGACCTCCTTAAGTCCAGCGGCAAGGAGGAATACCTCTCCCCCATGATCGAGGATCGGCCATGGGGCCAGTTCTCGGTGCTTGGCCACGGGCCCTCCTACAAGATCAAGAGGATAGTGGTCAAACCCGGCGCGCGCCTGAGCCTGCAGATGCACCACCACAGGAGCGAGCACTGGATAGTGGTTTCCGGAAGCGCGCAGGTGACCCGCGGGCAAGATGAGTTCATCGTGGGCACCAACGAGAGCACGTTCATCCCCGCAACCGAAAAACACAGTCTCATGAACCCCGGCAATATCCCGCTTGTCATCATAGAGATCCAAAG
>DAOWET010000149.1 GCA_030638335.1 Nitrospirota bacterium
CAAGTCACCTTACCCACGCCTTCCGAAACTATTAATTTAAACAATTCTGACAGCCATGTCAAATCGCAAGGGGGTATTTTTTATAAAAAAATGCAGGTTTTTGCCCTCAGGTAAATAAAATCAGCAAAAAACCTCAAAAATCAGCGGTTCTGGCGCAAAATCTCAAAAATTATGGCCCCGCAGGCCACTGAGGCATTAAGAGAACTCACCTTTCCATGAAGGGGCAAAGAGACAAGAACGTCGCACATCTCACGCACCGTGCGCCTCAGGCCCTTGCCCTCCGAGCCCACAACAAGTGCAAGGGGCAGTGAGAGGTCCGCATCCCATACGGGCTCGGCCCCGGCAACAACCTCGGCCCCTGCTATGGTTATCCCCTCCTCCCTCATCTGGCGGAGGGCGTTCTTAATATTCGTCACCACCACAAGCGGGATGTGCTCGCTTGCCCCGGCAGATGCCTTCACCGCCTCAGGCGACAGTCCCGCGGAGCGCCGCTCCTGGGTCACCACGCCTGCCGCTCCCGCAGCCTCGGCAGTGCGAAGAATGGCCCCCAGGTTCCTGGGGTCTTCTATCTGGTCAAGGACTATGTATAACCGAAGGCGGCCTGCCGCCTCTTCCTGGCCAAGCAGGTCGTCCATGGAATGATGTGGTTCCCGAGACGCACCTGAAACGGATGCTGCAACACCCTGATGGCCCTTTGGGAAGCGGGAGTCGAAAAATCCCGCCTCGTGGATGACCTTCACCTCAACACCTGCGGCCCCGGCCTCCTTGAGTATGTCCTTCAGGCCCTTTTTCCTTGTGGGCGAAATATAGACCACCTCTACAGAGCCGGCCTTTATCGCCTCCCGCACGGGGTTCATGCCGTATATAAGGTTCTTGTCTTTCATAGCCAACTCTATTGTATCAGCTTAAGGGGGTCATGGACCCCTTTTAAACTGGTGGCTTTCGCCTCAAACGTGTTCAGTAGTAGCGATGCAAACTGGTGGCCGCCACCTCAAACGTGTTCAGTAGTAGCGATGCAAACTGGTGGCCGCCGCCTCAATTGTTTTCAGAAGATGTAACGAAAGCATCTCATCTTTAAAAGCGTTCTTGTTTGTCCTTCGAAGGAAACACTACGGGTCGACTCGACCTATTAAGTCCAGCCCGTGGCTGGGGGTCATGGACCCTTTTTAAAGGAAATAGATCGCTCCAGCCCGTTGGCTGGTGGCGGAGGGGGGGGGATTCGAACCCCCGGAAGGCTTGCACCTTCAACGGTTTTCAAGACCGCCGCGTTCAACCACTCTGCCACCCCTCCGGCCAGAGAACAGATTATTATATCCTCTCCACTCATCACATCGCCACAGACAGCGCGTCCCGCGCAGTGTGAGTAAGGCCATATGTATATGATATAATTAGAAGTTATGGAAGAAATGCAGAAGGACACCCTTGCGGGCATAATACACTGCCCTGTATGCGGGCGAGAGCTTGGCAGGCCGGAACAGGTGGTAGGCGGCCATGAGTGCCGCTGTGGAGAGTTCGTGCCAAAGGGACTTGCGCTTAACTCAAAAGAGGGCTGCACCCACGGCAGGGAGTGTAACTGCTCAAGGAGCATGAGGCGTTGAGTAACAGATATTTTGGAAAATACGGGGGGCAGTTCGTGCCCGAGACACTTATGCCCGCGCTTGAGGAGCTTGAGCGCGCGTACGAAAAGGCGAAGCGCGACAAGACCTTCAAAGCCAAGCTAAAGGTGCTTCAGAAGGATTTTATCGGAAGGCCCACGCCGCTTTATTTTGCGGAAAAACTCACAAAGCACCTTGGCGGTGCCAAGATATACCTTAAGCGCGAGGACATGGCCCACACTGGCGCGCACAAGATCAATAACGCTGTGGGACAGAGCCTGCTTGCCGCGCGCATGGGCAAAAAGCGCGTTATCGCCGAAACCGGCGCTGGCCAGCACGGGGTGGCCACGGCAACAGGGGCCGCGCTGCTGGACCTTGAATGCGAGATATACATGGGCACGGACGATATGAAACGCCAGGCCCTGAACGTCTTCCGCATGAGGCTTCTCGGGGCAAAGGTAACGGAAGTGGACATAGGCTCGCGCACGCTAAAAGACGCCATCAACGAGGCCCTGAGGGACTGGACCGCAAGTGTGCGCGATACGCACTATCTTCTGGGCACGGCATTCGGGCCGCACCCGTTCCCGACCATGGTGCGCGACTTCCAGAGCGTGATAGGCCGGGAGGCCCGCGCGCAGATACTCAGGGCCGAAGGCAGGCTGCCTGACTGCCTGATAGCATGCGTGGGCGGCGGATCGAACGCCATCGGGCTTTGGCACCGTTTCTTAAAGGACAAGAAAGTACGCATGGTGGGGGTCGAGGCCGGTGGCAAGGGCATAAGAAGTGGAGAGCATGCCGCGCGCTTTGCAGGAGGCTCGCTCGGTGTGTTGCAGGGTACAAAGAGCTTTCTGCTACAGGATGCTGACGGAAACGTGCTCGGCACGCATTCAGTGTCCGCCGGGCTGGATTATGCCTCTGTTGGCCCTGAGCACGCATATCTCAGAGATACTGGCCGCGCTGAATACACTTACGCCACGGACAAGGAAGCGCTTAAAGGGTTTGAACTCCTAACAAAGCTTGAGGGAATAATGCCCGCGCTTGAGAGCGCGCACGCCATAGCCGGGGCCATGAAAATAGCTCCCAAAATGAAAAAAAGCCAGATAGTGATAATAAATCTCTCGGGCCGCGGGGACAAGGACGTGCAGCACGTGGCAGCGATAATGGGAGAGGGTGTCTGCTGATGGGCACGCG
Source organism: Nitrospirota bacterium (assembly GCA_030638335.1). Classification (GTDB taxonomy): domain Bacteria; phylum Nitrospirota; class Thermodesulfovibrionia; order Thermodesulfovibrionales; family JdFR-86; genus DAOWET01. Next base: position 2,787 of record DAOWET010000149.1, read on the forward strand.
CATCTCAGATACCTTTGACCGCCTGAGGGCCGAGGGCCGCTCGGCCTTCATCACCTATATAATGGCTGGCGCGCCATCGCTAAAGCGCACCGGGGAACTGGTCACGCTGCTTGAGGAAAACGGCGCGGACATCATAGAGCTTGGCGTGCCCTTTACCGACCCGATGGCTGACGGCCCTGTGATACAGCGCGCGGCCGAGGTTGGCATCAAAAAGGGCGTGACGCTGAGGAGTGTCCTGGCCTTTGTCAAAAAAATTCGCAAGCATACAGAGATACCCATCGTGCTGATGACCTATTACAACCCGGTGCTCAAATACGGGCTCAAGGCATTCGCGCGCGACGCGGCCAAGGCCGGTGTGGACGGCATGATAATACCCGACCTGCCCCCGCATGAGGCCGACGAGTTCAAGGCCGAGGCTGACAAAAAGAACATCGACACCATATTCCTGTTCGCCCCAACCTCCACCGAGGAGAGGGTAAAGCTTGTAGCCAAACGCTCAAGCGGTTTTATATACTATGTCTCAATAGCAGGGATCACCGGCTCGAAGCTGACTATGGACCAAACCACTGTCCGCATGATCAGCAGCGCCAGGAGGCACGGGGGCGGGAAACCCGTGGCCCTTGGCTTTGGAGTATCCACTCCAAAGGAAGCGGAAAGTGTGGCCGCCCTGGCCGATGGCGTCATTGTCGGAAGCGCGATAGTCAAACGCGCCCAGGATGCGGACCTTGATAAATTCGTACGCTCGCTCAAAAGGGGAATCGACAGGGCGCGCGCCAAGAGGGGCCATAGGAGGAGTAAGGCATGAAGCTGCGCATTCTTGGAGCATCAGGGGCCGAGTTCCCCGGGAAAAACCCTCCGGGCTTTCTGCTGGACGACTCTGTGCTGCTGGACGCAGGCACCATAGGCGCGGTGCTTAATGAAAAGGAACAGTACGCGATCAGGCACATCCTGCTTACCCACGCGCACCTTGACCACATCAGGAGCATCCCCTCGCTTGCGGACAACATAATCCTCAAGAACAAGGACCACAGCGTCCTGGTCCAGGGTATCGAGCCCGTGCTTGCCGCCCTGAAGGACAACCTCTTAAACGACGTGGTCTGGCCTGACTTCACCAGGATACCCTCAGAGGAAGACGCGGTGCTCAGGCTCGCCCCCATAGCCGTTGGAAAACCCTTTGCCGTGAACTCCTATAGCGTTACCGCATACACCGTGAACCACTCGGTACCCGCGGTTGGCTTTGTGGTTGAGGACTCGGAGGGGCGCAGGCTCCTGTACACCGGGGACACCGGCCCTACGGACGATATATGGAAGGCAACCGAAAAGCCCATACACGCGGCCATCATAGAGGTCAGCATGCCCGACTCCATGGAGGAGATGGCCATCATGACCGGGCACCTGACAGCAAGGCTGCTTGGCGCTGAGATCAAAAAGATGAAGAACGTCCCGGAGAAGATATACATCACGCATCCCAAGCCGCAGTACATTGATACCATCATGGACGAGATCGCCGGACTGGGGCTTGACCATGTGATGCTCCTTGAGGGCGGAGAGGTGCTGGAGATATAGCATGGCATGGTTCAAGAAGGCACAGGTGCCGCACGACCAGAAGGCGGTGAAGATCCCCGAGGGCATGTGGGTCAAGTGCGACACATGCAAGGAGATCGTCTACCGCAAGGAGCTTGAGCGCAACCTGAAGGTCTGCCCCAAGTGCAACTACCACTTCCGCATCAATGCCAGCGAAAGGATCATGTACCTGGCCGACCACGGCTCCTTCGAGGAACTGGACTCTGGCATCACCTCAGGCGACCCGCTCAGGTTCAAGGACACAAAGAGCTATAGCTCAAGGCTCGAGGCCGGCAAGGCAAAAAGCGGGATCAACGAGGCCGTGGTCACAGGCCGCGCCCGGATCAAAGACGTGCCCGTCATACTTGCGATAATGGACTTTGCCTTCATGGGCGGGAGCATGGGCTCGGCAGTGGGAGAAAAAGTAGCGCGCGCGGCTGAGCGGGCCCTTAGTGAGCGCATCCCCTTTGTGGCTGTTTCTTCTTCGGGCGGGGCCAGGATGCAGGAGGGCATATACTCGCTCATGCAGATGGCAAAGGCATCAGCCGCCATCGGGCGGCTTAAGGACGCCGGGGTGCCGTATATATCCGTGATCGCAGACCCCACATTCGGGGGCGTGACCGCAAGCTTTGCCATGCTTGGCGACATCATAGTGGCCGAGCCCAGAAGCCTTATCGGGTTTGCCGGGCCACGTGTCATTGAGCAGACCATAAACCAGCAGCTTCCGGAGGATTTCCAGCGCGCGGAGTTTCTGCTTGAGCACGGACTATTGGACCGCATCATCGAGCGCAAAAGGATGAGAAAAGAGCTTGGCATCATACTTACCCACCTGACGGGTGGAGTAAAAACAGAAAACACAAAAGGTTAGTTGCCTGTACCTTTATTGCAACACATCCTCGTCAGTGAAAATACCACGCTTTTCAGCCTCAGCAGTCATCAGGCCCCTTAGGCGCAGGATACTCCCTATTGGCAAAATATCGCCTCAGGGCCTCACTCACTACTAAGGAGCGGCTTGTGTGCTCCTGAGCCACAATGCTGTCAAGCTCATTTATTACCTGCTCCGGAAGCCTTATCGTGATGGTCTGCCTCATGCCCTACACTGCAATACAGAGGGAAATGTGTCAATGGATACAAGTTTAGGAGTAGTATTTTTCATTGTAAACATATTAGTTCCCTTGTGAATATCGCTTCTGTATTTTATATTTTTCCATTGAGACAAGTTTTTTATTTTTAGTGATAACTTTGTCGCAATTAATATCAAACATTTCAAAATAGTCACATGACATATTCATAATTTGTGCAACATCCAGAGAGCTTAAATCATATTCGTCTTCTAACAATATAAAAGCGTTTGGAATGATCTCTGCATTTTCAAAGGGAATTTTATTTTCATAATATTCATTTTTCTTTTGGCGGGTTCTACTTATATATATATTGGCACTTCTATATTGAACAGCCGTGATCAAACCTAAATCATAAGCCCTTCTAATAATAGCTTGAAAAGCAACTCCCCACCTTATTTTCATTTCATAAAGTTTATTATAATTTAATTTTTTCCCACTTGGAAATTCTTGCATAAAAGCTTCACGAGGAAGCAAAAATGAACTTGCAAAATTATTTGCTTCCTCTTCTAATATAGGATCACCAATCTCAGCATCTGTATGCATAACAATATGACCACATTCATGAGCTAAATCAAAGCGAGCACGAGAACTACTACCCTTCTCCAAACTTCTTACAATTATTGGCCTATCTCTATAATATGAAAAAGCATCAATTTTATCAGATACCCCTCTAAATGAAACCACGATACATCCATTGTTCTCAAGTGTTCTCAGAACATTATTAATAGGAGTGTTCCTCCCCAGCCCCCACTTTTCACGGCACTTCTCTGATGCCTTCTCAATATCTTCCCTGCTATTAACACTCACCGTAGGGATATTCACATTAGGCAATTGAATCTTGTCTTCAATAAATAAATAAATCATATTAAATATTGTTCCATATGCCAATGCACGTGTTCGAATATTTAGTGGAGTTGTTTTAAGCCTACGAAAAAAACACTCATCTTCATGAACCTGACCAGTTACTGGTTGACAAAAAAAGTCTTTTTTGACTTTTAAAATCTCCGCAAATGCAGGTAACAACTCACCGCTGGGAGGAGAAGCATCGGAATTACTCTCAAGCTTTTGGATATACTGCCTTGAAGCTTCAACTTTCTCCCCAAGCTCCGCAAGAGTCAAACCCTGCGAAATACGCGCAAGTCTCAGCCTTGCCCCATAAAATGTTTTCATTATGTTTTTTCAATTACACCTTTCTTTAATGATATAGATGGAGGAGGCAAGTTTACGCCTTCCTTTAATGCAGGCGCAACTGCAGTCAGTGCAGATTTCATACCCTCTGGTATGTCCCATCGGAAACTACATGTACCTTTTGAATCAAATTGTGCAAGCACTGTACGTAGTACATAACCTTCTAAATCTGTCTCGACAAATATTCTCCAAAAAAATCCCTCAGCTCCAAAAGGAAACATCATCTGTATAGCTTCAATTTCAGCATGAGACCTCTGAAGACTTTTCTTCGAGGGAGAATCCACTTTATCTCTTTTATATTTAATGGGGACAGAACCAACATACATTAAAAAAGAAAGGTATTGTGGTCTCTCACACTTAAACCAATCTTTAGAAGACAGTTCATCATCCAGCTTATTTATAGTTCTCTCATATACACGAGTACCTAAGCTCCATGCTCCATCTCCTTCTTCAGGCTCATATAAATCAACAGTTCGCCTTCTAACATCACGAATTAGATCTGCTATTTCAATTAAACGCCTTTCTATCAGTTCAGAATGAAAATCACTAGGTAGCCTTGGTTCGTTGCTCATGTTTTATATCTCCTTATCTTATGTCTTAAAAGGAGATTATCACATTTTACATCAATTGTCAACTAATTAATGGGATGTCAACCGTACCCCTAAATGTCACCTACTAGACCTTTACCTTCCATGCGGTAACCCCGCCGGGCTTGTCCTCAAGAACGATACCCTTTTCAGCCAGATCGTCGCGGATGCGGTCGCTCTCGGCGTAGTCCTTCCCGGCGCGAGCCGTGTTTCTTTTTTCTATTTGAGCGTCAATGTCAGAGGTACTTATGCCCTCCACCTTGAGCTCAAGCATGGCTGAATACCACTGCTGCTGGCTGCGCCTAAAGAGCCCGAGCACAGCGCTCAGCTCATCAAGGGTGCCAAGGGCACCCCTAACCGCTTCCCTTGCCTTTTCACCCGAAGGTTTGCTGTCTATGAACCTATTGAGCTCGCGCACAAGCTCAAAGATATGCCCAATGGCCCCTGCGGTGTTGAAGTCGTCGTCCATGGCATCGTGGTACCGCACCCGTGCGGCCTCTACCGCTTTTTTAAGCTCATCGGTCGTTCCCTTTTCCTTCTTTGAGGGAACATCAAGGAAATCCCCTGCGCGCGCAACGCTCTGGTAGTAGCGGTCAAGCATGGCCTCGGCTTCCCTTAATTGCTCGTCAGAGAACTCTATGGGGCTCCTGTAGTGGGTCTGCAAAATGAAAAGCCTCACAGATTCCGGGTCGAATTTCTTGAGTATGTCGGAAATGGTGAAAAAATTGCCAAGGCTCTTGGACATCTTCTCCTTGGCCACGGTGATGAAACCGTTATGCACCCAGTAGTTCACAAAGGGTTTTCCAGTATAGGACTCGCTCTGCGTGAGTTCGTTCTCGTGGTGCGGGAAGATGAGGTCAGCGCCTCCGCCATGGATATCAAAGGTCTCTCCAAGGTGTTTCAGGCTCATGGCCGAGCACTCTATGTGCCAGCCCGGGCGCCCCGGCCCCCATGGGCTCTCCCATGATGGCTCTCCCGGCTTTGAGCTTTTCCAGAGCGCAAAGTCCATGGGGTTCTGCTTGCGCTCGTCCACCTCCACGCGCGCGCCTGAGAGCATGTCCTCAAGCTTCCTGCCGGAGAGCTTGCCATAGCCTGAGAAACTCTCCACCTTGTAGTAAACGTCGCCATCCACCTCATAGGCGTGGTCCTTGTCCATAAGGCCCTGGACTATCTCGATGATCTCGGGGATATGCTCGGTGGCCTTGGGCTCAACATCCGCCTCACGCACGCCAAGGCGCAACATGTCCTCATGGTAGCGCTCGGTGTATGTGCTCGCCACCTCCTGCCACGCACGCCCGGTCTCCGCCGCCCGGTTGATTATCTTGTCGTCGATGTCAGTGAAGTTCTTTATGAACGTGACCTCATAGCCCCGGTATCCGAGGTAGATCCTTATCATGTCAAAGACGATGGCGCTTCGGGCATGCCCGATATGGCAGTCGTCGTAGACAGTTATGCCGCAAGCATACATCTTCACCCGGCCAGGCTCAATAGGCTCGAAATCCTCCTTGCGCCCGGTCATCGTGTTGTATACCTTCATCAATGATTCCTTTCCTTCCATGCCTCTGAGCTTCTTCTCAAGTTCAGCGATCTGGCCCTCCAAAGCCGCAAAGCGCTCCTCAACAGGGTCCGGCATCTGCACGTGGTCAAGGACCTCAACCGGACCTGCCTCGCTCATCCGGACCACTTTCTTCCGGACCACACGGGCCGGTACTCCCACGGCAGAGGCATGAGCGGGAACGTCTCTGAGGACCACCGCGTTAGCGCCTATCTTAGCATAGTCGCCTATGGTGATAGCCCCGAGAATCTTTGCCCCAGCGCCCACAACAACACCGTCTCCCAAGGTTGGGTGGCGCTTGCCCTTTTCCTTGCCAGTGCCCCCGAGGGTCGCGCCCTGATATAGCAGACAGTCCGCGCCCGCCTCCGATGTCTCGCCGATCACAACCCCCGAGCCGTGGTCGATGAAAAATCCAGGGCCGAGCTTTGCCGCGTGGTGGATCTCGATGTCACAGATAAGGCGCACGCACGTCATCAGGGCGGTGGGGATTATGGGGACCTTCATGCGGTGAAGCGCGTGGGCCACCCTGTACCAGAGTACCGCGTGCAGGCCGGAGTTGAACATAATGACCTCAAATGCGCTGGTAGCCGCCGGGTCGCGCTCGAAGACCGCCCTGTAATCACGCCTTATGGATGCTATGAACCCCATATATGATTATAAAGGATTTTGTTTGCACGATTCACCGGATATCCGCTCGGGCCGCAAACATGCGTCAGCCGGAGAATCGCTTACCAGGCTGATCTCAGGCGAATCGCCTCATCATGAGTCATGGTAGTAGACTATACGTATGTAGTTCTTGGGGTTCAGATATCTGCGCGCGGCTGAGCGGATGGTCCTGGCGTCAACTTCCTTAACTATCTTGTCAAAATATCTGAATTTCTCTGCCTTGAACTCGCCCTTGCTAAGGCCTCTCAACATCGTCATCCAATAACTGTTGGTCTTCCGGGAGTTCTCATATGAAGTAAGATATTTCTCGATCACACCTTCGACGTCCTCTTCAAGGCCCTCAAGCTCTTTCATCCCTTCCATGACCGCAAAGGCCTCATTAGCAAGCGTATCAACCATTCCCGGCGCGCAGGTGAAGCTTACGGAAACCGAATATTCCTTGCGCGGGTCCTTTTCTAATGAATGGGACACGCTTACCCCATATGTTGCCGAGTCATCTTCCCTCAGTGTCTCGTTCAGGCGGTCGGACAGGACCTTGCTCATAATTCTCATGGCAAGCTTTTCTTCGCGGCCTGTTTTTCGAGGCGTCCCATGCAACAGTATGCTTACAGTCGCCTTGTCACCAAGGCCCGTTGTCACGTCCCGCTTCACCACACCCTTTGGCATGCGTACTCCCACATCCTTCCAGCCCTCAGCCCTTTTCCCGGACGGAAGGCTTGCCAGATAGCGCGTGACCATGGGCTTAAGGTCTTCGGGCGAAGCATCTCCAACAAAAATGAACGTGAAGGCCCCGGCATCCGAGAAACGAGTCCTGTAGAAATCAACTGCTTTGTCCAGGTCCACCTTCTCAAGCATTTCACGGTCAAAGGGCTTTCTGCGCAAGTGATTGTCGTGATATGTCTCGCTTACCGCGTTAATAAAGGCCTGTTCAGGCTGTCTGGCCGTGAGCTCAAGGCTCTCTATCCCGCGCTGCATTATCAGGTCGAACATTTTTTCGTCCTTGCGCGGAGAAGTGAAATACAGGTATACGAGCTGGAACATGTGCTCAAGGTCTATAAGGGACGCCTGTCCGCTGAGCCCCTCTTCAAGCTCAACGATATAAGGCATCACGGAAACGTTCAGGCCTGACAGCTTTTTCCCAAGGCTGAGCGCGTCGAACCTCCCAGCCCCTCCGCTTAATACCAGCGTTGACGCCATTAAGGCCGACGGATACATCTCGTCCGATGCAAGCGAATGGCCCCCGGGGCTGTAGGCGGCAAACTGTACCTTGTGCTTATGGTAATCATTCTGTCTTATGTATACCCTCATGCCATTTGAGAGTTCCCAGCGCACGGCCCCAAAGCTCTCAATCAGTTCTTCCCTGACAACAGTGCCGGGCTCGGGCTTCTCTTCCAGCAGAAGTCCATAATCAGTCTCGTCAACATAGCTTTCCACTTCGATGGAATCCATGTTGGCAATCCTGTCGGCGATCCATGTTTTTCCTGGCAGGTCACCCTCCCCGCCCTCAGGGGACATGACAACAATGGACGCCCCCGAGAGGTCAAGCGCTCTTTCGGCATATGCGTTCACCGCCTCCAGCGTAAGGGCGGCATATGCTTCGCCCTTGACCTCTGATTCCATGCCCGTATCAAAGACCTGCTCATCATAAAGGTAATGCCGCTTAAGCTCCGAGGCCATGGAGGAGCTTCCTCTTTCATTTTCGGTGCGGGCATATTGGTCGTTGCGCGACTGCCAGGCCTTCTTCAAGCGATCGAACTCCTCAACCGTAAAGCCGTCACGCACGACCCTGGCAACCTCCTGCAGGGCCGCATCCATCGCCGGCTTGCTCTCCCCTGGCATGGAGACAACAGACAGAGAAGCCGAGGCCACATCGCGGAACTCACGGGAATAGTCCACCCCGACCGAACGGTATGGGCACGATGGGTCAAGCGAGCGCTCGGCAAACCTCTGGTTCATGAGTATATTGAACGCGGAAAGGGCCATGCTGTTTACAAGCTCATCCGTGTTGCGGCGGGGCGGGGCATCCTCGAAACGTATGATGCTCACTGCCTCAACATAAATATCATGGTCAGCTATGTTCAGATAACGAAGCCCTTCGTGTTTTGGGGCTTTGACATGCACCCTCTCCGGCACGTCATCGCGCATGCTGATGGGGCCGAAATGCTTCCTTATCATCACAACCACGTCATCAGCCTCAAAATCCCCCACAGCAACAACCGCCATGAGGTCGGGCCTGTACCAATCGCGGTAATAAGCCAGAAGGTCCTCACGCTTTAGCACGCCTTCGTTTGAACGCTCTTCCGATGGAAGGCGATCGGCAAAGCGGGAATTATCATACATGAAGCGGCGCACCTTCAGAGAGTTGGACATATCGTTTCCCATCTTGCCGCGCCACTCCTCAACGAGCACCCCGCGTTCCTTCTCAACCTCTTCCGGGTCAAAGCTAATGTTGCTGGCTATCTCGCTTAATATTGTCATCCCTGTGTTGAGGGCGCCTTCGATATCCGTGGGCAGGCCCAGCCAGTAGGTTGTCTCCTCCTTGCCAGTTGTCCCCCCTAAACAGTCGCACTTGCCCATTCCTATGCTCTCCATGTAGCTCTCTATCTCCTTGCCCGGGAACTTGCCGGTCCCGTTGAAGGCCATGTGCTCGACAAAATGGGCGGCCCCGCGCCCATGGTCTGATTCCTGGACAGTGCCTGCATTGACGATGAGGTAGAACTTGGCGCGCTGCTCAGGGCGCCCGTTCTCGCGCACGAGGTAAGTTAATCCGTTTTCAAGGGTGCCTTTGACAACCTCTTTGGTGAACTTAAAAGGCGTACTGTCCAGAGCACAGGCAACAGCGGATGTTGTCAGGACCAGTATGATCGTCAGAAATAAAGCGGTAATAGCATTCACAGGGTTTCCGCGTGTCATATTCCCCCTCATCGCTCCGGGCATTCGGCAGTCCCCGGGTTGTGTTTATCGATAAACCGGCTTGCGCGGTCCCGGTATATTACCATCGCTGAGTGTGTTTGACAAGAAAACACCAAACTAATGCACATTCAACGCGATAAATATTAAATCCTGGAATCATGCCTTATGGATGCCATGAACCCCATTATCCACCTAAATTATAAGGGATTTAATAAGATAACTGCATATTCGGCGAGCCCGGCCTCACGCGCCGATACCTCCGGCCCCGCAAATATAGACTATACATCCATTTTTTTCTGTGAGATACTATAAAGCATAGGGGAATATCGGAGGTATCGTCTGGGGAAACATCCGAGGAACCATCCGGGGAAACATCCGGGGAAAACATCAAGGGGAAGAATATGTCATGAAAAAAACGATCGTATTTACAATTGCTTTTCTGTTTCTCTTTGGCAGCCTGGCGCTGGCGCTTAACCAGCCGGTCTATCCCGTCAAGGGCAAGCACAAAGGCGGCGATGTAACGCCGAAACAGGCATACAGCATGGCGCAAAAGGACCCTGCACACACTTTCATCGTGGACGTGAGGACGCGCTACGAGTACCAGGATATCGGCCACCCCGTGGGCGCGTACAACATACCATGGGTATTCTACACCACAGATGTGGGCAAGAAGGGATACAACAAAACTCCCAACAAGAACTTCTGCGCGGACCTCAAGGCCCGCTTCAACCCCAAGACCGACACCCTGCTGCTGATGTGCCGGAGCGCGGTCAGGACCTTGGGAGGCTCGACCGCGGCCGTGGACTGCGGGTTTGCCAAGGACAAGGTTTTTAATCTGCTTGGCGGGTTCGAGGGTGACAAGGTGGGGGACAAGACCAGCCCCTTCTACGGCAAGAGGGCGATCGGAGGATGGCGGCTTGAGGGCCTGCCCTGGACCTACAAGATGGACCCCAAGCTCATGTACCAACCCGACCTCAAGTAATAACTTCCGCTTACCGGTCCCGGAGACAGCATATTAACCTTCTCCGGGACCGGCTTCCTGGGCACAGCTGGAAAAACAATTGCTTTTCCAGCATGAAAACTATAAATTAACCATACTTACCACAATCACCGGACCCACTGGGCAGGAGATAAAAAGTGCCGGACAAACAATTCCATACTCTTCTTCTTGCCTGCCTGCCTGGCGTTTTCATCTGGTCCGGCATTGGCCCGCACTACTTCATATGGGTACATATGGGCGCTTGAGCATGAAGAGGGAATTTAGTCCCAGGCGGCTTGCCGTCACTTTATCAGCCATTTTATTGGCCGTTGCCTTAGGGGTGTTCATGATATTTAAGATGCCGGGCAAAGGGCACACTGGAGCACTTCCACCTTTCTCTGAAGAAGAGCTCGATATGTCCGCGCGGCTTCGTGGGCACGTGAGCGCCCTTGCCTCAGACATAGGCCCAAGGAGCCTTGCCAGCCCGGAGGGCCTTGAGGCCGCTGCCTCATATATAGAGAACACCCTTGCCGCCATGGGCTATGAATACGCCAGACAGGAGTTTACTGTCTACAAAAACCCTGTCAGGAACATATCCGTTGAGATCCCGGGCAACAAGCAAACAGATAAAATAATAGTGGTCGGAGCGCATTACGACACAGTGCCCGGCACCCCCGGAGCTGACGACAACGCCTCTGCCGTGGCGGGCTTGCTGGAGCTTGCAAGGGAGTTTTATAAGGATGAAAAAACGCCCGTGACACTCCGGTTTATTTTTTTCGTGAACGAGGAGCCGCCCTTTTTCCAGACAAGCGAGATGGGCAGCTGGCACGCGGCCATGGAATCAAAAGAAAAAGGCGAGGACATACAGGCCATGCTCTGCCTTGAGAGCATCGGCCTTTACTCTGACGAACAGAACTCACAAGGCTTCCCCTCTCCCCTGCAATATTTCTACCCTGACACAGGAAACTTTATCGCGTTTGTGAGCAACTGGCGCTCGCGCGAGCTTCTGTATAAGGCAATAGGGACGTTTCGCGATACCACGGCCTTTCCCTCAGAAGGGCTTGTTGCCCCGCTTGCCATAACCGGCACGGACTGGTCCGACCACTGGAGCTACTGGCAGGCCGGGTACAGGGCAATAATGATCACCGACACAGCGCTTTTCAGAAACAATTACTATCACACATCTGAGGACACACCAGAGAAGCTTGACTACGAAAGAACGGCCCGGGTGCTTGAGGGCATAAGAAGGATAATAGAAACGCTTGCAAAGTAATTATTCCGCTCATATGTCGCTCATATATCGCCCGTATATCATTGTAAATGAGATTTTTATGGGATAGAATAGACCAAGCCAGCATTATCAACTATAGGGGGTCAACAACAGGGGGATGACCATGAAAAAACTTACCATAGTGTTAGCCGTCCTGCTCTCCTTCTCATTTATCATCCAGGAGGCATCAGGCAGGACCTTTGTGACCATAGGAACGGGAGGCGTAACAGGAGTATATTACCCAACAGGCGGGGCCATCATCTCAGGCCATGAGCACCAATCCGGAGGTTTTCTCAAGGATATTGTAAGGTAATAAATAACCTGTGCAGCTCACTATTATCTTGACGGGATTATAACGCTTATAAAACAAAGGCCGGGCAAACGCGCCCGGCCTTTGTTATTAATTACTCAACTTTAATTAATTATTGACAGGGCTTCCCGCTAGTACGGTCGGACCCATCGCAGTTCTGATCTATCCCGTCTTTTTTGATATCACATGCAGCAGGGTTGATGTCCGGGTCGTTGTCATTACAGTCAACAGGACCGCATATTCCTCCCTCCACTGAATAGCCGTCATCGTCTGAGTCAGTGCAGGCTGAACTACAATCCGGGTCAGTATTGTCTTCCACGTAACTATCACAGTCGTTGTTTTTGCTGTTAAAGCAGACCTCCGGGTTGCCGGGGAACATCTCTGCATCGTTGTCATTGCAGTCCTTAATAGTTGAGCAGGGTGGGCGCAATTCAGTGGACGGTGGAAAGCCGTCTCCGTCGTTGTCCACACATTCCGGATAGTCGGTGGGGTCGCCGGGAAAGTAGATCCCATCGATCTCTACCCAGTTAGGCCATTCGTCGCCGTCCGAGTCATATCCATCTGCAAAAGACATCGCATTGTAGATTGAGTACAATGGGTTCTGGAGCATCACTGTCTCGATCTCCTGGCCATACGTATTTCTTGTGGTTGAGCCTGAGACATGGCATGTAATGCAATTGTCCAGTTTTGTCCCGACTGTCCAGTTGTTAAAGTCAGTAAACGCGTCCAGATAGCTGGACTGTGCACTGGCAGTCTCCCGCATAAACCCACTTACCACTGTCATACATACTACCGCCACCAGTACGAACATCAGGATCTTTCTCAATTTGCCACCTCACTGTAAAAGGTTTCACAATGACCCGTTCCGTCTATGGCGCATAGTGCTTACCACCCCCCTTCAAAATATTCATCGCACATGTAAATGCAACTATCATGCCTGCATAATTGGCTCATATGAACCCTTGGCGTGTGACATATGAGCCTTTACTAAAATTGTACGGGCTTTAACGCTCATTGCAGGGTCAAAAGCCCCACATTCTTTTTTATAGTAAGTTCTTGCTTTAAAGGGCTCAGGGCTAAAGCGCAGAAACTGTGGGCGAGAGGGCATTAAAAATTCAGTACCCCGGACGATCTTCATCTGGAGACTCTCAGAGCTGCTTTCAAGCTAATATTCTTCCGCTCTTATATCATTGTAAATTAATTTTTTGTGGGATAGAATAGACCAAGCCAACATTATCAACAACAGGGGGACGGCAATGAAAAAATTAATCATTCTTTTCGCTATCCTGCTTGCATGCTCACCCGTAAGCCAGGACGAAGCAAGCAAAACCTTTGTGACCATCGGCACGGGCGGGGTCACAGGCGTGTACTATCCCACCGGCGGGGCCATCAGCAGGATGCTCAACAAGAAGGCCAAGGAGTACGGCATCAAGGCCACGGTGGAATCCACGGCCGGGAGCGTATACAACATAAACGCAGTACTTAGCGGGGACCTGGAGTTCGGGGTGGCGCAGAGCGACAGGCAGTTCCAGGCCTATAACGGGCTTGCCGAGTGGGAAGGCAAAGGCCCGCAAAAAGACCTGAGGGCGGTGTTCTCCATACACCCGGAATCCATCACCCTGATCGCCTCTGCCGCAAGCGGTGTCAGCAAGGTCAGCGACTTAAAGGGCAAGCGCGTGAATATCGGCAACCCCGGCAGCGGCCAGCTCCAGAACTCAAAAGACGTGCTTGAGGCCGCAGGCGTGGCGCTCAAGGACATACACGCCGAGCAGGTAAAGGCGGTGGAGGCCCCGGGGCTCTTGCAGGACGAGAAGATAGACGCCTTCTTCTATACGGTGGGTCACCCGGCAGGAAACATAAAAGAAGCCACCTCAGGACGGATAAAGGTGAACATCGTCCCCATCTCCGGCGCGGGCATTGACAAGCTCCTTCTGAAATACTCCTACTACGCAGGGTCCACGATACCAAAGGAATTCTACCCAAACGCCACGAATGCCGGAGACGTCCAGAGTATTGGGGTAAAGGCCACATTTGTGGCATCAAATAATCTTGACGAGAAGATCGTCTACGCGATCACAAAGGAGGTCTTTGAGAACCTCGAGGAGTTCAAGAAGCTCCACCCGGCCTACTCGGTGCTCACTCATGAGAACATGCTTCAGGGCCTCAGCGCCCCGATACACAAGGGCGCGCTTAAATATTACCGCGAGGCCGGGCTTGTCAAATTCATCGACCCAGAACTGATCAAATAGCCACCGCCAGGCCGGTGATATTTCGAACACATACAAAGAGGGGGTCTTTACCACAGACCCCCTCTTTTTGCATTCTGCTTAATACGCAACATAACCGCATGTCCGGAGGCCGCGCCTGATAATGCTTAACAAAGAGTTTGCAGAAGAGCTATTAAAGGCCGAGACCGGGGCGCTGCGCTCCTTCAGGGGTCATGAGCAGGCACTGGTAGGAATCATTGCAATAGGCTGGGCCGTGTTCCAGCTCCTGCTTGCAAGCGTGCTCGTGCTGGACAGCACAAAGACCCGTGCCATACACCTTGCCTTTGCCATGGCGCTTTTGTTTCTCACGCTGCCCGCCCTGAAACTCCCAAGAAAGCATTTTCGCTTTCTGTATATAACTGACCGCATCCCTGTGCTTGATTACGCCTTTGCCATAGCCGGGGCATTGAGCGCCCTTTATATCGTCTTTGACTACCAGGGCCTGGCCATGCGAGCGGGAGTGCCTTTAGCCCGGGACATGATAATGGGCACAGTGCTTGTGATCCTTCTGCTTGAGGCGGCAAGGCGTGTGATCGGCCCCGCGCTCCCGGTCATAGCCATCGCCTTTACGCTCTATGCCTTCCTTGGCCCTTACATGCCCGACCTGTTCGCCTTCAAAGGTGTCTCGGCAAGAAAGTACCTGAGCAACATCACACTGACCACAGAGGGCATCTACGGCATACCGCTTGGAGTGTCGGCCTCCATTGTCTACCTGTTCGTGCTTCTTGGCTCCTTGCTGGAGAAGGCCGGGGCGGGGAATTTTTTCACTAACCTGGCCCTGTCTGTTTTAGGAAAATACAAGGGAGGCGCTGCCAAGGCCGCAGTGGTCTCAAGCGCGGCCACGGGCATGGTCTCCGGCTCAAGCATCGCAAACATCGTGACCACCGGGCCCTTCACCATCCCGCTGATGAAGAAGATAGGCTACCCCGCAAAGAAGGCGGCCGCCGTGGAGGTGGCCGCATCCACGGACGGCCAGCTCATGCCCCCCATAATGGGGGCCGCGGCTTTCATTATCGCCGAGTACGTCAATGTACCCTATCTCGAAGTGGTAAAGGCAGCGGCCATACCTGCCTTTACGTCATACTTCGGGCTTTTCTGCATCACGCACCTGGAGGCCTGCAAGCTCGGCATCAAGGGGCTGTCAAAGGAAGACCTGCCTGTTTTTGTCCAGACACTTCTGGGAGGCATTCACTATATCATCCCTCTGGCTACACTTTTATACGAGCTTGTGTGGCTGCGCCACTCGCCCGAGATGTCCGCCTTCCGCGCGATAATGGTGCTTTTTGGGGTGATCTTTTTTCAGGAGATAAAGCAGGCGACAAAGGATGGGATGGGTGTGGTCACCGGTATTAAAAAAGGCGTGCGGCTGATAGCCGAGGGGATGATACAGGGCTCAAAGAACATGGTATCCGTGGCCCTTGCATGCGCTGCGGCAGGCATTATCGTTGGCGTGGTGAACATGGGGATCGGGGGCATGATCTCACAGATCGTTGAGAGCCTCGCCATGGGCAACATATACCTGCTCCTGCTTATCACGGCCATTGCAAGCCTGCTTCTTGGGATGGGACTTCCGACCACGGCCACATATATCGTGATGGCCTCGCTTACCGCGCCGATAATAGTCGAGGTTGGAGGGATATACGGTTTTGCGATACCCATCATGAGCGCACACCTGTTCTGCTTCTACTTCGGCATACTTGCCGACGACACCCCCCCTGTGGGACTTGCGGCCTACGCAGCAAGCGCCATAGCCGGATCAAAACCCATCGCCACCGGCATACAGGGGTTCCTATATGACATCAGGACATCGGTCATCGCGTTCCTGTTCGTGCTGAACCCGGAGCTGATACTCCACAATATCAATTCATGGCCACACGCTCTGTTCATCTTCGCGATGGCGCTTATCGCAATGAGCGCCTTTGAGTGCGCGGCACAGGGCTGGTGCCTTACCAGGAACAGGTGGTACGAGGTGCCCTTTTTCCTGCTGGCCTCTTTCATACTCTTCTGGCCCGGCGCCATAGCGTCCCGGTTGCCCATGGAGCTTCCGAGCAAGTACCTTGTTTTCGCGCTTGGGCTGGCCATTTACCTTTGCGTTGTGTTGGCGCAGAAGCTGAGAATGCCCACGGCGACCAATGAAACAACTTGAATTTACACCCCTGAGAATCTATTATAAGGAGTTATCATATCAAGGTTATGAACTTTTGAATCACGGGCCACGGAGGGCGGATGAAGCTTAATTGCTGGGAGTACATGAAGTGCGGCAGGGAGCCCGGAGGCAGGCACGAGCAAGAGCATGGCAATTGCCCTGCAAGTACAGAGAAAAAAATGGACGGTGTCCATGGG
>DAOWET010000075.1 GCA_030638335.1 Nitrospirota bacterium
GAGACAAGATATGTGACGAGGTTCATCATTGGCAAGCTGAGGCTCGGCATAGGGGACCCGACTATACTTGAAGCAATCGCGCATGTGGAGGCATGCCGGATGCATAACGTATCCATCCACTCCATCCCTTCTCAGAGCCTCAAAAAAGATGAAAAGCTCAAGACGTTTGAAGAACTGGAGAAGATCCCGGAAATTCTTGAAGGCGCCAAGGCACAAACAGACGGATACTTCGGAGACAAATCCCCAAAGCAAGACGTGTATCAGAACAGGCTTGCCATGAATTATTTCAAAGCGCTGCTGGAACTCAGAAGGTCCATCAGAGAGCCCCTTGAGCGCGCATACAATATCTGCTCTGACCTGGGGCTTGTTGCAAAGACATTCAAGACCAGCGGGCTTGAGGAGATACGGAATTTTAAAATACAGGTGGGCTATCCGATCAGAATGGCCCTGTGCGAAAGGCTCTCCAGCGGCGAGGAGATCCTTCAGAAGATATCGGGAGAGGAAACCGGCCCCGGCGCATTCAGGAAAGCTGCGGTTGAAGTGAAGTATGACGGCATGCGCTGCCAGATACATAAGAGCGGCAATGACGTACAGATATTCTCCAGAAACCTTGAGCGCATGACCCACATGTTCCCCGAGGTGGTTCAGGCCACGCTTGAGCTTTCCGCAGAGTCTCTCATCTATGAGGGCGAAGCACTGGCATACGACGAGGCCACCGGTGACCTGCTGCCTTTTCAGACGACCATGCAAAGAAGAAGGAAACACAACATTGAGAGCAAGGCCGGCGAGTTCCCATTAAAGGTTTTTGCATTTGAACTACTTTATCTGGACGGGGAAGACTATACTGTCAAATCTTATGAAACTAGACACAAAACACTTGCAAATCTTCTGGATAAAAGTAGTCAACAAGTCATAGATACCGCCCTGATGAAAATTGTTGATGATCCGAAAGAAATCAATGCCATCTTCAACAGCTATATAGAGAAGGGCCTTGAAGGGATAATAGCAAAGAGGCTGGACGCGCCATATATCGCAGGGGCCAGGAATTTTAACTGGATAAAGCTCAAAAGGAGTTACAAGTCAGAACTTGCCGACTCCATAGATGTGTGCATCATTGGCTATTATGCTGGCAAAGGCAAAAGGGCACGGTTTGGGCTTGGCGCACTTCTTGGCGCTGTCTATGAGCCCGGCCCTGACACTTTTAAGAGCGTAAGCAAGATCGGGACCGGCTTTACAGAGGCCGCCCTGAAGGAATATTTCAGAATGCTTGATGAAATAAAGCTTACGGAAAAACCCTTGCGCGTTGACTCTGATATGGAACCGGACTTCTGGGTCGAGCCAAAGTATGTCGTTACCGTGACCGCTGACGAGATCACCAGGAGCCGGATGCATACGGCTGGCCGTGACGAGGACGGGACAGGCTACGCCTTAAGGTTCCCAAGGGCCGAGGGCCTGCCAAGAGAAGACAAATCAGCCACTGACGCCACTACGGTTCAGGAAATAATTGATATGGAAAAACTCCAAAGAAAAAATACATCGGATTGACCACCATGCACATCGACTCATACCGCTTTGGCAAGATCGTCATAAACGGCACGACCTACACCAAGGACGTTTTAATTCTACCTGATAAGGTCTTGTCGCCATGGTGGAGAATCGAGGGCCACAGCCTTGCCATCGACGACCTCGCAGAAGTCATCAGTGCCACGCCCGAGGTGCTTGTCATAGGCACAGGCGCCATGGGTGTGATGGGCGTGCCTGAGGAGACCCTTGAGTACCTGCGGGATAAGGGTGTGGAAGTCATCATAAAGCGCACCGGGGCTGCGGCCAGCGAGTTCAACCGTTTATCTGCAACCGGAAATGTGGCCGCCGCCTTTCACCTTACCTGCTGAGAACCCGCATATTCCATTAAGGGCGGGGGGCCACGGGCTCCTTTTAACCGAAGACTGCTCGCCCCACACCCCCGGAATTATTTGTCAGTAAAACCGTTCTAATATGTGAAAGACATTATCTTAAGCGGGGTGGTTCCCACCCCTCGGATCGAGTCTTTCCCGACCTGCACCCCAGGGGGGTCACGGACCCCCTTTGCTTGGGTCTATAATCTACCAGCCCAGAGAAAACCCCTCCGTGAGGGTCCGCTTCTACATA
>DAOWET010000270.1 GCA_030638335.1 Nitrospirota bacterium
AGTTAATTATAGTTACGTTAAAATATATTTATAAAATATTAGCTTCATACAGATTTTATTTAATGATATTTTATGACCATATTTTATATATTTTATCATAGTTTATAATAGTTTATTTCATAGCTGGCAATATTTTATATATTTAATGTACTTAGTTTATACTGTATTGAGATTGAAACAAACCTAATGAAATAGATTTACTATATATTTATTATAACTCTATTATTATAATCATCCTGAAGGCTCACTTTCAATTGTTCAATTGACTTGGCCCCCTGGGATCGTCTTCCTTGTGCTGATATTTTACACGGAGAACTCCCAAGGAATTCGGGTCCGGGATGTAGTAGATACAAGAGCAGGACCTTATGAAGGTCAAGGAGTACATATGTACTTCGAGCGGTTCATGTCGCAGCAGATGGGGTAGAACATGTTTGAGGCCATAGGCACCTCGTGGCCCCCGGCCTCGTTTCTATGTGGTGCCAGCGGTCGGGGCGAAAGCCACCAGTTTAAAGGGGGTCCATGAGTTCAAGCTCCTCTTTGAGCCTGAACTCCATCCCCTCCTCTTTAAGCACAGCACGGTAGAACTTGCACTGGTCACAGCTGTCGTTGACCTTGAACCCGCAGGTATTGCCCTTTACCAGCCAGCAGACGCGCCCGCCGTTTATGCCCTCGTGCACGCCGTCGAACTTCCTGGCAAACCAGGCCCTGCAATCATCCTCATACCCGCACTTCATGAATTCCCAGCAGTTGAGTTTCATTCGGCCATCCTTGAAAACAATTTAATCGAATAGTTATTAATGTATTGATATTGTAAACACTTGCCGCCTGCCAAATCAAACAACAGGCCATGAGGCGTGAGGGCGGGAGTTCTTGCCCCGGCCACGTGGCAACCAGAGGATGCGGCAAACCCAGTGCAGCCCTGATTCAGCATGGGCGGCAGCAGTGCCTTTTCATAGCCCACCCCCGGCTGAAACCCTTTTCCAGATCCGGGGAAAAGGCCAGGGACTGACAGTCCCCGGCTTTCAGATCGCATTATGCATCCCGTTCATCCTTACAGTCTCAGTTCATACAGTACAAAGCTTCCCGCACGTTGGCTTGTGCCCTAGCTCTTCTTCATGTTGCGTTTCCTGCCCACAAGGTACGAGGCAGCAGGAGTCCATCCGAAGGAAACGCTCTTGCCGGCGGTGGAGAATATGCCGTTGCAGAGCTTGATGCCCGCAAGTGCCATGCCCGAGATCACGCCAAAGATCGGCACAAGCCACATCCCAACGACCGCCATCAGACCAAAGACCGGGAGAAACACCACATACAGCAGCCCGACCACCGGGGCCACAACAAGCATCCCACCCGCTGGCATCCTCAGATACGTTGTGCCGTCGCCGCCGAGGAGAATGCCCTCGCCGAGCATGTCCACCCTGTGACCGTCCGAAGGATTCCAGTACGTCCCTTTGCCTACCTTTTGACCTCCCTTGTTCACTAACATAGCCTTGCCCTCCTTTTCTGCTTTTCTATTTATCAGTGCCTCTCTCATCCTGTCTAAAGGATAACAGGCGCACGGGGGGGCTGAAAATCCGCAAAAGTTCCTATTTCCAGTTGGAAAAAGCTCCTATTTTGAGGGAAAAAAACCCCAAGCACCGGATAATCAAGGGTTTTCGTGACTGATGCGATGGTCCCCACAAGACGTAACAGCCCCCAAGAGGGGGGGCTGATGCTGATCTGTACTGCAGGACAACGGTATACATACGGTATATATACAGCTAGTTAGAGACTGCCCACCTGGCCGGGGCCTGCTGTTCTAGTCAAGACCCTGATTTTATTATTTATTTCTCTACTGGCCACCTACCAGGATCACATATGAAAACATCTGCTTACGGGCAAAAGATCCCCCTGCCGGGGAATCTTTGGAAGGCATTCCGTCACGCTCGCGCAAATACGCTAGAATAAATGGGAGAGAGTGAACAGGAAATGAGAGGACCCCGCATAAGAACTGCCTTACTGCTGTCCGCCCTGGCAGCGGCCCTGTACTGGCACGGGCCTGTCCCGGGCACGCCGCAGGCCTTGGCCCAGGACCCGGGAAGCGGCGAGATATCAGAGCTCCGCGCACAAGGGCTTGAGCCAATGCTCCACGAGCGCGTAAACGAGATAAGGCGGCTTCACGGGCTCGAGACCCTCTCGTGGGATTTCCAACTCAACATCATGGCATTCGCCCACAGCCAGGACATGGCGGCCAGGGACTTCTTCAGCCACCAAAACCCCGACGGCCTGAGCCCGGACGACAGGGCGACCAGGGCCGGCTACACCTGCGAGGTCCGTGTGGGCTCGACCATCTATACTATTGGGGAGAACCTGGGCAAGGTATCCATATACGATGGCTACACCTATAACAGGGAGACCGGAGAGGTGGTCCAGTACGACTACAGGACGGACGACGAGATAGCCGACGCAGTGGTCTCCGCCTGGATGGAAAGCCCCGGCCACAGGGAGAACATCCTCAGGGAGTTCTGGAGGGCCGAGGGCATAGCGGTGGTCATGACCGGAGACGGCCTCGTGCTTGTCACACAGAACTTCTGCTAGGGGGGTGCCACGGGCACCATTTAAACTGGTGGCTTCCGCCCCGACCGTTTCTAAATAAACATCAAAAACTCCTTTTAAGATAAATCCTTTTCCCCTTGATCCATTATCAAAAAGCCACAAGTGAGTAGGACAAAGCCTGCATAGAAAATGCATCATATAAGAGGAACGAGGATGATTTTACACATTAATAAACATGTCCGCCTGTCGTAGGGGCGCTTTGTTTCATTTTTTCCTTTCCCCATTAATAACTGTTGCCTTTATCTTTTGATTCAAAAAGGATCGTTCGCGCGCCTGACGAAGGAATTTGGTCGAATAAATAAATAATGAGACCAGTCGAACCATATAGTTCTTATCCGACCGGGTGCGAGGTGAGGTAGATACTAGGCGTGGAACGCGAAGTCATATCCCTATATTACGAGCGTTTCACAACAACGCAGATGCCGCGCATTCAGCCCCGTAGTCCGTTATAATCTTTATATGGATTACACACTAAGGATCGGCGGCGCTGCGGGTCAGGGCATACAGACCGTAGGCGGGCTTCTGTCCGAGGTCTTTGCGCGCATGGGCTTCCACGTGTTCACAAGCCAGGACTACGAATCCAGGGTACGCGGCGGGCATAACTTCTACCAGGTGAGGCTCTCAGACACCCGCGTCATGTCAAGCACTGAGACCATAGACATCCTGATCGCCCTGGACCTGGCCTCGGAAGAGTTCCACAGAGGTTCATTGAGCAAGAATGGAGTAATGCTCTATGACTCAGAGACACTGAAGAAAACATTCGAGGGCACCCAGATGCTGGATCTGCCCTTTGCCCGCCTGGCCAAAGAGGCCGGAGGCCCTATTATGGCAAACACCGTTGCCGTTGGCGCCGCCTTGGGGGCCCTTGGCATGGACTTGCCCATGATGGAAACGCTGCTTGCGGAGCGATTCGGCAAAAAGGGCGCAGAGGTAGTGGCCGGAAATAAAAAGGCCCTTGGCCTGGGCCACGCCTATGCCACGGACAACTGCAAGAGATGCGAGTTCACCCCCGGAGAGATCGGGGCCAGAAAGCTCCTCATAAACGGCCTTGAAGCCGCTGCCGCGGGCGCTCTTGCCTCGGGGCTGAAATTCTACTCAGCCTACCCCATGACCCCCTCCACAGGCATCATGGACAATATCGCAAAGAGGGCAAGTGAGTTCGGCGTGGTGGTGGAGCAGGCGGAGGACGAGATAGCCGCCATCAACATGGCCCTTGGCGCGTCTTTTGCCGGGGTGCGCTCAGCCACCGGAAGCTCAGGCGGCGGGTTTGCGCTCATGGTGGAGGGGCTCTCGCTTGCGGGCATAACAGAGACCCCCATAGTGATATTCGAGGCACAGAGGCCTGGGCCGGCCACGGGCCTTCCAACAAGGACCGAGCAGGCTGACCTCATGTTCGTACTCCACTCGGCCCACGGCGAGTTCCCGCGCGTGGTGCTTGCCCCGGGCAGCCCGGAGCAGTGCGTGCTGCTTACGAACAAAGCATTCGATTTGGCCGAAAAATACCAGATCCCGGTGTTCGTACTGCTGGACCAGTACCTTGGGGACAGTCAGTGGACCTACGAGGGTTTTAACACTGACGCGATAACCTACACGGACTATAGAATACGCGGAGAAGAAGCGCGCAATATAAAGGATTACAAGCGCTATGCTATTACAGAAAGCGGCATAAGCCCGCTTCTGGTTCCCGGTGACGGGCACACACACCTTGTAATAGCTGACAGCGACGAGCATGACGAGGACGGCCACTTGATAGAGGACGCGCCCACGCGCATCTCAATGGTGGAGAAGCGGCTGCACAAAAAACTTCCGGCCATAAAGGCCGAGATAGCCCAACCTTTAATATACGGCCCTGACGACGCGGACACTGTTCTTGTGGGCTGGGGCTCCACCTACGGCGTGCTCAAAGAGACAGTGGACGCCCTAAGGAGAGTGGGCGACAATGCAAGCATGCTTCATTTCAGCGAGCTCTACCCCCTGCCCGAAGGCCCCTACATGACTACCCTTAAAAACGCCAAGAAAACCGTATGCGTGGAGGGCAATGCCACAGGGCAGTTCGCAGCCCTCTTTAAAAGCGAAACAGGGTTTGCCTTCCATGCTCAGATTGTCAGGTATGACGGCAGGCCCTTTACAGTGGATTACATTATGGAAAGGCTTTAGCACATATGTCGGATACTGACAAATATAATGGACAGCAGCCAGCCTGGTGCCCCGGGTGCGGGAATTTTTCAATACTTAAATGCCTGAAGGACGCACTAGTCGAACTTGAGATCGAACCCCATAATGTAATGCTGGTCTCTGGAATCGGTCAGGCCCCCAAGCTCCCGCACTACACAAAGGGCCATACCTTCAACGGCCTGCATGGCCGGAGCCTCCCCGTTGCCACCGGCATCAGGCTTGCAAACAATACGATGCAAATCATTAATATCACCGGCGACGGCGACTGCTACGGCGAGGGCGGAAACCACTTCATCCATACAATAAGACGAAACCCGGACATTGCGCACCTCGTGCACAACAACCAGATATACGCGCTCACAAAGGGCCAGGCATCGCCCACCACGGCCCAGGGTACAGTCTCGAAGACCCAACCCGGGGGCAACCCCTCGGAGCCGCTAAACCCCATAGCGCTTGCCATATCTCTAAACGCGAGCTTTGTTGCGCGCGGGTTTGCAGGCGAACAAGATCA
>DAOWET010000203.1 GCA_030638335.1 Nitrospirota bacterium
CATAATAATCATTTAAAACATCTGGGTTGTATCTATATTTATCAGACTGGTTTGGATTCGCAGAAAGAAACGTTTTATATGACCGTGGGAGATAATTTTCTGATGGGCTATTAATTCTCAAATCCGCATCCTTTAAATAAGAAACAAAAGTATCAATTCTATTTTTATTTTCTATATACTTATCTTGCTTCTTAACCTTACTTGAATAAAATACGTCATATTTAACAGGTAAGACTCTAGTTGATAGATATTTTTCAATTACATAAACATATTCAAGTAAATTACTTTGAGATGTAGAAAGGTACTTAACTTGTTTTTTAGGCAATATTTTAAGCGCCACCTGTCTAAGCTCTCTGCCAATATAATCAATAATCAGTTCTTTGCATTCCATGCCATCTAGTTCTCTTCCATAATACTAATCTCTTCCTCACTCAAACCATACAACTCATACACAAGTTTATCTACCTGGTTGTCGGAATTATTTATCTGGCGTTGGATTAGGTTTTTGTTGTGGTCGGTATTGGCTTCGGGTAGTTTCTTGTTAAGGTCAAGCATAGTCCCCAGACGCTTTATCCCGGTTGTGCAACTCATTAAAAACTATCATAACATGCCACACTTAAACCTGAATAGAAAAACCTCCCTAAAAAGTCGCTTTCCGTTTTTCTGTCTTTTAAGAAGGGCTGTTCGCTCACCTAGCTGAGGAATTTGGTCGAATAAATTGGTAATGAGACCAGTCGAACCATATAATTCTTATCCGACCGGGTGCGAGGTGCAATGCTTTTCCCCTTAGTTTGCCGTTATCAGAACGTAGTTATTAGTAGTTTTCCGTAGAACAGCGAAGGTATTCTTTTCTAAGGTAGGAATTCGGGTGCGAGGTGCCTTAGATGCAAAGAAGAAAGTATGAAGGCGTACTTTAGTTACGCCGAATGCTTTATTCTGCCGCAGATGAGGTGCATTCGTGCGCGAATTCCGCCTGTTACTTATTAATCTTCTTGTTCTTTGAGCGCGTCCTTTAATATCTCGCGGAACAACCCCGCGACCTCATCGGGTATGTCCGGGAAACTCACACCAAAACCCACGCCCGCCTGCACATGGATGATCTTTCCGGAAAAGGAAGTTGTGTCGCCGTTGATCGTAACTGCAATATCTACAACCGAGTCGGGCACGTAGGTGTGTGGCGAGAAGATATACATCCCGTCCTCGCTGATGTCCAGGGCCTCGGCCAGATACGCGTTGTTGATCTTGACCTCTGCGTGAGTTGGGATGCGTTTTTTTCGCTCAGGACTGTATCCCATCTAAGAGCCTCCTTCCAGCTAAACCGGTGTTATCACCCATCTATTGCATGACCGAAATATACTTTCTGACGTTGTCCCGGATCTCGCCCTTCAGAATGCCTGAGGCTACGGCCACTGCCTGCGCCCCGGCGCTCACCACGTCCGGCAGTTCTCCTGCTGTTATGCCGCCAATGGCCACAACGGGTATACTCACACTGGAGCGCACACGCTTCAGCATATCGGTCCCCGTCGGTTCGCCCGCGTCCTTTGTGCTGGTAATGAAAACAGGGCCGAACCCGATGTAGTCCGCCCCGGCGCGCTCTGCCGCCACGGCCTGGTCTATAGTGTGGGTCGATATGCCAATTACCTTGCCCGAGCCAATCACCTTGCGGGCCTCCTGCATAGGCATGTCGTCCTGGCCCAGATGCACACCGTCGGCACCCACGGCCGCCGCGATGTCAGGGTGGTCGTTCATTATAAAGAAGGCCCCGGCCTCCCGTGTGAGCTCCCTCAGTTTGGTGGCCGTCTCGAAGAGGCCGTACCTGTCGCTTTCCTTGTCCCGGTACTGTACCCACTTCACCCCGGCGCTCAAAACCTCCCTGGTCATCTCCACCCAGTCAAGGTCACACGAATTCCTGTCCGTGATGAAACAGATTCCCCCAAAATACATGGCATCTCCCTCAGCTTAGAACTTCGTTACCCATACCTCTTCAGCTAAGATCTATCGAGGTTCATCTTCTCAAGAAGCCCGGTGTTGTAATGGCCGCTCAGGAAGTCGTTGTCCTCCAGTACGCGTTTGTGGAAATCAACTGTCGTCTTTATACCCTCCACCTTGAACTCATAAAGTGCGCGGCGCATGCGGGATATGGCCTCCTGCCGGTCACGGCCATGGACGATGAGCTTTGCTATAAGCGAATCATACTGCATAGGCACGCTCCAGCCGGCGTAGGCCGCGGTGTCCACCCTGACGCCAGGGCCCCCGGAGGGATACATCATCTCTATCTTTCCCGGAGACGGGATGAAGGTATCCGGGTCCTCGGCGTTTATGCGGCACTCTATGGCATGCCCGTTGAAATGGACCTGCGATTGCCTGAAGCCCAGCTGCTCTCCAGCGGCAAGCCTTATCTGCTCCTTGATGAGGTCGAAGTCCGTGACAGCCTCTGTCACCGGATGCTCCACCTGAACGCGGGTATTGATCTCCATGAAGAAGGGGTTCCAGTCAGGGTCCACGGCGAACTCCACTGTCCCCACGTTCGAATATCTGAAGGCCTTTGCCGCTTTTATGGCAAGATCCCCGAAGCGCTTCCTCACCTTCGGGTTGGCCACAGCACATGGGGACTCCTCGATGAGCTTCTGGTGCCGGCGCTGCACCGAGCAGTCGCGCTCTCCAAGGTGTATGACGTTTCCGAACTTGTCGGCGACGATCTGAACCTCGATGTGCCTCAGCGGGGATATGTATTTCTCAAGGTATAGCTCCTTGTTCCCAAATGCCGTGAGGGCCTCGCGCTGGGCAAGGTGGTAGGCTGACATCAGTTCGTCGGGCTTGTTCACTATCTTCATGCCCTTGCCCCCTCCGCCCTGTGAGGCCTTGAGTATCACGGGGAATCCGATACCCTCGGCAACGGAAGTTGCCTCGTCCTCGCTCAGCACAGGACCGTTGCTTCCGGGCACAACGGGAATGCCGCGCTTTCGCATTACTTCCTTTGCCTTGATCTTGTCCCCGCCGAGCTTTATATTCTCGGCCGATGGCCCTATAAAGGATATACCCGCGGCCTCGCATGTCTCTGCAAAGTGGGCGTTTTCGGACAGGAACCCATAGCCGGGATGTATGGCCTCGGAGTCGGTAAGTTCGGCAGCGGTCAACAGGGCGGGTATGCTCAGATAACTGAGCGCCGGGTCCGCAGGGCCGATGCATATGGCCTCGTCAGCGAGCCGGACATGCATTGCGTTGCGGTCAATGTCAGAGTAAACGCTTACAGTGCGGATGTCGAGCTCACGGCACGCCCTGATCACCCGGACGGCGATCTCCCCGCGGTTTGCTATAAGTACTTTCTTGAACATAGTTAAGGGAGTTCTCCCAAACCCCCTCTAGAGGGGCTCCACAAGGAACAGGGGCTCGCCGTACTCCACAGGCTGGCCGTTTTCCACGAGCATCTTCACTATCTGGCCGTCGGTCTCGCTCTCGATCTCGTTCATGAGCTTCATGGCCTCGACTATGCAGATAACCTGGCCCTTCTTCACCCTGTCGCCCACCTCGACAAAGGGGTCTGCATCAGGCGAAGAAGAATTATAGAAGGTCCCCACCAGAGGCGCGGTGATAGTCACAAGGCGGTGCGAGTCCTCCGCAGCCTCCACGCTTGCGGCCTCGGCCTCTCCTGCGGACTGCACAGGAGGCGCGGGTGCGGCAGGCTGCCTGGTGAAGGCCCCAAGGTCGAAGGACGAGAGGAGCTTCTCCCTTTTGAGGCGCACCTTGGTGCCGTCCTTTTCAAACTGGAGCTCGGTGATGTCCGAGTCCTGCAGAAGCTCGATGAGCCTTTTCAGATCTTCATGCTCCATTACTTCACCCTTTCGATGTATTCCCCGGTCCTGGTATCTATCTTTAGCACGTCGCCAATGCTGATATGAAACGGCACCTTCACCACCGCACCGGTCTCCACCGTTGCGGGCTTGGAGCCGCCCGAGGCAGTGTCGCCCTTGAACCCGGGGTCAGTCTCCGTGACCTCAAGCTCCACGAACATGGGAGGGTCGATGCTCACAGGCTGCCCCTTGAAGTAAAGGCCCTTGACAACGGTGTTGTCCTTGGTCCATTTCTTTGCCTCAGAGAACTGGTCCTCGCTCAGGGGTATCTGTTCGTACGTCTCGGTATCCATGAAGTAGTACATGCCGTCCTGCTCATAGAGGTACTGCATGTCCTTTTCCTCGAGGTTTGCGGGTTCGAACTTCTCTCCCGAGCGGAAGGTGTCGTCAAGCACCGCGCCGGTGATCAGGTTCTTGAGCTTCGTCTTCACGAGCGCTCCGCCTCTGCCCATCTTTGCGTGAAGGAAATCAATTATCTCGCAGGGCGCGCCCTTATACTGTATCTTTCTGCCTTTTCTGAAATCAGATGTTGAGATCAATACCCCACCTCCAAGAACTTACTAACTATTATCAGTATGATTAACCTAAAATTTCAAGTTCGACGGGCAGTTTCGTAAGAACACTCTTACCTTTTCCGGTTACAAAGGCCATATCTTCAATGCGCACGCCCCCGACGCCGGGTATGTAAATGCCAGGCTCTATGGTCACAACCATACCCTCCCTTGCACGGCCTTTGCCCTTAGGGGAGAGCCTTGGCTCCTCGTGCACATCAAGCCCCACGCCATGTCCAAGCCCGTGCCCGAAGTACTCCCCGTAGCCCTTGTCCCTGATAAGCCCACGGGCCACCGCGTCAATAGCCTTAAGGCCTGTGCCGGGTTTTAATGCCTTGAGCGCGGCCCTGTTGGCCCTTTTTACTGTTGCGTAGATCTTTTTCTTTTTTGCCATATCCTTGCCCCCGGCAAGAAGGAACGTGCGCGTCATGTCAGATGAGTAGCCGTCAGCCTCAGCCCCCCAGTCTATGGTCACAAGGTCGCCCTTTTTCAATTTCTTCTCACCAGCCCCGGCATGGGGTTTTGAGGAGTTTGCCCCCGAGGCGACAATAATTGGGAAGGGGGTCTCCCCGGAACCAAGTTCCTTCATGCGGCGCTCAAGGCGCAGGGCTATGGACCGCTCGGTGCGCCCGACCCTTATATGCGGCTTGATATGCCCGAATGCGTCCTCGGCCCTTCTCACCGCTTCTTTAATTCTCAAAAGCTCATCTTTGTCCTTCAGCATGCGCATGCGCTCGATAGCGTCATCCATAGAGACAGGCGATAGCCCGGCCTCCTTTAGCTCGCTATATTGTGCAAAGGTCATGGAGGGCTCGATGCCAATCTTTTTTTTCTTTTTCCCTTCAAGCAAAGCCCCGAGCGCATCAACCATCCCTCTGGCCTCGATGAGCACTTCCATCCCGGTGACCTCCAGCGAGGACTGTTCCCTGTAGCGGAAGTCGGTTATGAACAGGTCACCCTCCGGGCGAATGAGCACATAGCCCGCAGAGCCCGTGAACCCGGTGAGATAGCGGACGTTCTTGGGATCGGTCACAAGGATGGCGTCAAGACCTTTGAGTTTTCTTCTCAGGCGCAGTACCCTGGCGTGGTGATCCATGGATTACTTACTTTTCCAGGTGGAGTTTTGCGGCATGGAGCGCAAGCAGGTAGCTGGTAGCGCCAAAGCCGCTTATCTGCCCAAGGCAAGCGCCCGCGGAATACGAATGGCGCCTGAAACCCTCTCGCTTGTGAATATTTGAAAGGTGCACCTCCACAGCGGGCTTGCCCACTGCCGAGATGGCGTCACGGACGGCGACACTGGTATGGGTATAGGCCGCCGGGTTGATTATCAGGAAATCGTAGCTGCCGCCATCCTGCCCATCTTGCCCACTCTGAATAAGGCCGACTATCTCTGACTCGCTGTTGGACTGGACGCATCTTGCATCAAGGCCAAGCTCCCCGGCGAGAGCGCCGATCATGGCGTTTATCTCATCAAGCGTAAGGGTGCCGTACTGCTCGGGCTCGCGTGTGCCCAGCAGATTCAGGTTAGGGCCGTGGACAACAAGCACTTTCACAACATTCCCCCCGGATCAGCCAGTGTTTCTAGCCTACTACCGTGTAGCCGGACTTGGCCACAGCGGCTGCGATCTCGTCTTTGCTGGTCGCAGAGCTGTCAAAGCTGACCTTGGCAGAGCCTATCTCCACCTCAAAGCCCTGTACCCCGTCAAGGGCCTCAAGTGCCTGCTTTACCCTGCCCACGCAGTGCTGGCAAGTCATACCCTCGATATTTATCGTAGCATCAGCCATCTTACAACCCTCCTTGTCACACAACGAAAATTGTAAGGATATTTTAGCATTCCTGCTGACCCTCATGCCACGGGCACACATCTGAGCATGGATGATACTACCAGAGAAAGACGCAAGGCGGACATGATACGCCCCAGGGGGGACGTCAGGATTACTCCGACCTCAGACAGGCCTCACGTGAAGTTCAGGCCTGCTTAGCCCGCTTATTTCACGAGTTCTGATTTGCCGCATATGCAAGCAAGAAGACGCGAAGTCGGCAGAGTCGATCCGACTCGCAGACTCGATCCGAGGAGTACTTCTTCGTACTTCGAGCGGCTTATTGCGATGTAGATGTGCCATGGATATGATAAATCCAGGCTCACCCGGAGGCCCTATGAACAGACGGCGGGAGCTGGAAAGGTACAAAACGTTATATGTCCATATTCCTCAGAATCATTGGATATCGCAATGACAACAAAACTTTTTGTACCTTCCCCCTGCCCTTCATGAAATATGCGGCTTAGAACTCTTTCTCAAGCCTTGCCACCATTGTCTTGAGCACGAAACGGCCCTTGCCAAAGTTGCCGTCAGGGCGGATAATGAGGGCAAGGTAATACTCGTTGTTTATCTTTCTCATGATAATGCCGCAGAGGTCGCTTATGATCGAGAACTCCCCGGCGTCCCCGAGCCCAAGGCTCTGGGCAGCGTTGTCGATGTTCTTCATCAACTGGGAGGACTCCGCGCTCAGGTCGTCGAGGTTGATGATCTTCTCCACGGCATATTCCTCAACAGGCATGCCGTCTATTCCTATGATGCTTGCCGATACCGCTCCGTCGACGCGCTGTACCGCTTCCTTAAGGGTTGGCGTAAAACTCATCTCTTCTCCTCTGTATGGCGCTCAGGAATTTGCCTAAACCGTGTTCCACCAGAGCTGACCCCTTGCCCTGCACCTTCATAAGCAGCCTGAGCTCCTGTACTCTCTGGAGGACGGGACCGTAATCAGGCGCCTGCTCCAGTATCTTGTTATATACTTCCATGGCCTCCACAAACTGGCCTTTTTCTATCAGCTCATCAGCCTGGCGCAGTGCCTCAGGGTCAGGCTCCTGAAAGGCGGGCGCGGCTTCCTCTTCCTCTTCCTCTTCGACCTCCACAACGGGCTCTGCCTCAACCTCCACGGCAGCCTCTTCAAAAGCAGGCGGCGCAACCTCCATGGTCATGCCTTCGTCTTCCTCAACCTCCATAGCGGGCTCTGCCTCAACGGCCTCTTCATACGCGGCAGGTTCGTCAAAGGTAGGGGCCTCCATCACCATCGTGTCATCCTCGTCCATCTTCTCGACGAACACTTCCTCAGCCACCCTCTCGGCAGCGTGCTCCAGGTCGGAAGCGCTCTCATACTCCTCTTCCTCGCCTAACTCTATCTCGCCCACCTCGAAGTGGTCCATGGGCACGTCCTCTGCCATGTCCATGGCCCCGGGCTCAAGCCCTCCCCCCCCTTCGGAAGAGAGGAACTCGTCCGCGCCAAAGCCGGCTGACTCATCCTCGTCAGCTTCGACTTCCATATCCATGTCCATATCGATCCCCCCGATGATCATGTCCCCGTCAGGGTTCTCGTCATAACCTGCAAATGCGTCGTCCTCAAAGCCATCATCAGGAGTCTCCATCTCCACGGCCTCTGCGGCCTCTGCGCTTTCAGATGGCGGGGCAAAGGCCGGGGCCAGATCCTCCGCAGGTGCGGCCTCAATATCAGGCCCTGTATCAATATCGAACACAGGGGCCTCCATCACCATCGTGGAGTCAGCATCTTCCTCTTCATAAACCACGGCTTCCTCCTCAGAAGGAGCCTCATCAGCAGAGGGAGCCTCTTCAAAGGCAGCGGCCTCTTCCAAGTCAGGCGCGGCCTCAATATCGGCCTCAGTGTCGGCCTCAGTGTGTGTAACAGGGGCCATATCAGCCTCAGCGTGCTCAACTTCCGCGCCCGCGACACTGTCATAGGAAGCGGTCTCATCCCCGGCAGCCTCTACCTCCTCAGGCACCAGATGCTCAACAGGCGCACCCGCATCGCTCTCGAACTCCGATGGCTCGTCCATCCCTGAGCCCGTGTCCATATCGAATATGGGGGCCGCCATCACCATCGTGGCGTCCTCTTCCAGTTCTTCCGGCTCTTCCCCTTCCACCTCGCTGGTGTCAGGCTCGAAATGCTCCACAGCAGCCCCGGCATCCGGCTCCAGGGTCACGGTCTCCGGCACCTCTGGCACTGCCTCCGCATCAAAATGCTCCACAGGCGCGCCCGCATCGCTCTCAAACTCCGATGGCTCGTCCATCCCTGGCC
>DAOWET010000121.1 GCA_030638335.1 Nitrospirota bacterium
ACAACCAAACAGGAGTAGCTTATGTTCAACAAGGTCATAATGGTCGGCAACCTGACCGCGGACCCGGAACTCCGGTATACCGCGCAGGGTACGCCCGTTGCCAACCTGAGAATAGCGATCAACTCCAAGTACCGCTCGGGCGAGGAGTTCAAGGAAGAAACCCTCTTCATCGACGTTACCGTCTGGGGAAAACAGGGAGAGTCCTGCAGCCAGTACCTGAGCAAGGGACGCCAGGTGCTCGTGGAAGGCAGGCTACAGGAACGCTCATGGGAATCAGACGGCCAGAAACGCAGCAAGATGGAGATAGTGGCAAACAACGTCAAGTTCCTTGGAAGAAGGGACGAGGGCGGAGGCGGCGGAAGCGGCGGAAGCTACTCAGGCTCAGCCCCGCAAGAAGCATCTGACGTCGAACCCTTTTAAAAAACTAAAAACAGCATGTAACGAGAGGTGATATAAAGTGGCTTTTCATAAACGTTTTCACAGGAAGAGGAAGTTCTGCAGGTTCTGCTCGGAGAAGATCGAGTTCGTCGACTATAAGGACACGCGGACACTCAAGAATTTCATAACCGACAGGGGCAAGATCCTCCCCCGCCGCGTAACCGGCAACTGCGCAAGCCACCAGCGCGAGGTCAACGTGGCCATAAAGCGGGCACGGAGCATAGCCATCCTGTCATACATGGAAAAATGAGAATACCAAAAACATGGCTGCCCCCCATGTCCAAGCGGATAGTGGACACCCTCTACCGCGAGGAACTGGTGGTCCAGGACGTTGACCCGAAGGAACTGGCCAAAGAAGTGGAGCGCATACTGCTTGAGGAACTTCTGGTGGAAGACCGCGTGAACGACGAGGTCCGCAAGATGCTCAGCGAGCACGAGGGCCAGATCGACCGCGGGGGATACGACTACCGCAAGCTCTTCGACCTCACCAAGCAGAAGCTCATCAGGGACCGGGGGATAATCGTATGATGCTATCAGACGACAAGGTCACCCACATGTCCCACGTGCTCCTGAGGGAGCTTCTGGCAAAGGATACGATCGACATCATCGAGGAAGAAGGTACCGTCCGCCACGCCATCCGCCGCGCCATCTTCGAGCAGCTCCAGATTGGCCAGGACATCGACGACGCAGCTCGCGCAAAGATCGAATCGCTCTCGCGCCACGTGCCAGAGGGCAGCCCCGAATGGGATGTCCTCTACCAACAGTACTTCGACTCAGAAGAGATCAAGCGCGGCTTCTAAGGGGCATAGCCCCTTTTTAACTGGTGGCTGTCAGCCTCGAACGTGTTCAGGAATCACAAACCCAGGGCCACGGGCTCGTTTAAACTGGTGGCTTTCGCCCCGACCGTTTTCAGGTCTGGAGCGTGCAATGGAATCGCTCTAACTGGAGCATCCGGCTCAGGTCTAGCAGGCTTCGATCGTCTTAAGGCAAACACATGCAAATATAATGGGACCCTGCAACGGTCCCTTTTTTATTTGCATGCAGGTTTTTTACTGGAGGCTGCCGCCTCAGTAGCTTCGGGGTAAAGTATCGCAATGGAGACTCCCGCCTTGCCCATTCTTCTGTAATAATCGCCAGCATATGAGCGAGGACAGGAATAAGCCTTGCATCAACTTATTCCAGTCCCACCACAACTTGCTCTCACTCTGATAAAATCATTCATGGGATATTTCTATTCTGATGTCAGCCCGGAAGAGCTCAGGCGCGAGCGCGAAAAGGCGCGCAAGCTGAGGGACTCACAGTGGTGGAAGCAAAAGCGCTCAAAGGGAGTGTGCCACTACTGCGGGAAGGACTTCAAGCCGAAAGAACTCACCATGGACCATCTCGTTCCCATTGCAAGGGGAGGCAAATCCACCAAGGGAAACGTGGTGCCCGCTTGCAAGGAGTGTAATACGAAGAAGAAGCAGATGGTGCCCACGGAGTGGCAGGAATACCTTGAGCGCCTATCCGATGACCACGAATAAACATCAGAGACCTGCTGCCATAACACTATCCCTGCACTGACATAATACCGGCCTGTGATATACTGAACAATACACTTTTCAGGGAGAATCCCCGGCGCAGACCATGGCAAAGACAGCGGCCATCATAATCATCGGAAACGAGATCCTCTCGGGCAAGATAAGGGATGGGAACTCCCCCTACCTGGCCGGGGAACTGCGCGCCCTCGGGGTGAACCTCCGCTCCATCGAGATCATCTCCGACAACGTGGAGGCCATAGCGGAACGCATTGCATCCTGCTCAAAGGCCCATGATATCGTTTTCACCTCAGGCGGGGTGGGCCCCACCCATGATGACGTGACCATGCAGGGGGTGGCCCGGGGGCTCGGGCTTGGCACTGTCCAGAGCCAGCAGATGGCCGAACTGCTGAGAGACACCTGCAGGATCAGGGAGAGCGACGCCATAAGCAAGATGAGCGAGATCCCGGAAGGCGCGGAGCTCATAGCCGAGGGTGATATGTTCTTCCCCCTGGTCAGGGTCAAAAATGTTTATGTGTTTCCGGGAGTGCCCGAGTACCTGAAGGACAAGTTCGAGGCAGTAAAGGAACGCTTCCGGGAAAAGCCCTTCATATTGAAAAAAGTATTTGTTAACAGGGAGGAGTTCTGTATCGCGCATATCATTGACCACGTGGCCGTGGAGTTCCCGGATGTGATCATGGGCTCGTACCCAAAGATAAAGGAGCCTGATTACAAGGTAATGGTCACGCTGGAGGACACGGACTCGAAAAGGCTTGAGAAGGCTACGAAAAGGCTTGTGGATGAACTGCCAGAAGGAAGTGTTGTCAGAACCGAGTAGATATTCTTCGAGCACAGGGGAATCCCTCCAACAGATTCGCCTGTGCGAGAGAGCTGCTGTCACACTTTCCTAGGATTCTAAAAATATAAGAGAGTAATTGGGAAGTGTCCCTGTTTATCCTCAATAGCCTCAATGTGTCATTCTCCAAAGATTAACATCTTTAACTCCATATATTTTGCTATATTTTGTTTCCGGACTCTTTACCTCAAACTTGCATGATAATGTAGTTTTCAATGGCAATTCTTCGGGCACTTTTATAACAAATAATGTGTATCTCCATTCATCTATTCCTTCAAAAAGACTAACTTTTCCGCTATGCATAAATTTATTAATAAGTTTGTTGTTTGAATAGCATTCCATCTCCATTCTTAAGGTAGTATTATTTGATTCATTTGATCTCAAAGGGTAATTATTGCTTTCTTGTTCACCAATATCTTTTTTATAGAAAGAGACATGTAAATGATATCGTCCTTTACGCTTAAAGATTACCTTGTGCCATTGAATCTCTCCCTTCTTTGTTATATCCACAATATTTGTCAATATATGTGCACTTTCACCAGGCGGATAAATTACAAGATATGCAATTGAAAACACAAGAAACCAAAAAACAATAATTCCTGCTATGATTTTCTTATCTCCAGTTTTCATTTATTTCCTCATCAATTAAGTAAGAACCGGCAATATTATTTATTCATCTAAATAGATACGCAGCCTATTTTCTCAGAAGAGCAGGAATCTCGTATCCAGTGTATTATGCAACGGAGGATTGGTTTTGTAAAGGAATTACAACCGGGGGGGGAGGCAATCAAGCCCCTTTTGGTACACCATCAAGCAGGCTTGCCCTATTAACCCATATAGGTATATAATATTTGTCTTATGAGAACTCCCTGTATAGCGGCAAACTGGAAGCTCCAGAAGACCGTGGCCGAGGTCGAGGCCTTCATTGACGCCTTCCTGCCACTGGTGAAGGACAACACCACCGTGGAGATAGTTTTAGCTCCTGTCTTCACAGCCCTTCACGCCGCAGGCAAGAAGCTGGCTGGCTCTAACGTTGGCCTGTCCTCACAGGACGTGTACCACGAGGAAAAGGGCGCATTTACAGGAGAAGTATCGCCATCGCTTCTCATGGACGTGGGATGCAAGTACGCCATAGTCGGCCACTCGGAGCGCAGGGAGTATTTCAATGAGACCGACGAGTTCCTCAACAAAAAGGCCAAGGCGATCCAGGCCGCAGGCATGACAGTGATATTCTGCTGTGGCGAGCCCCTTTCAGTTCGCGAATCAGGAAAGACCAACGACCTTCTGGCCGGGCAGCTTGACGGCGGCTTAAAAGGACTTGACACCAATAAGCTCATATTAGCCTACGAACCCATCTGGGCCATAGGCACGGGCGTCACCGCCTCACCGGAACAGGCCCAGGAGACGCACAAGTTCATACGCTCCCACATCGAGAAGATACTCGGGGCGGATGCGGCGGCCTCCATGCGCATACAGTACGGCGGGAGCGTAAAGCCCGGAAACGTTAAAGAACTAATGGCTTGCGAGGACGTTGATGGCGCTCTCGTAGGCGGCGCAAGCTTGGAAGCAGAAAGCTTTGCACAGATAGTGAACTTCGGAGGATAATAAGTTAAATGGCCACTTTTCTTTTGGTAGTACATATATTCGTCTCATTCTCACTCATATTCATAGTGCTTATCCAGGGCGGCAAGGGCGCCGAGATGGGCGCGGCCTTTGGAGGCGGCTCCAGCCAGACCGTGTTTGGCGGCCGCGGTGCCACCAGCTTCTTAAGCAGGATAACCACTTATGTGGCCGTACTTTTCATGCTGACCTCGCTTCTTCTGGCCATTACGGCCTCAAAGGGCGGCAGCGGCTCGGTCGTAAAGCCCACCAGTGCACCGGCCACTCAGGGCGAGATCCCCACAGGGCAGAGCGCCGTACCCCCCGCAGGCACAGGTTCACCGGTTCCGCAGGCCGGTGCTCCGGCACAAGCAACAGGCTCTCCCGTGCCACCGGCGCAGTCGCCAGCCGGGCAATAGCCGGCAAGGGCGGGGCACGCATTTGCGCCAGGCTCTTAAAAGACCATCCGCACTCATAAGGACCCTTGCGGTCGCGTTCACTGTTGCCGGCCTGATATTTACCGCCGCATGCTCGCAAGAGCCCAATATCATGAACCCCAAAACCTTCTCCGAAGGCAGCAGCGCTGGACCGAAGCGCCTTTTGCCAATGCTTACAGGTGACACGACCTCAAGCGGTATAAGCGGGATGGTCTTCAGCGGCCTGGTGAGGTACACGCCTGAACTCACCCTTACCGGAGAACTTGCCCAAAGCTGGGAGTTCAGCCCGGATTGCAGGGAACTCACGTTCCACCTTAGAGAGAATGTGAAGTGGCACGATGGCAAAGACTTTACCTCCGCCGACGTAGTGTTCACGTATGATACGGTCACAGACCCCAATACACCCACGCCATATGGCTCGATCTACGGCCCTGTCAAGGACGTCCGGGCCACAGACCCCTACACCGTAAAGATCACTTACAAGGAACCCTTTGCCCCGGCAGTGGAGGCATGGGGGCTGGGTATTGTTCCAAAGCACCTGCTTAGCGGCACCAACGTGGGCGAGAGCGAGCTTAATAGAAAACCCATAGGCACGGGCCCGTACAGGTTCAAGCAGTGGGACACCGGCCAGAAGGTGGTGCTTGAGGCCAACCAGGATTACTTCGAGGGCACACCCGGCATAGACAAGTACATCATGCGCATCATACCCGAGCAGTCAACTCAGTTGCTGGAACTCAGGAGCGGAGGCCTGGACCACATGGGGCTCACGCCTTCGCAATACAAGCTGGAGACCGAGAAGCCACAGTTCAAGAACTATTTCAATAAGTACCGCTATCCAGTGCCGGTCTTCACCTATATGGGTTACAACCTCAAGGACCCCCGATTCGCTGACGTGCGCATCCGGCGGGCCATGACGCATGCCATCAACAAGGAAGAGCTGATAAAGGGAGTGCTCCTGGGCCTTGGCAAGCCCGCAAACGGGCCCTTCCACCCTGACTCATGGGCTTACAACCCTGCTGTGAAGGACTTCAACTATGACCCTGAAAAGGCGCTGGCTCTTTTTGCAGAGGCCGGATGGCTGCCGGGCCCCGATGGGTTGCTTGCCAAAGACGGGAAACCCTTCAGCTTCACGGTGATCACCAACCAGACCAATGAACAGCGGCTTAAAACTGCGCAGATAATCAGCGAGAGGCTCAAGGCCATTGGCGTGCAAATGAAGATAGAGACAAGGGAATGGCAGGCCTTTCTGCACAAACACGTGCATACGAGACAGTTCGAGGCCATCATCATAGGCTGGCGCCTCGGGTTCGACCCGGACCTCTACGATATCTGGCACTCCTCGAAGACCGGCGAGCGCGAGTTCAATTTCGTCTCCTATGCCAACGATGAGGTGGACCGCCTGCTTATCGAGGGCAGGCAGAGCTGTGACCAGGAAAAAAGAAAGGCCATATACAACAGGATCCATGAACTCATCACAGAGGACCAGCCCTATACCTTCCTCTATGTGCCTGACGCCACCCCCATACTGCACAAGCGTTTCAAGGGCGTGAAGGAGTCGCCCATCGGCATTCTCTACGATTTCATAAACTGGCAGGTCCCCGAAGACAAGGCCATGTGGTACTAGTAAAATCTCGCAACCTGTTGACTTAACTGGCTTTTTGTCGTAAAATGTTAGAGTTGCAGGATACTTCCGTTTACTGCCAGGAGATATGAAGAACATATTTTTTGAAGAAAGAAACCTCAGGGCCATCTTCTTTTTCTCGGTCTTCATCGCAGTGCTCTTCATTCTGATGAGCGCGCTCCTTGTCTACCCCTCATACATGGACCTTATAAAGGACAGGACCGCGGAGGAGTCCAGCCGCCTGGCTCGACACCTGAGCAAGGACTTCGTCCGTGAAAGCGTTGTGCTCACCGATCCGGCCCTTTATGGAGAGATGGCATCGGAGATAAGCGGGGACTTCAGCATACTCAAGATAAAGATATTCTCCTCCACAGGAGAAGTGATGTTTTCCTCTGACCCCGAAGACATCGGAACAAAGAACACAAAGCCCTACTTCAAGAATGTCGTTGCAAAGGGCAATGATTATTCCTACCTCATAAAGAAATTCACAAAATCCCTTGAGGGCCAGAGCTTTGACAGGTATGTTGTGGAGACCTATGTGCCCTTAACGGACAGCGGAAGTTTTATTGGCGCCTTCGCGATCTACAGTGACGTTACCGCAAGCGTGGAGCAGATGAGGCATACGATCCTTGTTACAAGTTCAATGCCGGTCCTGGTCATGGTGGCCTTCGTGCTCGTGATAGGAGGGCTTTTGCAGAAGGTGGACCGTGGCATAGAGTCTGTGCGTGAGGCAGAGGGTGAGCTGATAAAGTACAAGGAATCCCTTGAAGATCAGGTGGAGGTACGCACTGCGGCGCTGCGGGAGGCCAACGAGGAGCTTGAAAGTGAGATGGCCGAGCGCAGGCACATGGACAGGGCGCTCAAGGAGTCGGAGAACTTCATGGACTTCATCTTCGAGAGCATCAACGACCCCTTCTGCATATTCGACAGGGATATGAACATCGTCCGCGCAAACGATGGCTACGCCCAGCTGAAGGGCCGTACGATCAAGACCCTCATCGGCAACCAGTGCTTCCGGATACTGGAGGGCAGGGATGAAACTTGCGACAAATGCGTGGTCAGCAAGACCTTTGATACAAGATCTCCCGAGACCAAACAGAAGGAGGTGGAAATGCCCGGAGGGGACACGGCATGGGTGGAGATCATCACCTACCCGATATTCGATCCGAACGAGAACGTGGAATACGTCGTGGAATATACCCATAACATCACGCACAGGATAATGGCGGATGAGGAGAAGAAGCGGCTCATACGGGAGCTTGAGACACTTTCGCGCACAGACCCCCTTACAGGCATGCTCAACCGCAGGGCCGTGAACGAGGAACTGGAGCGCGAGTTCTGGCGAGCGAAACGCTACGGGCACCCGATCTCGGTGATAGTCTGCGATGTGGACTTTTTCAAGAACGTCAACGACAACTTCGGCCACGCAGCAGGGGACACCGCATTGATCAGGGTGGCCGGGGCCATATGCTCAGTACTCAGGCAGAGCGATGTTGCGGGCCGCTACGGAGGGGACGAGTTCCTGATATTGCTGCCCGAGACCGCCTCCAGCGGGGCCATGGATACTTCAGAGAGGCTGAGGATCGAGACATCGTCTGTAGAAAGGGCGCCGGGCAAGCAGATCATAACCATGAGCCTCGGTGTTGCCACTATAAAAAGCTCTGACGAGTCCCAAAGCGACCTGCTCAAACGCGCGGACAGCGCCCTGTACGCATCAAAGAACGGGGGCAGGAACCGCTCGACCCTTTCAGAGGAAGACGGCTCCGCGCACAGAAACGCTAAGGCATAGTAATACTACCAAGACGCACACGCCTTCCAGCCCCGGTGACCTTGGGAAGGTTCGTCTGAACTCCCTCAAGGGCTCCCGCACCAAGCACGGCAAAGGCCATCGCCTCCTTTGCCTGGACAGGAACACCGTATGAATCGGACAGGCTGAGCTTGAGGGGTAAAAGATGCTCGCCTAAAAGCTGCATCAGAAAAGTGTTCCTTGTGCCCCCGCCCGAGAACACGGCCTCTGTAATTGCGCTTTCGGGCAGTACGAACCTCCTGTAGGCATGGGCCACGGAGTGGGCTGTAAATTGCGCGAGCGTTGCAAGCACGTCCTCGCCTTTTCTTCTGCTTCGCGGCGGGACCGCCTCACTCAGAAACGCCGCTCCAAAGGTCTCAAGTCCGGTGGACTTCGGCGGCTTCTTCTTAAGATACGGATGAGCAAGAAGCCTTCCGAGAAGCGCCTTGTCAGGCCGACCTTTCCTGGCCTTTGCGCCTCCGCGGTCATAGGGCTTTTTAAAATACCTGCGCATGGCCGCATCCATAAGGGAGTTTGCGGGGCCCGTGTCAAAGGCGCGCACATTGTCCAACTCCGTGGTGACAACAGTTACGTTTGAGATGCCGCCAAGGTTATGGACCGCAATGGGGGCTTTGCTCTTAAAGAGGATATAGTCGGCATAGGGAACAAGCGGGGCGCCGTGGCCGCCCTCGGCCATGTCAGCCCCACGGAATCCCGAGACCACCGGGAGCCCTGTGCGGCGGGCAATGACTGCGGGCTCGCCGATCTGAAAAGTGGAGCCATTTTTCTTGCGTTTTGATCCCCCCTGGGGCGGGATGTGCCAGATCGTCTGTCCGTGGGAGGCAACCGCGTCGAATTTTTTTAACTCTATGCCTGACTCCTCCGCGCACCTGATGGCCGCGCGGGCAAACACCTCGCCCACTTCCACATTGATCCTGCATATGGCAGGCGCGTCAAGTGACTGCATATCGGAAAGGGCCAGTACCAGCGCGCGCGGATATGGAAGGCGGGTATGGTGGAGCAGGCTCACCCTTGTGCCAACGGCGCCGGGGCCTGCCCCTGTCACTCTCACAGCAGCGGCATCCACCCCGTCGCGGCTCGTGCCGCTCATGAGCCCGATCATCAGGCGGACTCGAACGCTGGAGGAAGCCCTTTTCATAGAACGAGGTCTTCGTTCACCTCAAGTTTCAAGCGTTTCTTGTAGGCGTTTACAAATGAGAGCACAGCGCCCTGCCGCTTCTCGTCCAGCAGTGCGTCCCCAAGCGCGGCCCTCAGTTCATTGTCCATGCTCACACCCGAGAGCTCCGAGGGCGCCAGGTCAACGGCGTTCTCGTACACGGAGGTCATCTTCCTCAAAAGCAGATCCCTGCGTTTTGCGGCCTCGTACATGGCCGGGTTCATGCGGTTGAGCCTCAGGGTGTTCTGGTATACCTCCACGCTGAACACCCCTTCGCGGGAAAAGGCCGGGTCGGAGACAATGGTATCGTTCAGTTCCTGGTCAGAAACACTCACCCCGGACTCCGCTGCCGCGATCATCAGGATGCGCCCCTTGATCATGCCGCCAAGCACGTCACGCTTGAGCTGTGCCTGCATGGCGTCGTCATATTTCTCCTTGTAAACGTCCCGGTAAAGTTCCTGGGCATTGTCGTAGCTGCGCCAAAACTCCTGCTGGGTAATCACGTCGTCACCTATGCGCGCAAGCGTTTCCCTCTGGCTCCGGTCGTTTCTGTCCATGCCGGGCACCCACAGCACAAATGAAAGAATGACCAATACGAAAAGTACGTAGAAGTATCTGGCGTGTTTGCGAAGTGATTTAAGCATCAAGGCCTCCTGTTATCTTTAAAATAGTCCTCAAGTATCCCGCGGTGGTCAAAGGCGATCTCTCCGGGCAGGGCGTCCCTCGTGAACACCCCGGCCTCGACCGCATCGTCAGCCGCCTTCAGCTCCCCGGAACCCTCTGCCACATATACGGTGGTTATCGTGTGGAACCTCTCGTCCCGCCCGGGGTCGGAGTACGTATGCATCTGGCGCTTGAGCCTCACCGTAAGGCCCGTCTCCTCCTGCGCCTCCCTGACCGCAGCCTCCTCCAGGCTCTCGCCATAGTCCACGAACCCCCCTGGAATCGCCCAGCCCGGAGGCGGGTTCTTACGCTTTATCAGCACGACCCCCTCGCCGTACTCGATGATAGTATCCACCGTGGGCAGGGGGTTTTTAAACCTCTCACCAGAGCCCATTTCCAATGTGGCCTCCAGCCCAGTATAAGCCCTGCTGGCAGGACCACGGGCGTGTCTGTATACATTACTTAATATACAGGGCCCATTTCAACCGAGCCACGGGCTCGTTTAAACTGGAGCGCACAGCTTCCAGCGCCTCCAGGAAAAGTAACGTAGCATCTCATCTCTAAAGCGTTTCTGTTTATCCTTTAAAGAAAACACAACGGGTCGACTCGACCTAGCAAAACCCCTCCGTGAGGGGCTATAATATCCAGATGGAACAACAGGTCTGCCAGAAGTTCTGCAAATCATACAAGCCCGGGAAAACCGAGCGCAAAAAGTGCGGCTCCTATGAGTTCCTGCGCGCAAACCTCACGAAAATGGAACTCAAGCGGGCCTCGGATGCTGCGCCTGCCAAGCCCGACCTCTCAAGCGATGACACTATCAGCCGGATGGTCTGCTCGGA
This sequence comes from Nitrospirota bacterium, assembly GCA_030638335.1. Classification (GTDB taxonomy): domain Bacteria; phylum Nitrospirota; class Thermodesulfovibrionia; order Thermodesulfovibrionales; family JdFR-86; genus DAOWET01. Next base: position 10,934 of record DAOWET010000121.1, read on the forward strand.
GTGCGGTTTTCTGGACGAGCACTGCAAGTACCGCCAGGGCATTGACCCCACCCCCTGCGGTGGCTACTCCATTGTCTCGCATCTGCTCAAGAACTCTAATTCCAACGCCTAGCATTTCTTGTTTCAGACGACCTACGGGGCTGGATGCAATGCATCTGCTGTGTTGCGCGAGGGGTCATGGACCCCGTTTAACTCGCGGTAGGTGCTGTATCTGAGATTAAGCTTCATGTCCCGCGCCTAGCATCTGCATCACCCCAACCCCGTATGCCTCCGTCAGACAAGTGAACTTTCCTTTTTAAAATCAAAAACAACAGGCAACAATAAGCAAACGTAAAAGGCTTAACTAAAAACATGAATTTATAAATCCTTTTTCTTAGAGGAGTACTTGTCGTACTTCGAATGCAATATTGCGCAGCAGATGCAGTGAATCAGGAAGCGTGGCTACATGGACAGGAGGTCTTGAGTAACAGTCTGGTGCTTAGAGACGATCCTCTTGAACATCTCCACTATGCCCCTGCACGTGTAGGTTATGGCCTCCTTGGGGATGTATGTGGTCACGGAGCTGTCAAGCAGAATTCTCAAGGAAGAGGGGAAGTCCTCATCCGGCCTGGTGTACAGGACCAGAAAGGGAACTTTTGGCAAGGGGTGGATGACAATAGCGTGGTCAGCGTCAAAACCCTCTGCCGGGGTCCCGTCGAATATCTCCATTAGATCAAGGAACACCTCTGTGTGCGAGTCGGCTATGGCCCGAAGCGGCTCCTCGCTCCTTCTCTCGAAATACGGGGCCGTGGGCGCGGCAGAGGGCAGATCGCCATAAGAGACCCAACGGCCAGACGTGCTCCCCCTGCCCTGCATCCTGCAGTAATTAAGGAGCATCAGCTCCACCCAGACGTTCACGTGGCATATGGACTCTAAGTTGCCGTTGTCGAGTATTATGAAATCCCTGCCAAGGCATTTGATAAGGAGCCTGCCCTCGGAGTACGTGGCACCGAGACCCTGAGCCATTGCACCGAGGTCGAGCCCTCTGACCTCGGCCTTGAGCCCGTTGATCATCTCCCTGAAACCCTCGTCAGGCTCGATCCGCTCAAGCCGTGGGGCAAGCTCCTGACCGGCCTCTTTTGAAAGATGAGGGCAGTCGTCAAGGACCTTCTCCTGCCTGATAAGCGCGCTCGCAAACGACATGCAAGAGCGAAGACCGCAATCCCTGCAGTTGGTCTTTGGCAGGAGTTTATAGATGCTCAGGGGGTCGAGTTTGGGCATGCTTTATTATAAGGGCTTTGAAAACTTTGAGTGGGACTGCTCGCCCCACGCCCCCGTAATTATTTGTCAGTAAAACCGTTCTAATATGTGAAAGACATTATCTTAAGCGGGGGAGGTGAAGCTCAAGGAATAATTATTCATCAAACAAACAAGTCCGCCCTCGGATCGAGTCTGACGACCTACGACAGGCGGACTTGTCTGTGTCTATAGTGTTCATAACTGTTAACATTCCAATCAAAGCGATTCTTTTCTTGTAAACTTTTGGTGGGGCTGCTCGCCCCATACCCCCGGTACTTTCTATTATGAAAAACATCATATTCTTAAGCGGGGTGGTTCCACCCCTCGGATCGAGTCTTTCCCGACCTGCACCCCAGGGGGGTCATGGACCCCCTTTACTTGGGTCTATAATCTACCAGCCCAGAAAAGGCCCTCCATGAGGGTTTCGCTTCTACATAAGATCTGTTGCCGGATGCGCGCTCTTATTATGGGAAAACAACAGGCATCATG